>DASXLL010000135.1:0-33889 GCA_036496265.1 Pirellulaceae bacterium | reverse complement strand
GACAGCAGCGTCCAAATCTTGAGAGTGAGCTTCTTGCGCCAGGCGTCGCGATCGGCCAGAAACTCGTCCACCTCTTCGTACGTGAACCGCCGGTCGCTTTTGATGGCGGATCGCTTCACTTCGCCCGCGACATAGGCCCCCTCCGGCGTGAGCTCCATGATGGAGGACAGGGTATAGCGAATTTTGTCGGGCTGGAGGCTGGCGAGATTGTTGCTGATGACCTCCGGCAGCATGGGAATGACGCGGTCGGGCAGATAAACGCTTGTCGCACGCTCGCGAGCTTCGCGGTCGAGCGGCGAGCGGGCGCGAACGAAGTGCGAAACGTCGGCGATGTGAACGCCCAGCTTCCAGTGGCCATTTTCGAGTCGCGTCAAAGAAACTGCGTCGTCGAAATCGCGGGCATCGACGGGGTCGATGGTGATTGTCGTTTCGCCGGTCAGATCGAGGCGATTGCCGATCACTTCGTCGAACAGCTCGGCTTGCTGGCGAGCATCTTCGAGAACGTCTTCGGGAAATTCTTGCGGCAAACCGAATTCGTGGATGATGGAGAGCGTATCCACGCCGGGGTCGCCGCGCTTGCCGAGCACTTCGACGATCACTGCTTCGCCAGCGCTGATGTGTGTCGGGAACTTGACCATCTCGATGACGACTTTGTCATCGGGCGCGGCGCCTTTCGCGCCCGGATCGCCCACGGGCACGGGTTGCGCGAAGACCTTGCCGTCAACTGCGACGTACCCTGTTCCGCCGCGCTCTTTATAAACGCCGACGAACTGGTGTGTGTCGCGCTCCAGGATTGCAACGATCTCGCCGGCCACCCGCAGCGCGCCGCCTTTGCCGCGCACGTTTTTGCGACTGAGTCGCACGCGGACGGTGTCGCGGTCCGAAGCGTCCATCGTCGCGCCAGCCGCGATGTAAATGTCGCTACTCTTGTCGCCGCGTTTGCTGCCTTGCGGACGGACAAAGCCAAAGCCGCGAGCCGTGCGGCGAAAGCGGCCGATGACGATGTTTTTGCCGTCGCGCGCGGATGGTTGGCTTTTGGGGGGCGGAGCCGACGCCACGGGCATGGCGAGATGAGTCCGCCCTGCGGGCTTCAATTTGTTGGGCGACTTTTGAGCAGGAGCTTTCGCTTGCCGCTTGGGCGGCCGAACCAAATGCTCCGCGCCGTATGTCACTTTGCCGGCTTTGGCCAACCGCTTAAGGGCTAGCTTGAGGGCTTTGTGCAGCTCGCTGGGCAGCTTGAGCTGCTTGGCGATTACCCGCGGCTTAACGGGCTGATAATTGGGCCGCAGGACGTGAGCTAAGATGATCGGTTCGAGTTTTCGAGCTGCCTTGGAGGCTTTTTCGATAATTTCGCGGTCATCCGCGTCTGTTTCGTCGGTCGAATGGGCTTCGTTCGCGTCAGTCGATTCGGGGAATAGTTCTTCGGTGTCGTCGGGATCGGAATTCATCCCGTCCAAGATATCGGGTGCATGAATTGCCTAATAGCCGGGAGCAAACTGCTCTCGAAGAAGCGCAGGTTAAAGATTGTTCGCTGGGCCTCCGGGACCAAGTTTGGTCTCCGCTAAAAAGCAGTGCTACGGAGCTGAGCCGCACGGTGCAGCCGTACCGCACGCCGAGCCACAAGCGCCGCCTTCGGCAGACGCCGAGCCGCCCGGCAGGACAAGCATTTGGCCTGACGTAGGCGTCGTGGTCAGGCCATGCGCGTTGGCGCTGCGGGAGAAATTGAACAGGCTCGCGGCATAGGCGGACGGTGAAACCTGAAAGAACGATGCCGTGAGTATGATCAGGACGGACGCCACGATAATGGCAGTCGGAATCGCGAATTTCCTGGCGGCGGACATTCCGGCCAGCATTTCGAGCGCGACTTTCGCCGCCGTTGGCGAAGTAACTTCTTCGAGCTCCGCGCCCTCCGCGGCAAGTGTCGCGGCGCGAGTGGTGGTAATGAGCAGCTCGCGCGAAACCGCTGACGATGACGGCTTAGCAAACACAGCCGCGATGAGGGCGACGGACATGGCCATTCCCCGCTTTGCCAGTCGCGACCGCAACAACTCCCGCGCCCGCGAGAGTCGCCGCGAAATCGAGCCTTCGGGCCAGCCGAGTTGGGCGGCGGCCTGAGCGTTCGTCTTGCCTTCGAGATAGCAGAGGACGAGCGGCAAAGCATATTTCTCCGGGAGCTTGCTGATCTCTTCATCGAGAACGGCTTGCAGCTCCTCGTAGGTCATATCGCGAGTTGTCATGTCGCGATGGGACTTATCAGCATCGGATTTGGTCGGCATCTCGCCCGCCTGCCTTTCCGACTTGGTTCGCAGAGCCGCCTTGGCCCTTACCTTGCGTGCGGTCCGATAGGCCACGCCGTAAAGCCAACTCGCCAGCCGCTCCGGATCGCGGAGCGTGGCCCCCTTGCGCACCAGCACCAGAAACGTCGCCTGAAACGCGTCCTCGGCGTCGTTCGCGTCGTTGAGAATTCGCCGGCACACGCCGAAGACGAGCGGACCGTGCCGCTCGACCAGCGTGGAAAACGCCGTGTCCTCTTTGTCCCGGAAAAAACGGCCGAGCAAGTCCTTGTCGCTCAGCGCCTTCCAATCGATTGCTTTGCCGTCAATTAACTCGTTTTTCGCCCGCAGCGGCGCTGTTCCGGCTGGCCCCTGGCTCATGACTCAGCCTCCTCTAGTTTGAGACAATCCATTCCTCATACTGCCGCGTCAGCTCGTTTTCAATGCACGAATCGGGAAAAGTTTCCGGTTTTTTATCGATCAGAGGCTTGATGGCAGGCTCGCCGGCCTGGCCTCAAGCCAGCCTCAAGCCTCAAGCCTTTCCCTTCCGCAAGCAACACTGCTTATATTTCTTACCGCTGCCGCAGGGACAGGCGTCGTTGCGGCCCACGCGAGCGGTCGTTCGCGTTACGGTCGCCGAAACTTGCACTTCCGGGTCCGACTCGCGCAGCGATCGGTTAATCAACTTTTTCAGCTTGATTATTTTCGGCAGGATTTTCTGGCCTGCACGGGGACTGGCCAGCGACAGCCGGGAAATGTGATCCACCAGGCCGTCGAGAAACGCGGCGTCTTTAAAGTCAATTGTGCCGGCGTTCAGCTCGTCGAGAACGTCCTTCGGCAGCGAATCCAATAGATCGCGAATCGCGCGCTTCGTCTCCAGGTCGCAAGGCAATTCTTCGACCGGCGGCGGATTGCTGCTTTGGCGACTGACATCCATAACGCAGCAACCGGTTTCGGACAGCCGCGGCTCTCCACCCGCGGCGAAAGTGGCGTGCATGACGTTGACCCTCAGGCTCTGTGTTTCGTCTCGCTAAATACTGCCGGACGAGATGCGATCGAATGCAAAAATTCGATCGGTTGATTAACGTCTTGGCCCACGAAGCAGCTATTCCGCCGGCACAAAGCGATCACTCGTTGATCAACAGCGAAAGGCAGGTGACACCACCCTCGGCTTTGGCGAATTCAGAGAGTTCGACCGCGCGAATTGCAAAGCCAAGACTGTCGATAAGGTTCGCGGTTCGAGCGTGAGCGGCTGGAAGGAGCATATTGGAATTGACGAGGCACACGTTGGCGGCCCAGGGTTCGTCGGTCGGGATT
Organism: Pirellulaceae bacterium; assembly: GCA_036496265.1. Classification (GTDB taxonomy): domain Bacteria; phylum Planctomycetota; class Planctomycetia; order Pirellulales; family Pirellulaceae; genus CAYLLN01. The sequence continues at coordinate 30,299 of DASXLL010000135.1, read as the reverse complement.
TCGATGAGATCGAAATCCGTCAGCGCTGACTTGTTGATCCACGCGGGATTGATGAGCAGCCGGCCGTCAGGCAACACCGTGCAGGCGGTTTTAAGATGGAGACACTCGCGGATTGGAATTGGCATTACCCGATAGCCAAATCGCTCGACGATGGCTGCAAAGAGGGCGATTCCAGCATGATTGGTGCGGCATGACGTGCCGACGAGCAGCGTGCGGCCAACGCGGAGGACATCGCCGCCTTCCAATGTCGCGGGCGACTCGATGCGGACCATCTCGCGGTGCTCGCGGATGATTGGTTCGATGGCGCGCGGTTCGTCGCGCCGCGAAGCCGTGCCCATCGAGGCAAGAACGGCGACTTCGTCGAGCACGACGGCAATGTCTTCAATGAACGTGCTGTCCGGCTGGTCAGCATTGACGTTAAGCGTCACAACGCGCACGCGGCAAGCCCGCAACGCGTCGCAGTAAGCGGCGTGCTGCGTGAGCGCGCGTTCGTAGTCGATTTCTTCATGCGCGACAAACGTTCGCTCGCACGCTTGCAATTTGGACGAAGGCAAATGCGTCAGTGCAAGCATTATCTCGTAGGGTGGGCTGTGCTCACCGACGTAACGGTGCGTGTTCGGTAAGCATGGTGGGCACAGCCCACCCTACTTTGCCAAACCAAGCCGCGCGCGAAGGACCATCTCGTTGTCGTAAGAGGTGACGAACAACTTGTCGGGATATTTCCTGTGCCGGAGAATCTGATTGAAAATCATCGACTCCTGGTAATCGTGCGCAGCGAACCCGGCCAGATATTGCAGACGCAGATTGCGATCGCGGTTGATTTCTGCGTCTTTTAGCCACGGCGCAAGATCAGCGGCTGTTCCGGCGAAGGTGGCGAGCAAGTCCAAGCCGGAATTGAAACCGACCTGATACAACGATTCATCAACGGGAAAATGATCGCTGCGGCCGAGCCGCTCTTGAAGTTGATCGACGTCGATTGTGAGCGGGCCGATCTGACCCAGCAGCACCACGTCGTAGCCGCGGCCTTCAACATCGTTGCTCCATACCGTTCCTTCCGGAAAAACGGCGAAGAATGTGGCCAATTCACTTTTTACGGCGGCGACGCTGCTTTCATACAGCGGCACCCACTGCGTGATGACGCCGCCTTCGTTCAGTCGCCGCTTGCAGAGCTCAAAATACTCGCGGGTATAGAGCGACGCCGCGCCTTTCACCCAGGGATTGATGGGGTCGGACGTGATAATATCGAATTTTTCCCGCGTCGTCAAAATGTAATGCCGGGCGTCGTCGAACACGATCTCGACTTTTTTGTCCTTCACGACGCCATAGTTTTCTTCGGCAAAATATTCGGCGACGATTTTCGGGATTAGCGGTTCAATTTCGCAGATGACGATCCGCTCGACGCTCGGATGCACGACGAAGGATCCCGCGGTCACGCCCGCGCCGCATCCGACAACGAGCACCGACTTCGGATTCGGATGCATGAGGGCTGGTATGTGGCCGAGCATCCGCTGCAGCCGCATGTCCTGCGGCTCGCTGGACGCTTCAATCTTGCCGCTGACGTGAAAATTGCGCACGCCATCGTCAAAGACGGTCACGGCGACAGACGAATTGACGCCTTCGCCGTGGTAGAGCATTTCGTAGAGGCCTTTGCGCGTCGGCAGCCGGCGGCCATGAGCAATGAGCTCGCCGGACGTCGCCGGAACCAAATAGGCGAGCCAGCCAGCGGCAACGATCCCGGCCGTCAACAGCGCACCAGCCGCCAGACTGTAGGGTAGGCGTCCCGCCTGTCCAACTCCGTGGGGCGGGCCTCCGGCCGGCCCAAGAAACAAGCACGGAACAATCGTCACCAATGCCGAGACCGCCGCCACCACGATCAGCACTTGCTCGCACCGCTGCGTACCGACCCAGCCAACCAAGACGATGCTGAAAACGAGCGCGCCGACGATTGCCCCAACGGTGTTAGCCGCATAAATGCCGCCAACCAATCGGCCGGAGTCACCTGCGCCCGCGCTTTGGGCTGCCGCCGCCAGCGCCAGCGGAAAACTCGCGCCCCACAGCGTTGCTGCTGGCAAAATAGCCCACAAGCACCGCGCCAGGTCGAGTTGGAAATTCAGCCAGGGATTTCTGGCCAGCGAAGGATCAATGGGCCACAGCGGCAGCGAGACGGCAAGCATATACGCCGCCCAAGCGATCGCCGCCGCCAACATGAGCTGACAAATGCCGAGCGCGGATCGCGATGAGCGGCTTTCGCGCGCGATCATAGCCCCCCAGGTGCTGCCGAAGCCCAGGCCGATTAAAAAAACGGCCAGGATGATGGAAAATGTGTAGACCGTACCGCCGATGATGAGCGAAAGGATGCGGGTCCAGACGACTTCCGCGCCCAGAGCGCCAAGGCCGGAGAGACCGATCGCAATGTAGATCGACCACGCGACAGACCGCGATGTTGCCGGCGATTGATTTGTGTTCACGGCGGGGGCTGACAACGGCGTTGCGTTTGCGACGAGTAAGCCGACGATAGCTACGACGGCGTTGATTGCCGCGGCGACATAGGTCGATGTGGCCATGTCGAACAAACGCAATAAATAGAAACCGGCCAGCAAGCAGCCGAGAACCGCGCCGGCGATGTTGCCGCCGTAAAAGAAGCCGAGCCAGGAGATGCCGCGCGGAGTCGCTTCGACAAATCGGGCGGCGGCGGGCAGCGTGGCTCCCATCAGTATTGTCGGTGGCAGCAGACACGCGGCGGCGATCAAGCCGCGGATGAAAAGTCCGGCTGTTCCTCGCATGGCGCTGGCCGCATAGATTTCATCGACTTGAGGCAAGATAAATAGGAGCGCCAGGCCAATCACGCCAATGCCAAGTTCCAAGGTCGCATAAACGCGCAGTGGATGATGACGCAACGAAAGACACCGCGGCAGCAGCAAGCTGCCAAGGCACATGCCACCCATGAAAGTGCCCAGAAGCACGCCCAGCGACACCGCCGATGAGCCAATGACGAGCTGCAGCATCTGCAGCCAGACGATTTCATAAATCAGCGCCGCGCAGCCGCTGCCAATGAATAACAGCAGCACAATCGGCAGCCTATTCCGTGATGAATGGCTGCCCGAAGAGTTCGACTCGTTCGAGGTCATGTCTTAAAGCATAACCTCGATTGCCGGCTTTCGCGGCGGCCGTAGGGTAGGACCAGCGAGCGCAGCTCGCGCCGGCCCACCACAGGCATCCCGACCGCTACTATTCCGGAAACAACTGCGTCGAAAGATAACGCTCACCCAGGTCGGGCAGAACAACGACAATCAGCTTGCCCGCATTTTCAGGTCTCTTGGCAACCTCGATCGCGGCCCAGGCAGCGGCGCCGGAGCTGATGCCGCAGAAGATGCCCTCTTGTGTGGACATTTTGCGGGTCGTCTCGGCGGCGTCTTCGTCCTTCACTTGAACCGCTTCATCGATAATCTTGATATTGAGCACATCGGGAATGAAGCCAGCGCCAAGGCCCTGAATCGTATGGCGGCCGGGCTTCAGCTCCTGGCCGTTCATTTTTTGCGTGATGACCGGGCTATTGGCCGGCTCGACGGCGATCGCCTTGAACGCCGGCTTGCGCGATTTGATCACTTCGCTCACGCCGGTAATCGTGCCGCCGGTGCCCACGCCCGAGACGAGGATATCGACTTTGCCATCCGTGTCGCGCCAGATTTCCTCGGCCGTCGTCTTGCGATGAACTTCAGGGTTCGCCGGGTTTTTGAACTGCTGCGGCAGAAAATATTTTCCAGGGTTCTCCGCAGCCAGCGCCTCCGCGCGGCGGACGGCGCCGGGCATGCCCTCGGCCGCTGGGGTCAGAATCACTTCCGCCCCCAGCGCCTTCAAGAGTCGCCGCCGCTCGATCGTCATGCTTTCGGGCATCGTCACCGCGAGCTTGTAGCCGCGCGACGCACAAACGTACGCCAGGCCGATGCCGGTGTTGCCGCTGGTAGCCTCGATCAACGTAATGCCCGGCTTGATTTTGCCGTCCCGCTCGGCCGCATCGACCATCGATCGACCGATCCGGTCCTTCACGCTCCACAGCGGGTTCAAATTTTCGAGCTTTGCCAAAACTGTGGCGACGCAGCCCTCGGTCACTTTGCGAAGCTGCACGAGCGGCGTGTTGCCGATGCATTGTGTAATGTCTTTCTTCACTCCAGCGGGCAAAGCAGCGGCTGACATAGAACGTCCCTCTTGTTCGTGAGAATCCCTCGCGTGCAAACGCACTTAAGGCTTGGCAGCAATTGCACTTAAAGCGAAGGGAGTATAACAAATGGTTTTCGGAGCGGCAACGAGAGCAGGATTCATAGTTAAAAGTCCAAAGTCGAAGGTCCAAAGTCGAAGGTCCAAAGTCGAAGGTCATATTCAGAAGTCGGAGGTCGGAGGCGCTCAAGTTTTAAGTTTTTTCATTACGGCGGACGTTAGGTTGCGTTGTAAGTTGGTTGGAGTCGGCGGGTTGGGGATTTCGGTTCCGAGGGCACCGCGCTCAACTTGAACGCGGCGGTCGAGCTTCGCTGAGAGAAGGCCAGCGAGGCCCTCGCTGGCCAGAAGCTCCAATGGATCATCCACCCACGGCCCAGGTCGGCGAAGGGCCTCGCCGACCTCCCTTCCAGTACGGCGAGTGCCGTGGGCAGCGGAGTTGATTCGGGGATCATGGCTGGTTGTTGTAAGTTGTTATTTTGAACAAAGGTATATATGGGTACAAAAGAGCAGAACGGCTGAGGTTCTGCAAGGAACTTGTTGCACGATTTTTTGGAGTGCGACGAGTCGATTACGGCTAAGTGTCAGCCGGGGGCGGGGTAGCGGCGATTGGTGTGGGTGTAAGTTTTTTTATTGGGCGGCGAGAAATGGACTAGTCTGGTCTATTTGCCAGTTGTCAGTGGCCAGTAAACAGCGGTGGCAAATTGGTGGAGCGAGTTGTATCCTTACCCCACTTTGGCGGTGCGACGCTTTAAGCGGCAGTTACCGGAGCGACGGGTTCGCCCATTTTCGGTCAGGGACGATGATGCCCAGCACAACACTCGACTCGATCCTCGCCCAGTTTCGCGACGATGCGCGAAACAACCGCGATTTGGGGGACCGGTTCGAACGGCTGGTGCAGCAGTTCTTTCGGGTCGATCCGTTTTACGCCGGCCTGTTCTCCGAAGTCTGGATGTGGAATGAGTGGCCGCTCAAGGGCCGGGTTGGGGATGTCGGCATCGACCTTGTGGCTCAGGAAAAGGCCACCGGAGACTATTGCGGCATTCAGTGCAAGTTTTATCTGCCCGAACAAACGCTCGGCAAAGGCGAAATCGATTCGTTTTTTACTGCGCTGGGCAAGCCGCTGTTCAGCAAGGGGATCATTGTCAGCACCACGGACAACTGGGGCAAGAACGCGCTGGATGCGCTGAACCAGACGAAAAAAGTCGCCCGCATCGGCATTCCCGACCTGGAACAAAGCCCCATCGACTGGAGCAAGTTCGACGCGAAGAAGCCGGGGCAACTGAAGCGGACGAAGAAGAACAGCATTCGACCGCATCAGAAGGCGGCGATTGACGATGTCGCGAGCGGTCTGGCAGAAGCCGACCGGGGCAAGTTGATCATGGCTTGCGGCACGGGCAAGACATTTACCGCGCTCAAGATCGCCGAACTGCTCGCGCCGCAGCTTGCGGGTAAGGGTCAGCCGGGGCATGTGCTGTTTCTGGTGCCGTCGTTGTCACTGTTGTCGCAGACGCTGCGGGAGTGGACGGCGCAGGCTGAGCAACCGCTGCAAAGCCTGGCGGTGTGTTCGGATGTTTCGATCGGGAAACGGCGCGTGAAAGATAGCGACGACTCGGCCGAGATCACCACTTACGACCTGCCCTATCCTGCCACGACGAGCAGCAAGGAGTTACTAGGGCAGTACAGCGCGCACGCCAAGGCGGCGAAGGAACTTGCCAAGGCGGCGAAGAGAGGAGACGAGGGGGGACCCTCGGGGAAGTGTGGTCCCAGGGAGGACCCTGGGACCAAGGTTGGTGGGACCAAGGGGGCGGGGCTGATCGTCGTTTTTTCGACTTATCAATCGATCGAAGCGGTGGCCAAGGCGCAGAAGGCCGGTATGCCGGAGTTCGACCTGATCATTTGCGATGAAGCCCACCGCACGACCGGCGTCACGCTCACCGGCGAGGACGAATCGGCGTTCGTAAAGGTTCATGACGCCGATTTCCTGCGAGGGAAGAAGCGGCTGTACATGACGGCCACGCCGCGGATCTACGGCGACGATGCCAAGAGCAAGGCGAAGGAGGTTTCGGCCGAAATCGCGTCGATGGATAATGTCGAGCAGTTCGGGCACGAGCTGCATCGCCTGGGCTTCGGCGAAGCGGTCGGCAAGAGCCTGCTGTCGGACTACAAGGTGCTGGTGCTGGCGGTCGATGAGAAATACGTCTCCAAAACGTTCCAAAAACAGATTGCCAGCAAGGAGAATGAGCTAAGGCTGGAGGATGCGACGAAAATCACTGGCTGCTGGAACGGGCTGGAGAAGCGATTCGAAGCGGCGAAGACCGATGTGGATTTTCAAGGCGATGTGCAGCCGATGCGGCGGGCTGTCGCGTTCTCACGCTCGATCAAGGATTCCAAAAAGTTTGTCGAGCAGTTTACGCAGATCGTGGAGGCGTACAAAGCAGACCATGAGGGTTCTCAAATTCTGGAAATCGAGCCCGATCACGTTGATGGCACGTTCGACGCGCTCCGCCGCGGGGCTTTGCTCGATTGGCTCAAAGCGGAAACCCCCGCCAACACCTGCCGCATCCTGTCCAACGCCCGCTGCTTGTCCGAAGGGGTGGATGTGCCGGCTTTGGATGCCGTGCTGTTCCTGAATCCGCGAAACAGTGTGATCGACGTGGTGCAGTCGGTGGGGCGCGTCATGCGGCGGGCGGAGGGCAAGCGCTACGGCTACATCATCCTGCCTATCGGCATTCCGGCGGACAAAACGCCCGAAGAGGCGCTGAAGAACAACGAGAAATACAAGGTCGTGTGGCAGGTATTGCAGGCACTGCGGGCGCACGACGACCGCTTCAACGCCACGATCAACCAACTGGAGCTGAACAAGAAGCGTCCTGAGAACATTCAGGTCATCGGCGTGGGCGGTGGGGCGGACGATAAGGATGGCGGCGGGGCAAAATCCGACGGTGACTCAAAGCCGAAGGTGCGGGAGATTCAAAACGTCTTCGCCTTCCCGAACTTGGACGAGTGGAAAGACGCCATCTACGCCAAGATGGTGATGAAGGTGGGCGACCGGGCCTACTGGGAAACGTGGGCCCGCGACATTGCCAAAATCGCCGAAACGCACATCACGCGCATTAAGGCCCTGCTCGACGATCCGAAATCCAAGCAATCCAAGGCGTTTGACGAGTTCCTGAAGGGCTTTCAGGAGAATCTCAATCCGGCCGTGACGAGCGAGGACGCGATTGAGATGCTCGCGCAGCATTTGATCACCCGGCCGGTGTTCGACGCGCTCTTCGCCAATTACACGTTCACGCAGCAAAACCCCGTCAGCCAGTCGATGCAAAAAATGCTCGACATTTTGCACGAGCAATCGCTAGAAAAGGAAACCGCGACGCTGGAAAAGTTTTACGCCAGCGTGCGCGACCGGGCGAAGGGGCTCGACAACGCCGAGGCCCGGCAGAAAGTCGTCATCGAGCTTTACGACGAGTTCTTCCGCACGGCCTTCCCTCGCATGGCCGAGCGCCTGGGGATTGTCTATACGCCGGTCGAGGTGGTCGATTTCATCATCCGCAGCGTGGAAGACGTGCTACGGGATGAGTTCGAAAGTGGATTGGCAGAAGAGGAAGTGCATATCATCGACCCCTTCACCGGCACCGGCACCTTCCTGGTGCGGCTGCTGCAGAGCGGCCTGATTCCGCCGGAAAAGCTGCTGCACAAATACCAGCACGAGCTGCACGCCAACGAGATCGTACTGCTGGCATATTACATCGCCGCCATCAACATCGAAGAAACCTTCCACGGCCTGCACGCGAGCAAAGGCAAAGACGAATACCTGCCTTTCGATGGCATCTGCCTTACCGACACATTTCAGCTTTACGAATCCGATCAAAAACAGATCGAGGGCACATTTATCGAAAACACAGCGCGCGTGAAACGCCAGAAGGCCAGTCCGATTCGAGTGGTGATCGCCAATCCGCCATATTCAATGGGTCAAGTGAGCGAGAACGACAACAACCAGAATCTCGACTATTCCGCACTCGACGCCCGCATCGGTGAAACCTACGTAAAGCGATCAACAGCCACGCTCAAGACTAGCCTCTACGACAGCTACATACGCGCGATCCGTTGGGCCAGCGACCGAATCGACAACAAAGGCGTCGTCGGATTTGTCACTAACGGTTATTTCATTGACGGGAACGCAGCGGATGGACTGCGAGCCAGCCTGACGGATGAGTTCACGAGTATTTACATCTTCAACCTGCGTGGGAACCAGCGGACCAGTGGGGAAGTTTCGCGGCAGGAAGGGGGAAAAATCTTCGGTTCTGGTGCGCGAACACCTGTTGCCATCACATTGCTGGTAAAGAATCCAGAAAAGGTTCCACCTGCCACGCTTCGCTATCACGACATCGGGGATTACCTGAGCCGCGATGAAAAGCTTGAGATCATCCGAGGCTTCGTCAGCATCGCGAAAATCGAATCTCAAAAGAAGTGGACAACGTTGACTCCCAACGCCGAACACGACTGGATCAACCAGCGTGACATAGCTTACGCCAGTTTCCTAGAACTCTCAGGCGGCGTCTTTTCGGACTCATTCGGCGGTGTCAAAACAAATCGCGACGCATGGTGCTATAACTTTTCCACGAAGAATCTGGCGGAAAACATGGGGGCCATGATTCGCGCTTACGAAAGGCAGCGTAAGAAATTCAACGAATCAATCAGCGGCAATTTAGACGAAAGGAAACGTGCCGTTGAGGACTTTATCGACAACGATCCGAAACTGATCGCCTGGACGGTGAATCTGAAGCTCGACCTCGCTCGCGACAGAAAACACACATTAAACGATGATGCTCGTGTCGTTTCCCTTTACCGACCGTTCACGCGAATGAACTGGTATTCGGATCGGAGTCTGAACGAAAGGCCGCTCGGGGGAAGAATAATGTTCCCAACGCCCGCCCATCAGAATGTCGTCATATGCGTGTCAGGTGCCGGAACGAGAGACAAATTCTCCGCACTTGCAGCGGACGCCGTTCCCGATTTGTCGTTCGCAGATAAAAGCTCCGGCAGTCAGTGCTTTCCGCTTTACATCTATGAAAAGGCCGACGAATCACCCGGCCTGCAATTCGACAAGTCAGAGACTATCGACGGCTATCATCGTCGGGACGCGATTACGGATGGGATTTTGAAGACGTTCCGCGCGGCGTATGGGAAGGGCGTTTCCAAGGAAGACATCTTCTATTACGTCTATGGTGTGCTGCACAGCCCCGAGTATCGCACGCGGTTTGCGGCGGATTTGAAGAAGATGCTGCCGCGGATTCCCCTGACGCGCGAGGCCAAGGATTTTCAGGCGTTTAGCGCGGCGGGGCGGGAACTGGCTCAGTGGCATTTGAATTATGAGACGGTTGAGCCGTGGCCGCTGGTGGAACACATCGACCGGCTGAATTTCGACGCGAGCGAGCTGTTTGCCGTGCAGAAGATGACGTTTGCGAGGCCGACGGCGGAGCAGAAGGCTGCAGGAATGAAGTGGGATAAGAGCCGCATCGTCTATAACAGCAATGTGACGATCTCGGGCATTCCGCTGGAGGCTTACAACTACGTCGTCAACGGCAAGCCGGCGATTGAGTGGGTGATGGAGCGGTATCAGTTCACGCGCGATAAGGACAGCGGGATCGTCAATGATCCGAACGACTGGTGTAAAGAGCACAGAGAGCCGCGGTATATCGTCGATCTGGTGGGGCGGGTGGTGCGGGTGAGCATGGAGACGATTGGGATTGTGGAGAAGTTGCCGGGGCTGAAGGAGCGGTGAGGGGTGAGCGATGAGCGGCGAGCGACTTGTGGCAACGCGGTCAGTGCCGTGTTATGCGAGTACGCAAAACACAGCCACCCAGCCACGCGGCGACGTTCAGTTCGGGGTCGCGAAGAAGAAGCTGGCGGAATTGGTCCGAGAGGGACTGGAATCCGGCGAAGGCGAGGAATTCACCGAAGCGCGGTTCGACGCGATGATGGATCAGGCTCGCAACGAGTATGACCGGAGACGCTCTGCGTGAACCACAAGTTGGTTACTATTTCGTGAAACGCGCTCGCTACGCTTGCGGGGTTACCTCACGCGGAGCGTGAGGACTACACTAGGCGGCCGGCGATTGCACGTTGAGTTGCTGCCCGAGCTTAGCCAGTGCATTCCAATTCTCGGCGTCGAGGAAGACGCCGTCCCGCTGCCGCTGCTGGGCCAATTTTCGCTCCGGTTCGCCGGGCAGGATGATTTCCTCACAGCCTGGAACCCGTGGGCAGGACTTCACATATTCGACGAGCTGGCGGACTTCGCTTTGAAAATGATCCGCGCCGCCAAACCGCCCCGGATCAATGAGCAGAATAAAAACGCAATTGCCTTTCTTCGGATAAGGCACCGTCTTGGCGACATTGCCGCCGGAGAGCGCACCGGTAAGGATTTCGATCATCAGGCCGAGGCCGAAACCTTTGTAGGCCTGTGCGCCGCCCATCGGCAGAATGGAACCGGGCGGATTGCCATACAGCGTGTTCGGGTCGCATGTCGGCCGGCCTTCGTTATCGATCAACCAGCCTTCGGGACACTGCTGCCCGGCAATTTTTTTCACCCGCACTTTCCCTTCGGCCGTCGCGCTGGTCGAAAAATCCAGCACGAGCGGAGCGTCGCCGAGGGGAACGCCGATGGCGAGCGGATTTGTCGAAAGTCGCGGCGCTTTTCCACCGGGCGGCGCGACGCGGACCGCGCCGCCGTGTGAATTCACCATCAACATCGACACAAACCCCTGCGCCGCCGTTTTCTCACAATATTCGCCCAGCCGCCCGATATGCCCGCAGTGCATCATCGTTCCCAGGCCGAGCCCCCCTGCCCTGCTCTTCTCGGCCAGCCGCTCGATCAGCCGCATCGCCTGCACTTGTCCCACGCCCCAATTCGCGTCCGCCACAATCCGTGACGGCCCCTCATCCAAAATCGTCAGCTCTGCGCCTGGGGCAACTTCTCCATCCTTAATCGCCTGCACGTAATAGGGCACACGCATCACACCGTGGGAGTCATACCCCTTCAAATTCGCATCCACCAAGCTCGCCGCCACCAGTCTCGCATCACCAGCCGAGCAACCGCCGGCTTGGAGCAATTGAGCGGCGAACGATTCGAGGGCAGAAGGCTTGAGCGTTGGCATGGTGGGGGGAGGGCGAAGTCAAAGGTCGGAAAGTACAGCGTACTTTGTACTGAGTACTCAGTACTGAGTACATGGCCGACCCATGCGGAGAAAGCATCACGCGGAGCGTGATGCCTACGGTGAAACTCGCTCCGCCACCCGCAGCTTTGCACTCCGGCTCCGCGGATTTCGAAAAACCTCTTCCTCGCTCGCCCGCACCGGCTTTTTCGTCAACGGCTTCAGCCGCGGATCGCTGCGAAACGCCTCCTTGACCCGCCGATCTTCTAGCGAGTGAAAACTGATAATCGCCAAGCGTCCGCCTGGTTTCAGGCGTTCCGGAATCCGCTGCAATGCCAACTCCAACGACTCCAACTCTCGATTGACGGCAATTCGCAGGGCCTGAAACGTCCGCGTCGCCGGATCGATACGATCTTTCGACCGAGGCACACACCGCCGCACGATCTCCGCCAGTTCCGCAGCCGTCCGTATCGGCCGCTCTGCTCGCAATTCCACAATCCGCCGCGCGATCCGCCGGCTAAACCGCTCTTCGCCGTATTGATAGATCAAATCCGCCAGCTCCCGCTCCGGCAGACGAGCAATTAACTCCGCCGCCGATTCCCCCTCCTCGCGATTAAACCGCAAATCCAGCGGCCCTCCACTCTCAAAGCTAAAACCCCGTCCCTCATCCGCCAACTGATCGCTCGACAGCCCCAAATCGAGCAGCACCGCATCCACGGCAACGATTCCCAGCGAATCGAGGACATCCGGCAAATCGCAAAAGTTCGCGTTCGCCACCTTCACCGCCAACCCCGCCAAATTCCTCTCCGCCGCCGCCACAGCCGCCGGATCGCGATCCAGCGCTAATACAAATCCAGTTTCGTCCTTCGTCCTTGGTCCTTCGTCCTTTGCCAACTGTTCCGTAATCAGCCGCGTATGTCCACCGCCGCCGAGTGTGCCATCGACAATTACTTGCCCCGGCCGCTGCTCAAGCCACTGCAAAACCTCGGCGGCTAAGACGGGAACGTGGATCGGCGTGGCAGACATGCCACCGAAGATACCACGAGCGAGACTCGAACGACGTAACGAGAGCCATCGACCCGAAGGCGCCTCCGTGCGCCTCCGGTTGGGTCGATGCCTGCGCTCGCTTCCAAGCCGCGATTGCGGCTCAAGCGAGCACACCAGCGGCCGCTGCGTTCCTTCGCCGCGGCGCGCACTCGACATTACGACTCACGGCAAGTGGCCAAGCCGAGAGTCCTTTTGTGGCGAGTGCTTCTCAACTCGGACGGACATACTTTGCATCGAATATCTGTTGAATTGGTGTAGTTCGTTCGCTTAACGCGGCTGCATTGGGCGGGCGGAAGCGTTCTCAGTCGTTTGAGTCGGTTGCTGGGTCGCCGACGATGGAACGGGGCCGCGACTCAGGGCCAGTTCGGCCAACTCGTCGTACCGCGGCTGCAAATCGGCCAGGTACTCCTGCCACCGCTGCTTGTTCCAAATCTCGATCCGATCACCAACGCCGATCAACGCCACATCGCCATCCAATTTGGCGAGCTGGGCCAGTTCGACCGGCACGCGAATTCGTCCTTGCGAATCGATTTCCACCGATCGCGCCTGGGCATACAGCAGTCGGCTAAACGCCCGCACATCCTGGCCATTGGGCGATCGCTCGGCTAATTGCTGTGCGATGGCCTCAAAAGTCCGTGAAGCAAACAGTGAAAGGGAGCCATCCGTTCCGGGAGTCAGGACCAGTTGGTTTTCACCGGCTAAAGCCTCGCGAAACGCCTTCGGGACTGCCAAACGCAGCTTTTCATCGAGCTGTCGTTCGTAGGTTCCCGTCAGCACCATTTCCGTATTCCGATCAGCACCACTGTGGCCCATTACTCCCCACTGCGTCCCACGTAGGCCCACAACATAAACATCTCGAAACATTCGTCAATCTGTATTTCCCGCAGGACGACAGAGGTGCGGCGGGTTTGACGGCGTTTCGCGTGCAAAGCCCAGAGAAACCGGCGGTTTTGCGCCGGAGAAGCCGCCAAAAAAATTTTGTTAAGAGCCGCTGATTGACTCGAATAGCCGCTCGTACCGCTGCACCATCGCGGCGATCGAGAACTGTGCCGCCCGGGCTCGGTTTTTTTCGCCCAACTCGGTCGCGAGCTGTGGATTTTTGCCGATTTCGATGAGCCTTTGGCGAAAACTGGGCCAATCGCCGACGGCCGCGGTCTGTTCCAGCGCCGCAATGCCCAGCAATTCAACAGTTCCTTCGGCTTGCGTTGCGACCACTGGTTTTCCCGCCGCCATCGCCTCTAAAACCACGTTCGGCATTCCCTCCCAGCGCGACGGCGAAACGAGAATTTCGGCGGCAGCGATAAATGGAGCGGCGTCGGGCTGCCAACCGAGTAAATGGACGCGAGAGTCGAGGCCGAGTTGGTGCGCCAGGCGTTGCAACGCTCCTCGCTGTGGCCCATCGCCGACAAGAATCAAATCGTGTTCTGGGAGCGAGTGAAAAATCGCCGGCAGCTCCCGAATAAACCGATCGAGTCCTTTTTGTTTGTCGAGGCGGCCCACGAACAGAATGCCACGACGGCCTTCAGCGAGTCCGAGCGGGTTTGCATCCAGTTTGTGCGAGGCCCGCCAGCGGCTCACATCGACACCATTGGGAATGACGACCAATTTTTCCGAGGCAAAGCCCCGATGGCGGCTAAACTCGGCGACGCTCTGGCTGACGCAGACAAATCGGTCGGCGTTTGCGGTTGCCCAGCGCTCGACAAAAATTCGCCACGGCCGTGGATCAGCGACGCGAATTCCGGCCAGCACATGAGGCACATTCGCCGTTCGCGCAGCCCGCGCGCCGACGATATTGGCATGGAACAGAAACGTTTGGACCAATTCGATTTGCTCGCGGCGAAACAATTCGGCAAGCTGCCGCACGGCATTATAAAAATCCCAAACCCGCGTGGCGTTGAGAAAATGCGTCGGTACGCCGGCGGTCTGCAGCCTTTCGATAAGAATTCGCTTTTCAGCGTCAAACGGCGGCGGTGCCAGCGAAACGACAAGCGGCGAAAACTTCGTGCGGTCCAGACCAATCGCAATTTCCACCAGACACCGCTCCGCGCCGCCCGGTTCAAGCTCGGTAATGACCAACGCCACTCGTCTCGGATTCGCAGTCTGCGTCGTATTGGTCATTGCGACTGTGGTCATAGGCTACGTGCAACCGCTAGTCGGCGGCGGGCTTCTCCCTATACTCGACAAAGGACCGCTCGATTCCTAGGCCAATGTAGGCCCCTTGCTCCGCAAGGGCCTGCACAACTGAAACGCCAAGCCAGTTGGTGCAGTTCAGAATTGGCGACCAAATTGCCACTCCAGTCCCTCGCGGAGCGAGGGGACTACCCTCATGCCCGAGCTCGCCGACTACGACTTCGACATGCCGCGGGAGCTCATCGCCCAGCATCCGCTGGCCAAGCGTAGCGACGCTCGGCTGATGCTCGTGAATCGCGCGAGCGGCCAGATCGAGCACCGGCACATCCGCGACCTTCCCGAAATTCTGCGGCCAACCGATTGCCTGGTTTTCAACGACACCAAAGTCATTCCCGCCCGCCTCGTCGGCCGCCGCGACCGCACGAACGCCCGCTGGACCGGCCTTTTTCTCGGAGCCGACGAGCACGGCGTCTGGAAGATACTCAGCAAGACCCGCGGCAAACTTGAACCTGGTGAAGCGATCGTTGTTTTGTCTTGGGACGTGCGGCAGACCATTACGCTGCGACTGATCTCGAAGCTCGACGGCGGCGTTTGGGCCGCCCGGCCTGAGCCGATGGGGCGGCCGCTGGAAATTCTAGAGCGCATCGGCCGTGTGCCCCTGCCGCCCTATATCCGCGATGGCGAAATGATTGCCGAAGACATCGAGCAATATCAGACGGTCTTTGCCGAATGCCCGGGCGCCGTTGCGGCGCCAACAGCGGGCCTCCATTTCACGCCGCAGCTGTTGGCCGCATTAACGCGGATGGGAATTGCGCAAGAGCGAGTGACTCTGCACGTCGGCGTCGGCACATTCCGCCCGATCACCGCCGAAAAGATCGAAGACCATGCGATGCACAGCGAGTGGTGCTCTCTATCGGCTGAAACCGCCGAGCGACTAGCCGGGTACAAACGCGCGGGCCGAAGAATTGTCGCGGTGGGAACCACCGTCGCAAGGACGCTCGAAACGGCAGCCGCCAGCGGCGAAATCGAGCCATTTTCAGGCGACACCAACTTGTTTATTCGTCCCCCCTATCAGTTCCGCGCCGTCGATGCCCTCCTTACCAATTTCCACCTGCCCAAGAGCACACTTTTGATTCTCGTCCGCACGTTTGGCGGTGATCAGCTTCTCCGCAAAGCCTATGAAGAAGCCGTCGCCGACCACTACCGCTTCTTTAGTTATGGCGATGCGATGCTAATTCAATAGTCGCCGGTGCATTTCCGGCGGCAAATCGGCCTGGATAACGATCGCCCGCCTGCCATAATAAGAACGTACGTCCTGCTGCATCTATTTCGGCGTTTTCCCATGCTTCAGCCGCGAACGAAGAGCGCACCGCAACCGGCTGGGCCTGTCCCAGTTGTTCCAGACGGCCGCCAGGGTCGCGGCGACCGCGCACTAGGCGATCGCGTTCGCTCGTTGAGCCTGGCACATCTGCCGCAGCGACGGTTCAGCGCCAGTTCGACTTTGGCGTTGACGTTGGCGGCCGGTTTGATCGCCACAGCAGCCTGGTATTGGTGGCCCTCGCCCTCGGCAGCAGCGCGAGCGATTGCCGAGCAGCAATCGGTTCAACCGACAAGCAAGAGTCGCGGCACGAGTCGCTACACCGAGTCGCCGGCTAAACCAAGCGAGCCATTGGCGGCCAGCACAACGCCTGAAAAAAGCCCGGTTCGCGCGGCGACGTTCACCAGCAGTCCGAACCCAGCGACCGCCAGGCGCGATGTCGTCCTGGAATCAAAGGGGTACATCATTCCGGCCCACCAGATTCTGGTCAGCCCCAAAGTCAGCGGCATGATCGTCACCTTCAACGTCGAAGAAGGCCGCCGCTTCAACAAAGGCGACGTGCTCGCGGTGCTCGAGCAGACCGACTACGGCGCAGACCTTCAACGGGCCGAGGCCAATGTCCGCCTCATGCGCGAGCGACTTCGCGAGCTGCAAAATGGCAACCGGCCGGAGGAGATCAAAGAAGCCGAGGCCGATTTGCAGGAGGCTCAAGCGCTGCTGCCGCAAATGGAAGCCGAATACAAACGCACGATCGAGCTGCGCCGCAAAAGCGCCGCGACGCCGCAAGAGCTGGAGCTGGCCGAAAGCAAATATTTCGCTCAATTCCGCCGCGCGCAAAAGCTCACCTATGCACTGCAGCTCATGCAGATCGGTCCGCGTCAGGAGCGAATCGAAGTCGCCAAAGCCGAATTGTCTCAAGCCGAAGCCGATGTCATCAAAGCCAAGTGGCGGTTGGGCAACTGCACGATTCTCGCCCCAGTCACCGGCACGATCCTCAAGAAAAACGCTGAGGAAGGCAATGTCGTCAATCCCATCGCGATGAACGGCAGCTTCAGCCTCTGCGATATGGCAGACCTTTCCGATCTTGAAGTCGATCTGAATGTTCAGGAGCGCGATATCTCCCGGGTCCAGGTTGGCCAGCGCTGCCGCGTGCGGGCCGAAGCGTATCCCAACCGGGTTTACGAAGGCATTGTCGATCGCCTCATGCCTATCGCCGACCGAGCGAAAGGAGCGATCCCCGTTCGCGTAAAAATCAAAATCCCCGCCGACGAAGAAGGCATTTACTTAAAGCCCGAAATGGGGGCGATTGTTTCCTTCCTCGGGGAACAAGTCGAATCCCCCGTCGCCACGATCGTCCCCGAGCCATAGGGTTGGACCAGCGACGGGCACCGACGCGCAGCGTTGGTCAGCTCGCGCCGGTCCATCAGTTTTCCAACATTGCCGAGAAGGATCTTAGCTTGAGCGCAGGCCGACCAGTCGTCCGCATCGCGGGCGTGCACAAGTATTTCCGCCGCGGCAGCGAGCGAATCGACGTGCTCAACGGGCTGAACCTCGAAGTCGTTAGCGGCGAGTTTTTCGGCCTCATGGGTCCCAGCGGCTCCGGCAAAACGACGCTATTGAATCTAATTGCTGGCCTCGACCGCCCCAGTGAAGGCGAAGTTTGGGTTGGCGACAATTGCATCTCAAAAATGAGCGAGTCGCAGCTTGCCCGCTGGCGGACACGACACGTCGGCTTCGTATTTCAGTTCTATCACTTGCTGCCAGTGCTCAGCGCCTTTGAAAACGTCGAGCTGCCGCTGCTCCTGTTGCCCATGTCAGCCGCAGCCCGCCGCCAGCAAGTGGAAATCGCCCTCGACCTCGTAGGATTGAAAGATCGATCGCGGCATCGTCCCGGCCAGCTTTCCGGCGGCCAGCAACAGCGCGTCGGCATCGCCCGCGCCATCGTCACCGACCCCGAGCTGATCGTCGCCGACGAACCCACCGGCGATCTCGACGCCAAAAGCGCTGAGGAAATTCTCGACCTCCTGGAAGAACTCCGCGCCGGTTTGAGCAAGTCGATCATCCTCGTCACTCACGATCCCCGCGCCGCCCGCCGCGCCGATCGAGTCCTCCGGCTGGAAAAAGGGCAACTCGTAGACGGTGCCGTTGCCGCCCACGGAACCATGTAGAAATCTCAGATTTCAAGTCTCAAATCCGAAGCACGAAGCACGAAAAAAATCCAAATACGACAAATCAGAATGACAGAAACAAATGACAACGTTTCAGTATTTGAATTTCGTGCTTCTAAATTGTTTCGTGCTTAGGATTTCGGTGCTTCGTGCTTTGAGTTACCCATGAAATTCGCCCTGCTCATCCTGAAAAACATCCGCCGCAATCCGGTGCTGTCGTTGCTGACATCACTCACAACGATCGTACTGGTAGTCGTAGTGACATGGGTCTGGTCAGTCCTGGCCTTTCTCGACGCCGCAACCTCCGAAAAGCAACGCAATCTGAAAGCCATCATCACCGAGCGTTGGCAGATTCCGAGCCAAATGCCGTTTTCATACGCGGGCACGCTAACCGACGGTGCAGCCCACAACGATGGCGACCTACACCCCGACGACTCTATGACCTGGTCGTTTTACGGCGGCTGCACCGATATCAAAAATCGCACGCTCGAAAATAGCCTTTTCGCTTTCGCTATGGAGCCGAAAAAGCTCACGACGATGATGGACGATCTCGACAACCTGCCCGCCGATCAGATGGCGGAATTTTCTCAGGCCGTCGAGCGTCTCGATCAAAATCGCCAAGGACTGATCGTCGGTAAAGAACGATTAGCGCTGCTCCAAAAGCGCGTAGGCGAGCGCATCAAGCTCTACGGCATCAATTTTCGCGGCATCGATCTGGAACTCGAAATTGTCGGCGTTTTTCCGCCCGGACGCTACGACAAGTCAGCCGCGATTCACCGCGACTACTTGCTCAACGAGGTCTTGGAAAAATGGCCTCGCGAGCACGCCGGCAAGCCGCATCCCCTGGCCCAAAAATGCCTCAATCTCGTCTGGCTCCGCGTTCCGAGCACGTCTGCGTTCTCGACGATCGCCGACCAAATCGAATCGGCGCCGTTCTATTCCAACCCCTCGGTCAAATGCGAAACGGCCTCTTCGGGAATCGCCTCTTTCTTGGACGCTTATCGCGATTTGCTCTGGGGCGTCCGATTTCTGCTCGTGCCCGCGGCTTTAATCTCGCTTGCGCTGGTCATCGCCAACGCCATCAGCATCGGCGTCCGCCAGCGCCGCATGGAACTGGCCGTTATGAAGGTGTTGGGATTTCGGCCGTTGCAAATTCTGTCACTCGTGTTGACTGAGTCCATCTTGCTCGGCGTGGTCGCGGGCTTTCTCAGCTCCGCGGGCACCTGGTATGTCGTCAACAACGTTTTCGGCGGCGTCCCCTTTCCTATCGCCTTCTTTCCCAAGTTCATGATCAACGACGCCGCCCTCTGGTGGGGGCCAACCGTCGGCGGCCTTGCCGCCCTCGCTGGCAGCATTTTCCCCGCTTGCTCTGCGTGTCTCGTAAAAGTCACCGAAGTGTTTTCCAAGGTCACCTAGCTCGACGACCCGGTCCTAATCCTTATCTTGCTCTTTCTCTTAATCATCTTTCCTACTCTTACTCCTAATCTTTCTCTTACTCCTGCCTGACGCCGCTTTCGCATGTTGCACGTCCTGCTCATCGCCGCCGTCAGGGACACGACCCCCTTCCGCCTCTCCTCCTGGAGCTTGATG
This sequence comes from Pirellulaceae bacterium, assembly GCA_036496265.1. Lineage (GTDB taxonomy): Bacteria > Planctomycetota > Planctomycetia > Pirellulales > Pirellulaceae > CAYLLN01. The sequence continues at coordinate 10,680 of DASXLL010000135.1, read as the reverse complement.
CCCTTGGTCGTGGGTGGCGTCCTCGTCCTATTGCTCGGCTTACTCTGCAAAGTTCCCGTCCGCTACAACATCCGTAATCTACAAGTCCGCTGGCTGACGACACTGCTCACTGGTTTCGCCTTTTTTTCCGTCATCGCCCTGCTCACGGTCATGCTGGCCTTCGTCAACGGCATGTACAAGCTCACGCTCGGCAGCGGCCAGCCCGGCAACGTGATTGTCTTGGCCGAAGGATCGACGGATGAATCATTCAGCAACGTAGCGATCGTTGATGCCGGCGATATTGAACTTCAGCCGGGCGTCCTCCGCGACGAGCAAAACCGGCCGCTCGCTAGCCGTGAAACCTACGTCGTTGTCAATCAGCCGGTGCAAGTTCGCCAGCCGGGCCGGCCCAAAGGCCGGTTCACACAAGTTCGCGGCGTCGAAGATGCAGAGCTTTCGGGGCAGGTACACGGCCTTTCTCTTTATGAAGGCGGCCAGTGGTTCAGCCCCGAAGGCGTTCTCGCGGTCGGCATGGAACAAGAGGCCATTCAAGCCGTCCTGGGCGAAGGCATTGCCCGTGAGCTGGGTCGCGACCGCAAGCCCGAACAGCTCGCCACGGCCAAGAACCGCGAACGACTTGAGGTCGGCGAGACCTTCGAACTGGGTGGCCGCATCTGGGTTGCGGTCGGCATCATTCGCTCCTCCGGTTCCACGTTTGATTCCGAAATCTGGGCCAAACGCGACCTCATAGCCGGCATGTTCCGCAAGGCGACCTACTCCTCGCTCGTTCTCCGCACCGCCGGCCCGGCTGAAGCTCTGACGCTGAAAAACTACCTCAACAACGAATACGAAAAAGCCGCCGTCCAGGCTTATACCGAAACGGAGTACTTCAGTAACCTCTCCCAAACCAACTGGCAATTCTTGATCTCGATCATCATCGTCACCTCCATCATGTCGCTCGGCGGCGTCTTCGGCGTCATGAACACCATGTTCGCCGCCGTCAGCCAGCGCAGCAAAGACATCGGCGTCCTCCGCATCCTCGGCTTCTCCCGGCTGCACGTCCAAGCCTCGTTTCTACTCGAATCGCTCGTGCTTGCGCTCGTGGGCGGCGTCGCCGGCTGTGCCCTCGGCTCCTTGATTCACGGCACCAAAGCCGCCAGCATCGTCGGCAGCGGCCAAGGCGGCGGCAAATTCGTCGTGCTCGAAATGGTCGTCAGCGGCGACATCATCGCCGTCGGCCTCGCCCTCTCCCTCGCCATGGGCCTCTTCGGCGGCCTCATCCCCTCCATCCGCGCCATGCTCGTCCGCCCTCTCGAATCGCTCCGCTAACGTGGGGCAGGCTTCCAGCCTGCCATACAACTTTCTCTCGTTCCCACGCTCTGCCTGGAGAACCCGCTCTCCCGACGCTCCACGTCGTTCTTTTCTGTACAATCCCCACATGGAAGTCGTCACGCCCTCGCCTCCCGAATCCCACCTCGCGCGCTTCAACCTCCAATCCTTCCGCCCCGGCCAGCGCGACGTCATTTCAGCGATTTTGGGCGGCGAAAACTGCCTCTGTATCATGCCGACCGGCGGCGGCAAGAGCCTTTGCTACCAACTTCCCGCGGTCGCCCGCGAAGGCCTCACGCTCGTCGTCTCCCCGCTTATCGCCCTGATGAAGGACCAGGTCGATAGCATGACCGAGTTGGGCATCGCCGCGACCTATATCAACAGCTCGCTGTCCGCAGGCGAAGCTTTCCAGCGAATGGACGACATGGCCGCCGGCCGCTTCGACCTCGTCTATATCGCTCCCGAGCGACTTCGCAGCTCACTGTTCCTCGAAAAGCTCCGCGACGCGAAAGTGCAACTCCTCGCCGTCGATGAAGCCCACTGCATCAGCGAGTGGGGCCACGATTTTCGGCCCGACTACGCCCGCCTTGGCCGCCTGCGGCAGCGCCTGAACCATCCGCAGACGATTGCTCTCACCGCCACCGCCACGCCCGACGTCCGCAGCGACATCGTCGCCCAGCTTCAGCTCCCAAACCCCCGCGTTTTCATCACCGGCTTCTCGCGGCCCAATTTGCACTTTCAAGTCGAGCAGATTTTCAGCGAGCCCGACCGCGACCGCACGCTGATCAACTTCATTCGCGACACGCCCGGTGCCGGCATCGTCTATTCGGCCACGCGGAAGGCCTGCGAGGAGCTGGCGCCCGTGCTCTCCGCCACGAGCGGTCGCAAGGTCGATCTCTACCACGCTGGACTGGAGCCTGACGCCCGCCGCCGCGTCCAAGACTCCTTCATGAGCGGCAAAACGCCGATTATCGTCGCGACTAACGCCTTCGGCATGGGGATCGACAAGGCCGATCTGCGATTCGTCGTCCACTACAACATTCCCGGCACGCTCGAAGCCTATTACCAGGAAGCCGGCCGCGCCGGCCGCGATGGCGAGATCTCTCGCTGCTTACTGCTCTATTCGCAGCGCGACCGCCGGATCCAAGAGTATTTCATCGAGAGCGCCTATCCCGATCCCTCCATCGTCGAGCAGGTCTATGACTTTCTCCGCGAGATCGACAGCGACCCGATCGAGCTCACGCTCGACGAGATCCGCGAGCAGCTCAACTTGCCGATCCGCAGCGACGGCGTCAGCGCCTGCGAAAAGCTGCTCGAAAACTGCAAAGCCCTCGAACGCCTCGACGCCCGCCAAAACATGGCCGCCGTCCGCATTGAAAGCGACCTGCCCACGCTCGTCGATCTCTTGCCCAAAGATGCCAAAGTCCAACGCCGCGTTTTGCAAGCCATCGAGCGACTCGTCGGCGGCCGCCGCTTCGAGCGCGTCTACCTCAATCCGCGGCAGATCCAGCAAGCGGCCGAAATGGACCAGACCGCGATCAATCGCGCTCTTCGTGAGGTCTGCAAACTCGAAGCCTTCGACTTCGTCCCTCCCTTCCGCGGCCGCGCCGTCCACATGCTGGAGCGGAAGAAGCCGTTCGAGGCCCTCGGCATCGATTTCGCCGAGCAAGAGCGCCGCAAAGATGCGGAATACGCCAAGCTCGACCGGATGATTCGCTACGCCACCACTCACCGCTGCCGCCAACTAGAAATCCTCGACTACTTCGGCGACCCCAACGCCCACGAATGCGCCACCTGCGACAGCTGCCGAGCGCATAACAATGGCCGACAACCAAAGACGAAACCAATCGAACAGGCGAGCGGGGGCCGTCAGGCCCCCGGTAACTCTCCATTACAAACGTTGCCCCTCGCTCACGACGCCAAAATCCTCGATGCCGTTCGCGCCGTGCTCTCCGGTGTCGCCCGCGCCAAAGGTCGCTTCGGCAAGCAAATGATCGCCCGCATGCTCATCGGCTCGCAGGCCAAGGACATTCAAAAATACAAACTCAACACCCTCAGCACCTTCGGCCTCCTCGCCCCGCTCACCGAGCCCCAAGTTATTTCGCTGATCGACGCTCTTCTCGCCATCCGCCTCCTCCAGCAAGTCGAAGAGCGTCCCCATCGCCCGCTCCTCCGTCTCACCGACCGCGGCGAAGCCGTCATGAAGGGCGTTGAGTCGCTCAACGAACGGCCGCCCATCGACATACACCTTCAAACCCGCCTCCAATCCCTGCCGCTTCGCACGTCACAAAAGACAGCTGCGAACAACACGATCTCCTCCGCGGCCATTCCCATTAGCGACAAGAGCACTGCCAGCATCGACGACATCAACGCGACACTCGCCTCCGCGGCGACAGACGAAGACTTGCCGTCTGCTGAGCCGGCTGAAATCACAAATCCAACTCCCAAGCCCGACCATTATTGGACCGCCCGCCTCCTCGCCGCTGGCTTCACCATTGCCGAGTGCCAGCAAATTCGTTCGCTTCCGCGCGAGACAATATTGCAACATGTGCAACTTTCTTCCGGCCCAGCCGCCTCGCCGCAGGGGTACACCTCAAAGGCCGCCAAGCTAGAATAAGGAATCGACTAAAAAATGTCCGCGGAACCAAAGTTTTCTCATGGCCATTGACGACCAAGACGACCAGTCGCCCAAGGATAAGAAGACGCCTGGCCGTTTTTCGGGCCCCGGCCTCGTTCTGCCACTGCTAATCCTCGCGATCATCGCCGGGTACATGTACGTCCTCGGTTCCAGCCCGCGAAAAATCTCGTACAAGCAGTTCATCGACCAACTCAAGGACAAGAACGTCGCCGAGGTCAATCTCTTCAAGGGCTTTGCCATCGGGAAATTCCGCCAGCCGGTCGCAGCGGAACCCGATAAGCCTTCCGTAAAAACGCCGGCTGAGACGCAGGAATCGCCGGCGTCTCCAGAAAAAGCGTCTCCAGAAAAAACACCTGCGGCAAAATCGCAAGCCGACGAAAAAGCAAAGTCCTCATCGACCAAGGCAGAACAAAAGCCCGACCTGCGTTTTTCGGTCGTGCTGCCGGAACGCTTCAACGAAAGCACTGATTTTGACCTGGTGAAATCAAGCGGTGCGGATTACGACGTCTCGCCCCAAGTCGATCCCACGCTCTGGATTTTCGGTATCGGCATGGCCGCCACCATCGGCGTCTTCGTCCTCTTCTGGATGTGGCTCCGTCGCCAGCAAAACCAGATGATGGGCGGCGGCTTCCTCTCCGGCTTCGGCAAAAGCCCCGCCCGCCGCTACGAAGGCTCCCGCCAGGCGATCACGTTCAAAGACGTCGCCGGAATCGAAAGCGTCAAAGCCGATCTGATGGAGATTGTCGAGTTTTTGAAGAACCCGAAAAAGTTTCAAAAACTCGGCGGCCGAGTGCCCAAGGGCGTCTTGCTCAACGGACCGCCTGGAACCGGCAAGACGCTGCTCGCCCGCGCCGTCGCCGGCGAAGCGGGAGTGCCGTTCTATTCCGTCAGCGGCTCCGAATTCATTCAGATGTTCGTCGGCGTCGGCGCCAGCCGCGTCCGCGATCTGTTCAAGAACGCCAAGGACAACTCCCCGGCCATCATCTTCATTGACGAGATCGATGCCGTCGGTCGGCAGCGCGGCGCGGGCCTCGGCGGCGGCCACGACGAGCGCGAGCAAACGCTCAATCAAATCTTGAGCGAGATGGACGGCTTCACGCAGACCGATTTCGTCATCGTGCTGGCCGCCACGAACCGCCCCGACATTCTCGATCCCGCCCTGCTCCGCCCCGGCCGCTTCGATCGCCACATCACCGTCGGCCGCCCGACGCAAAAAGGCCGCGTCGAAATTTTCAAGGTCCACACCCGCGATGTCCCGCTTTCCGACAACGTCGATCTGGAGATTCTCGCTGCCGGCACGATCGGCCTGACCGGAGCCGATATCCGCAACATCGTCAACGAAGCGGCGCTATGGGCCGCCCGCAACAACAAGTCCGTCGTCGAGATGAGCGATTTCGAGCATGCTCGCGACAAAGTTCTCATGGGACCAAAACGCGAGGAAGTACTCAGCGGCAGAGAGAAGGAAAAAACGGCCTACCACGAAGCGGGCCACACGATTCTCGCCTGGCAGCTGCCAGGCGCTCATCGCGTTCACAAAGTAACGATTGTTCCCCGTGGTCGCTCGCTCGGCAGCACGCAAACGCTGCCATCCGAAGACCGCCTGAGCATCTCGGAGCTCGAGCTACGCGATCATTTGGCCGTGCTCCTGGCCGGCCGCGCCGCCGAGAAGCTCATCTACAGCGAAACGACTGTCGGCGCGGAAAACGATCTGGAGCGCGCGACCGGAATGGCCCGCCGCATGGTCATGAACTGGGGCATGAGCGACCGGCTCGGTCCGGTGAGCTACAAGCTCTCGGACGAAGACCCGTTCCTCGGCCGCGAGATCCATCAGCAACGGCAGTTCAGCGAGCACACGATGGAATTGATCGACGACGAAGTCGCTCGCATCCTCCGCGAGCAATCCGACCGGGCCTCCGATTTGCTTTCGCAACAGCGCGACAAGCTCGCGGCCCTCGCCGATCGCCTGCTCGAAAAAGAAGAGCTCGACGAGCACGAGATCGAAACCGTCCTCGGCAAATCGGTCCACGGCAAGCACAACGGCAAGCCGCTCGAAATCTCTCCCTCTGGGGTCAATCCCGTTGCCGCCTCGCGGGCGATGTGAACAGGCAAACGAAGGAGTAAGAGTAGGAGTAGGATTAAGATTAGGAAGAAGATTAAGAGTATGAGTAAGAGCAAGATGATGAAGTCCTACTCTTAATCTTGCTCTTACTCATAATCACATTCCTAATCGTACTCTTACTCTTACTCTTTCTCCTAATCCGCTTGCCGAGGCGCCTTCATCGCTCGTCCTCCCGCCGGACCCCCGTATCGATCAGCATGTATCCCGCCCAGAAAAACGGATGATCCCCCTTCAGTCCTTCCGACGCCGGCGGCGCTTTCAGACGGCCTTCCGTCGTGGGATCTAAATACCGATCCGCCTCAAGCTGCACGCTCCGTCGCCAAGCGCTCGCCGCCGATTCATGCGGCAGCTCTTGCAGAAACTCACGCATCAGATCAAACGTGCTCTGCCCTCCGACTCTCCAGCGACTGAGCATGATCGTCCGGCACCCGCTGGCCATGAGGCCACAAACCGCGTTGAAAACTTCCTCGCCGGTTCCGCTGCCGCGCTTCAGGCTCGTTTCCGCCGCCGTGTGAAAGCCGGGCAACAGAATCTGATCGACACCGGCCAGCGGCAACAGCGTCCAGTCCGACACGCTGCTCCCCGCCTTCCCCGCGTCGAGCGCAAACGGCGACCACGCCAGCGGCCCCTTCTCCGCGTCGTCGTTCTCCGCGAGCACGACTAGCCGATCGACCGTGGAGGCAAAAATCGACGACGGCACTCCCGTCTCTTTCCGCAACACGGCACAATCGCCCGCCGCCGCCGCCAACAGCTCAATCTGTGCTTTGAACGCCGCCTCATCGCCGCGCGGCAATAGTTTGCCCGTCACAATCGCCGTCCGCGGGACCGGCTTTTCTCGCCTGCCGTCGCTCACCGCCAGCCCCAGCGTTGGCGCATAGCGAACCGGCAGTTGCATCAACAGCGGCATCGTCCCCCGCTCACTCGCGGTATCCCCGCGCGATCCACTCGCGGTATCTCCGCGCAAACCACTCGCGGTATCCCCGCGCGACCAACTCGGCGCCGGCAAAGCCTCAAACGGCAAATACCACAGCACACCGTCCGGCACGATCACCAGCTCGCGATATTTCGTCCATTCCTCCGCCTTCGCGTCGTTCGTCAACTGAGCCAACAGCCGCTGCGCCGCCGGCTTCCATCCGTTCGCCCTCAAATCCTCCACCGCCACCGGCTGATTGCGGTCGTGCAGGCCCATTCCCTTCAGCAGCTCGATCACATCCTGCTTCACCTTCCCCGGCTGCTGCATCGTGAACGCCGCATACCGGTCCTGGGCGATCGCGAACGCATACAAATTCCGCGATGTGGCGAAGTAATAGAACACGATCGTGCCGTCGCGCAGCCGCTGCTGAATCTCCTTCGTCTCGCGGAGCGGCGGAAACGCGATTTCACTCGGCACCCGCTCGAGCGCCATGAGCTGCAACTGCGCTTCTTGCTGCGCGCTCACCTTCCCCAATTCAGCAAGCTGGTCCTGCTGCTGTTTGACCTGGTTGTCCTGCGTCGGCGCGATCGGCAATTGTTGCAAGCTCGCCCGCAGCTCCGCCGATCGCTTCGATAGCTCCGCATAACGTGGGAATTTGACGAGCAAGTCTTGCCGCTGGAGCGTCGCCTCTTGCGTTAGCCCCTCCCCCGGCCCTTCCAGAACCCACCGCAGGGCCAAAAGCCGCCCGCCCAGCGCCTGATTCACCAAAAACCGATGCCGCCGAATCCGCTCGGCGATATTCAGCGCTTTTTCGTTCTCTTTCCGCGCCAACGCCAGCTCGAACCAATGCTCGTAAGGCAGCGGATGCGGGCTCGTCAGCAACGCGATCGTGTCCAGCGTCGCCGTCGTCCAATCCGCGCGATTCGGTTCGCGCAGCGCGTCGGAATAAACCAGATCGGCGATTCGCTCCGTCAAATTGCCGTTACGAAACGCGACATCGGCCAGGCCAATTTGAAACAACCGCGGCGACGCTGTCTTTTGATACGTCAGCGCCGTGGCCAGCGCGCTCGCGCCCGATTTTGAGTCGCCGGCATAGAGCGCCGCCCGCGCGGTGACGAAATTCAGCCGGGCCCCCATCGCCCCGCTGCTCATTTCGCGGCGGCCGGTCGCCGTTCGCGCCTGCGTCAGCGCGACGCTCGCCGCCGGCAGCTCTCGATTGGCGATCATCTGTTCCGCCAGCGATGTCAACAGCGAAACATTCAGCATCCGCACTTTGGAAAGGGAAGCGATTGCCAGCGGCAGCGGCGGATACGCCCCTTTATGCCCGGCCAGCAAATGCGCCTCAGCCGCCAGTCGAAACGCCTCTTCCAAAACGTCGTACCGCTCGAAATATGCCCCGCTGATCGTCGCCTCGTGAAAATACGTGATCGCCGCCTCGTATTTGCCCTGCTCGAACGCAATTCGTCCCAGCTCCAAGAGCCCCACGCACGTCAGCGGATGGTCATATTGCCCCGCCGCCAACAGTGACTTTTGCAGCTCTGTAATCGCCTGCGGCATCCGATTCGCCGCCGCGAGCGCGAGCCCCAGTTCCAACTGCGACCAGCACACCGACCAATGGTTGTTGCCGCCGACTCGCGCCGCGGCTTCCACGACCTGCGTCGTCAGCGCATCCTGCTCGCTCACCGGCCCCATAATCGTCCGCCGCCGCGAGAGCGCCAGCGCCGTGCAGCGCACGATCTCGCTGGCATACACCGGATAATACGTGGGCGGCGCGACCACCCCGCCACCCCCCGTGACGATCTGCTGGTTGTTCAGCCGGCCCGTAAAGCTCGAATACCGCGGCTGATAATGGCCCAAAATCGTCTTTCGCGACGTCGTCCCCCACGTCACATTCGCCTTCGGATTCGCCTCAAGCTCAATCCCCGGCGGCATATCGACCCGCAGCATCCAATCGCGATGAGCCAGGTAAAACCGCAGCGCCGCCGAATATTCATCGAGCGCGTCCGCCAGATTGCCCATCTGGTAGTACGACTCGCCGATCATCGCGTGGTAACAAATCGCATCGATCCACGGCCCCGGCGTGGCGACGCTCATATTCATGATGCCGTCTTTCGCCGCCTCGCGAAAACTTTTCGCCGCCGTCCGAAAATCGCCGTCCAAAAACGGCCCAAAGCACTGCCAATACCCATCATGCGGCGCCGACCTCGGCGGCACGATCTGCCCGCGAGCCGGCTGCGCCCAAACCGCGAGACACGCGACGGCAAGGACTGTGATTCGCCGCCAAGTCCCAATTGGGAGTACGAGGCTCCCGCCGAGCCTGCGAGCAGCGGCGAGTCCTATTTGCTTCCAATCGCCAATCCGCGTGCAATGTCGATTCATGGCAGAAGTCATTGGCTGGAATTGTCGGCTTTCGCTCCCCGAAAGCCGACAAAGTGCCTCCCCCAAGGCGTGACTGACCAGTTTATGATACGCCTGCGGGTTGATTGGGGTGCAGCTCCACGCGCTAAAGTTCGAAGTTTTTTCATTACGGAGCGGGGGAGTCGTGGTCGCAATGCTGTGCGGCTTTTGCGTTTGCGCGTGGAGGAGGCCAGTGGCACCCAATTACGGAAGCTCAATCACGGCCGCGACGGCGAGAACGATCTCCTCAAGTTGCTCGGCGGAGATTTGACCCAGCCTGCGAACGAAGCGCAGCTCGTCCAGGCCGCGCAATTGCAAAGCATCGACTGCGGATGGTTTCACCAAACCATTCGTTGCGTCCGGGTCGAGCCTGACATGCCACAGATTCGCGGCGTATCGGTTCTTCCAATCGGTGATTGGAGCGACGAGCTTGATTGGCAATCGGCCAACCGAATCGGAGCTGACCACAACGGCCGGCCGAGTTTTCTTGATCTCAGCACCCAGCGTTGGATCGAAGCTGACCAGCCAGATTTCGCCGCGCTTAGGAGGCACTATAGGAGGCACCGTTGATCACTCTACGATGTCGCCACCCTGCCACTCAGTCCGCTCTTTTTCGTTCGCGGGCTGCTGATATATTTCGGCGATTCGATCAGCCTGCTCGGCTAAGCGGCGCCGGCGCTCCTCCAGCGGTAATTGCAGAAACGCTCGCCGGTCCTGCACGGTGAGCGGCTGCGTAGCGGCAGGGTCTTGTTGGCTGATCATCGCAAAGCTCCATAAGTACAGTGTACGACAAAGCAATCGCCGCGGCAAAGCGTTTTCGGAATGTGCCGTGTTATCCCTCCTCGTTACCAGGCTCCTGCCTGGTAACGCACCAACCGGATGCTCCCGCCTCCGCCGACTGTCTCCCGGGCCGATTTCTACTCCGACAATTAGCCAGCCGCAACGCGGCGAAATTCGATAGCCCAGGGCGCAGCCCTGGGTACACAATCAACGATGAACGTCGAAGCCCCATAGGGGCGAAACGAAGCCGAAATCTCGACTACGTCGCTACTCCCGCCTCCGCCGCTCTGACACCGCCCCAATCCCCGCCGCGTAGCGGCGCGCCGCCGGTAGCCGAGCCTTTCAAGGCCCGGAACGCCGACCCTTTTGGCGCATAAACACCCCTAGCAGCCCGTTGAAAAACTCCGTTGGCTAGCTACCATAGGCCGATCCGTTTCTGGCGGCAATTGGAGGCCGAGTCGATGGCAATGGGCAAGCGGGAATCCGAGCAGCAGCAAGACCTATTTATCACGCACGATAAATTGC
>DASXLL010000134.1:0-17401 GCA_036496265.1 Pirellulaceae bacterium | reverse complement strand
GCCCTGGCCGCATTCATCGGTGCTCTGGGTCAGTTTCTCTATAAGTCCGGAGCTGAACAAGCGACCGGCGGTTTCTCGTCGTACTTGTTCAATGTGCGACTGCTCGCGGGCGTCGCCTGTTATGTCGCGGTGATGGTATTGTTCGTCGCAGCGTTCAAACGCGGCGGTTCGCTGACAGTGCTGTATCCGGTTTATGCTTCGACGTTTATTTGGGCGGCTGTCATTGCTCGCCTGGCCTATCAGACACCGATTCAACCCATCAACATCGGTGGTATGCTCCTCTTGATCGGCGGCATGTACTTGATGGGGCGCTCATGAGCGAACAGGAATATCAGGGCGGCGAACGCCGTCCGATCGCGTCGCGCGATTTGGCCATTTCGCGACGGACCGCATCGTGGCTGGCTGAGCGGGGCGTTTCGCCGAATGCCATTTCGATCGCCGGAATGCTGGCGGCAATTGCCGGCGGCTTCGCCCTGTGGGGCACGTCAATCGGCGGCGGAATAGTTCGGCCACTGTGGTTATTTGCGGCCGCGATGGCCCAACTCCGGCTGTTGGCCAACATGTTCGACGGCATGGTGGCCATTCAGCGGCAAGTCGCGTCACCCTTGGGAGAGTTGTATAACGAAGTGCCCGACCGCATTTCTGACGCGGCGATGTTCATCGGACTGGGTTTTGCCACTGGCGGTGAGCCGCTCTTGGGCTGTGGCGCGGCGCTGTCCGCCGTTTTTACGGCGTATGTGCGGGCGATGGCCAAGGTTGCCGGTGCGCCGCAGGATTTTTGCGGACCGATGGCCAAACCGCAGCGGATGTTCGTCGTCACGGTTCTTGCGGTGTATTGTGCGCTGGCGCCCAATGCCTGGCAGCCGATGTGGCTGGTTGCGGATCGCACGTTTGGCTTGGCATCCGTGGCACTGGCCATCATTCTGATCGGGTCCCTCTGGACGGCGATGCGCCGCCTAGTGCGAACCGCGCGCTACTTGAAAGCACACAGGCAATGAACGAGCACGTTCGCGAGCGGCTGTTTGACTGGCGGCAGTCGCTGGCTGAACCGTTTACGGTGTATGTGAGCGTGGCCCTGCTGGCCATCGCGGTGAGTTCGCCCCTGGTGATCGTGATTCTGAGCAAGACCGGGCGGTTATCGGAAAAGGCGTACCGCGAACTGCTGGCACGCTGCACGACCTGGGCAGTTCTGGTGCCTGTGCTCCTCGCTCCGATTCTGGCGGGAGCGGCATGGACGATTCTGGCGGTGGGTTTGCTCAGTTGGCTTTGCTACTGGGAATTCGCGGCCAACACGCCTTTGAAAAATGAGTGGTCGATCCATGTAGCGGTGACTTTGGGCATCGCAGCGGTGACGTTTGGGGCGCTCGATCATTGGTGGGAGTTTTTCAGCGGCGCTTTCCCGCTGACGCTGGTTGTGATCGTGGCGATCAGCATTTTTCGGGACAGTCCGAACGGCTATTTGCAGCGTGTGGCGCTGGGAACACTCGGCTTTGGCTTATTTGGCATGGGCCTGGGGCATCTGGGCTACATCGCCAACGACGACGATTACCGGCCCATCCTCATTTTGATTTTCGTCGCCGTGGAGGCCAACGACATCTTTGCGTACCTTAGCGGCAAGACGTTTGGCCACCGAAAACTGGCCCCACATACCAGCCCCAACAAAACCATCGGCGGTTCCGTCGGGGCCGTTGTTCTGACGAGTGTCCTCGTGATTGTCCTCGGTCATTGGGCCTTTGCAGGCACTGCCGTCGATAAACCGATTCATCTGGCGACCATAGGAGTCATGATCAGCGTGTTGGGCCAACTCGGCGACTTAGTCTTGTCTTCCGTGAAACGCGATCTAGGCATCAAAGACATGGGCACCATCCTTCCCGGCCATGGTGGACTGCTCGATCGTTTTGACAGTCTCCTATTAGTCGCGCCCGCGATTCACTATTACCTCGGGTACTTTCACGGATTAGGAACGGATCAACCCGTTCGGATTTTCTCAGGCAGTTAGTCTGCTGTATTGGCAACAACGGCTACCCGCGCCGCGAGTCGTTTGGATTCAACGCGATACAAAAAACGATCTTTTTTTATTACCGCTCAGCTGCCGCCGCTACTGCGCATACGTCGCATCTTGAATCAACACGCCCTTCTCCGGATACATGTCCATCACCGCTGTGGACCACGGCAAGCCCTCGGTGTGCCCGTCGAGATACAGATAATTCGCGCTCGCCCCGTGCCGCTTCCACGCGATCCACGGCTGAATCGTTTCGGTGCCGAGCCAGATGTCATAATCATCCTGCCGGGGGTCATTGCCGCTCGAATTACTGCCGCTCGAATTACCGTCGCTGGGCGGCGTAAAAACTTTCGCATCCCGCTCCGACATGCAGACAAAATTCGAAAGCCCAATCTCGCTTTGAAACCGCGCCAAATGCCACCAGCCGTAGCGCCGGGTCTTATGCGACAACAGTGAATTGAGCAGGTAGCTCGTCCGATGCTCGATGCCATCGATCTGCCCGTCGGCCTCCATGAATGGCTTCCGCTTCGACATATCATCCGCACAGCGATAGACGGCATCGCCGCTCGGAATTTTACCAGACCGAGCGACCGATTCATCCCAATCGCCCGCCCCGCCGATGAACGGCATCAACTTATCTTCCCAGTAGATTTCTGCAAACGAATCGGCCTTCGCCGCAAACGCCTCGACATCCGCATCGAACGGATGGTGCAGAAAAAACAACCCGCGATTCATGTCGTAATACATATGAATCGCCAAACCGATTTGCTTGAGGTTATTGAGGCACTTCGTCCTCCGAGCCGTCTCCCGCGCCATCTGCACCGCCGGTAACAATAGCGCGACGAGCGCCCCAATGATGGCAATCACCACCAACAGCTCAATCAGTGTTAGACCGCGGCGTTTCATGTGCGAAAATAGCAAGCGAGCGTTCGATTGGTGATATAATAGCAGTGCGAGAACGCGAATGGGAGCAACCGATATGACGGATTTGACTGAGATCACGCTCACGGCGGAACAAGCCGACGCTATTGCCGCCGCCGAAGGCATGGTGGCCCTCCGACGGCCCGACGGCACTTTCGTCGGTTGGATTTCACCCAACACGAAGTTCATCATTCCTAACGAGATTCCCTTTACGCCCGAAGAAATCGCCGCTGCTGAGAGGGAAGCTGAAAAGGAACGGACGTGGGTAACGGTGAAAGACTTACTCGCGAATCTCCAAGCATTGGAGCCAGCAACCCATGCGTGACCTCGTTGTTTCCGACGACCTAATGCGAGCCATCGCCGATTCCGGCGGCGAAATTCGCTTCGTGAATGCGGAAGGTCAGGTCCTGGGGCGCTTCGAGCCGGAACTGACACCCGCCGAACTCGAAGAAGTTCGCCGCCGATTGTCGTCGAGCCAGCCTCGCTATACGACAGACCAAATGCTCGCACGACTACGCTCGACGGCATCTCCATGACCAAGTACACCGTCGTGTGGCTCGAATCAGCCCTCGACGATCTGGCGCTGTTTTGGATCAAGACGGTCCACCGCCAAGCCATCACCGATTCCGCCGACCTGGCCGACGACTATTTGGCCACCGATGCAGACATCAAAGGCGAAGCGCTCTCCGAAGGGCTCCGAGCGGTGACCGTCGGGCTCCTGCGACTGTATTTCGTTGTTCGAGCGGAAGATCGCATTGTTGAGATTGCCTACGTGAAGCGAATTGTGCGCGGTCCCTAGCGCCGGTAGGCTCCCGAGTTCAAAACTCCTGCCTCTCCATATACACACACGCCACAAGCAGCACTACGCACACAAACGCCAGTCCGCTCCGCACGGGCTGCCACGGATGCAAGTCGTCGCGATGTTGCGTGAGGTCGCCCTGAAACAGACCGACGTCCGTCGTGCGTTTGCCCGTAACGAAGTACTGCACTGTTTTATGGAGCTGGCGCGGCTTGGGGAAAATCGTGTACAGTGGACCAACGCCGTAGTAATACGCCATCTCCGAGCGCGACATTGGTGGCTGATACGTTCGCTGGTGAGAAAAATCGTTCGCGTCATAAGCGACCACGCGGTTGGCCTGGTCGCCGACCAAGAGCTGATCGCCGGCGAACGCCACGCCACTGATTTGGCCCTGTCGCGAAACCGGTGCCCGTCGAGCCGCCCCGCTGGTGGCGTCGATCATCCACAAAAACCGGTTTTGATAAACCACGCCGATCTGTCTGCCATCGTGCGAAGCGACCACAAACCGCGGCTGCGAATTGGACTCGAGCTTCAGTTCATCTTTAGTGGAAAGATCATCAGCCGACAATTCCAGCAAGCTACCGTTCTCGCGAGCCACAACGACCAGATCGCCGGCGATCGCAACCGCTGATCCCTCTTTGTCCTTGTTTTCCAGTGACCGGTGAGCCGCTTCCTTCAAGGAACCATCGTCCTGCTGGGCAAACACATGAATCTCATTGGCTGCGCAAACGACGAGCCGCGGGCCAGCCGGATCAAAAGCCGCGGCGACCGGATCCGCGAAGCTCAGCCGTTCGCCTGGCAGGCACGGCTGAAAATCGCCCCGCCCACCCAGCGGCACCCGCGTGCCAAAAAACCGCAAGGCAAAGCCCTTCGAGCCTAAATCGCCGTGATACGCATAGATATTGTCGGCCGCGATGGCGAAGAGCGTGCCGTCGTTCCCCATTAGGACTTTCGCCGTGCCATTGGGCAGAGATGGCCCGTCCTGCAGCCGCCACCCGCCCTCTGCGCTGGCCACCTTCAACGAAATCCTCTGCCGCGAAGGGCCGAATAAACTGCGAAAGCTCTGTCCCAGAACAAGCTGCTTGCTTTCCGACTGAAAGAACGGCCCATCGAACACTTGAACCACCGGCCCGCCCCGCGGCTCATTCGCCGCCCGCCACTCATGCTCGTCGTCGTCCCACACCTGCACCACGCCCTGCTCATTGATGCTGATCAGCGTGCTGTCAGCCATCGCCATTTGCGTAATCCGCAACTGCTCGATGTATCCTCCGTCCATCAAGCCGTGCGTGAAATCGACGACAAAGCACACGATCCAAAACAGGACCGTAATAACGACGGAAATGATCGCGCTCTTCCAAATCAGGCCAGTCAGAGCTGAAACGGCGAAATACACGAGGAACATGAAGAGAAAAACCGGGATGCACGCCAACATGCCGTGATTCCAGATGTCAAACCGTACTCCCACAATCAGCCACAGGCCGACGATGAGCAAGATCACGTTCAAAAACACAAACGCACAAGCTCCCACGAATTTGGCCGTAAACAAAAGCGAACGCGAAACCGGCTTGCTCAGCAGCAGCGTGATCGAGCCCGGCTCAAACATTTGCGGAATCGCGTTTGACGTGACAAGCAGGGCCGCGATCAGCCCGAAGACACCGACAATCCAATCCATCGCGCTCGTCAGCACCCATTCCTTAATGAACGAATCGATTTGCTTCTTCGAAAACGGCAACGGATCGCTCGCGAATCCCAAGTACGCGATGCTGATCGAGTCATTCGGCCGCCAGCGGAAGTCATTGGGAAACGCCGCCTCGATCAACAGCCGATTCATCCGCTCCAGTTCTAATTGCGAGAGCTTTTCCGGCCCTCGCGCCAAGAAGTCCTTTGCTTCCTTCGGCAACGAGGCATCGCTCCAGAGTGCAGGCTCAAAGAAATCGCGCTTTTTGATGATGTCGTTCAAGCCATTGCGCAAAGCGCCAATTCCGGCAACAACGGCACGCCCCTCGCGTTCGCGGCGTTTATCGTCCTCGCGTGCCGCAGTTAACACATCGATTTTTTTCTTTGCATCCGCATCGAGCAGCGACCAAATCCGCTTTCCTGGCGATGACTGCTCCTTGCTCCCGTCCTCTTTCAGCCGCTTCGCGAGCTGCGCCGGATCGGCGATATCGCCCCACGTGAAAGCAGTTGTCAGATTGTGCTGGTATCCCAATGGCGCGAGCGCGATTAACAGGAGCACAATCACGCCCGTAAACACCCACAACACGCGCGACGCGAGCGCCTCGCGAAACGAGTCCTTGATGATGGCAAGATACGGACGCATGAGAGCCAATGACCAATGACCAAGCACCAATGACCAAACAATTCCCAAATCGGAAATTCAAATGACCGTGTTTGAAGGAGTTATTTCGTTTCGATCATTCGGCATTGGTAATTGTGAATTTGTTTGTAATTTGTTGCTTGAAATTTGGTACTTCCGCGCTTATTCCACGGCTTCCGCCACAATCTCCAGATAAGCGTCTTCCAAACTCACCCGCCGCCGGCTAAGTCCGATAATGCTCACGCCGGCTGCACGTAGGCGGTCAATGAGCTGATCGACTTCCGCCTGCTGCGGCACCTGGGCGATGACGCGAAAATCGCTCGCCGAAAATGCCTGCCAGTTCGTGATGGGTAATCCATTGAGCGTTTCGCGAATGACACGCTCGTCTCCGGTCACGTCGAGATGCAACTCCAGCCCGCCTTGCTGGTCAGCCGCCTGCCCATTGCCGCCCAATCGACCTCCGCTGTGCCCCGACGTGATTTCCGCCACATCCGCCACGCGCCGTAACACGCCTTTGTCCAAAATCGCGACGCGGTCGCAGACCAACTCCACCTCCTGCAGGATGTGGCTGTTGAGAAAAATCGTCTTACCTTGCTGTTTCAGGTCCTTCAGATACCCGCGGACTTGCGAGCGGGCCAACGGATCGAGCCCATCCGTCGGCTCGTCGAGAATGAACAGTTCCGGATCGTGCAGCATCGCCTGCGCAAGTCCCAGCCGCTGCAACATGCCCTTGGAATATGTCCGCACCGGGTCTTTCGCCCGCTCGGCGAGGCCCACCTTTTCGAGCAGTGCTCCTCGGCGGCGGCGAATCACCGACGTCGGCACATTGCTCAAGTTGCCGTAGTATTCGAGTGCCGTATAGCCCGTCAGATGCCGCGGCACGCGCAGATTCTCGGGAAGATAGCCGACCAGCCGCCGCCCGCGCCGCTCGCCGGCCGGGAATCCGAGCAAGCGTGCATCGCCGGAAGTCTTCCGAATGACTCCCAGCAGCGTCTTGATGAATGTCGTCTTGCCAGCGCCGTTGCCTCCCAAAAGTCCGAAAATCTCACCCCGCTCGACGCGCAGGCTGACGCCTTTGAGCGCCGGCTGCCGCTTGCGGCGCAGCCAGCCCTCCACATAAGTCTTCGTCAAATCGCTGGTTTCAATCGCCGGCTGATCGACCACGAATTTGTTCCACGGCAGACGTATGCGCCGGGACAGCCAGCGCGGATATGCCAGAGGAGTTTACCACGAGCGGACGGCCATGGTTTCAGCAGAACAAGACGGAGGAGAAAGAGTAAGAGAACGATTAAGATTAGGAATGAGATTAGGAGTAGGAGCAAGATTAAGAGCAGGACATCTGGATCCTAATCCTGCTCTTGATACTACTCTTCTTCCTAATCTTACTCTTAATCTTTCTCTTTCGCCCATGGCTATACGCGAGCCATCGTAGGCAACGTTTGCCTACTTCGGTACCGCAAACGGATCGGCATCCGCCGCCGGTGTCTTCGGAGCAGCAGGAGCACCAAACGGATCAGCCGGGGCCGCTGCTGCTGGCGCACCGAATGGATCAACCGGAGCAGCCGATGGCGCCGGCGCCGCGCCTTCGCTGGCCGGCGCGGCTTCGGTCGAAGTCGTCGGCTGCGTCTTGCCGGGCGAGCGCTTTTGGAAGCTACCGCTGCTGCCGGACAACTGCACCGTCCGCTCTTCCGCGCGCCACCCCATGAGAGCGAGCAAATTGTCTAGCGAGATCTTTTTGACGTTGAACCGCTCGCGCTCCTTGTCAAATTCGACGTACTCCTTGTACAGCGCCGGAGACGTCGCTTCCGACGGCTTCTCGCCCTCAACAAAGTATCGCGTTTCGACGCTAATATCACCTTTCCGCGCGGGTTTGCCAGTACTTGGATCGGTCCGCAGCTCAGCATCGATCTCGCCGCCATTCATCCGAATGATGTTCTTGACCATGTCAAAGTCATCCACACGGTCCTTATTGACATCCATCTTCATGGCCAAAGCGAAATGGATTTTCTGGCCCGGCGACCAGGCCGGCGTTTCGATGATATCGCCACCAATGATGGGGTTGGCCGGCGAATCTTCTAAAATGCGGGCCTCCGACATGTTTTCACCCACGGTCAGAACTTCGATCCGGCCCTTCGACTTTGTAGTCGTGATCCCGTTCTCGTTGTGGTCGTAGATCGAGAAAGTTGTCTGTCGCAATAAGCCATCGCTGCGGCCGCGATCGATCCACACCATTTGCTGCTTTTGATTCACCCGGACGATATGGCCATCGGGGTTCTCGGTCGGACCCGCCTGGTCCTTTCGGATATCCTCCAATTCGTCCCTGAACCGCTTGTTCGTCTGGCTCAACTGCTGATTGGCCTTCTCAAAGAGATCTTTTACGTCGCTAATCCGCTGCATTTCCGCCTTGGCCTTGGTCGCCTCGCCCGTGATTTTGGATACAAGCTGCTTGTTCTGATCTTCCATCGTCGTGCGGAAGTCCGCGAACGACTTGACTTGCTTGTCATAGTCTGCCACGGCATTATCCGACGCCGCTACAGCAGCATCCGCCCGCTGCTTCTCGGCAGCCGTCGTGGCGTCCTTCTGCTGCTGCATCGCCTTCAATTGGTCCATCGCATCGGCGACGCTGGCGTTCTTCTTGGCGAGCGACGACAGCAAGACCGTGACGAATGTCCGATAGCTCCGCGGCCCAGCAGGCGCCGCCTGATCGCCTACCAGCGCCATATCCGAATCAAAATTGTCCAAAATCTCCTTCACTTCCGGGTCGTCACCGCCGGCCTTACTCTTGGCCATCTCGACCTGCTCCTTCGTGATGTCCTTCAGCCCCAGCACATACTGCATCGCGGTGGCGCGATAGGCCAGCTTGTTGTTCTCGGTTTGACTGTTGTTAAGCTGCTGTTTCTTCGCCTCGATGTCCTTCGCGGACGAGGCCGCCTGGGCATAAAACACGTAAGTCGTGATTGCCAAAATGATCGTTAGCATCGCAAAGCTGATCACCGCGATCTGCAATCCCTGTCCTTCACCGCGCTGTGCCATGAATATCTCCTGCGGCCGTAGCCGACTTGCTGCTGCCCCTGGCTGACTGATTAAGCGACTGCTTACGACGGGTCCCTCGAATGGCCCCTTATCTGGCGCGCTTCATCGCTCCACCAAACGCGACCGAGGCGCGCTGGCTGCCAGATCGAAGAAAAGCTACTCCATTCATCCTAGATACGGCCACAAGCAGTGTCAACGAAACCGAATCACCTGTTGCTGGCATTTTCCTGCGAAAACAGAGCGTTTTATCGGTGTTTTGGGCGACACGACCGGTTGGTAGTCGGACCCTCGACAAGCGGATACGATTAGGTTTCAGCCGCTCATTCGTCCTTCTCGTTGATACACAAAGCCATCGGCGTTCACGCCGCCGGAATGCCCGCTTATCGCATGCCCACGCTTCGCAAAAACCGTCAGCAGCCCGTTTTAGTCGGATTCGAGGAGCCCATTGAGCCTTCGGTGGCGTCTGAGTTGCTCGAATCGGCCGCGGAGTCCGCGCTGCCACCAAAGCCAAAGAAGGACTGCCATTCGGCCGATGAGCTGCCGGATTTAGCCGGTAAAACTGTCTATGTCGTCGATTCGCACTCGCTCATTTATCAGGTTTTTCACGCCATCCCCGAAATGACGGGCCCCTCCGGCCAGCCGGTTGGCGCCGTGCAGGGTTTCATCCGCGATTTGCTCGACCTGATTGATGTCCGCAAGGCCGACTATTTGATCTGCGCCTTCGATGAAGGTGAAATCACGTTCCGCAATGCGATTTACGACCAATACAAGATCCACCGCGACCCCATGCCGGCCGATTTGCAACTGCAAATGCCCGTCATTCGCCGCTTCCTCGATGCGCTCGGCATCCTGACGCTTTCGATCCCCGGCTACGAAGCCGACGACATCCTCGCCACTGTCGCCAAGCAAATCGATGCCGCCGGCGGCCGCTGCCTGCTCGTGACGAGCGATAAGGACTGCCGCCAGCTCATCACGGATCGCGTGCAGCTCTTCAATATTCGCAAGAACGAGATTTTTGATGACGTCGCCCTGCAGGCCACTTGGGGAATCCGGCCCGACCAAGTCGTCGATTTTCAGGCCATCGTCGGCGACACGACCGACAACATTCCCGGTGTCGCCGGAATTGGTCCCAAGGGAGCTCAAGAGCTGTTAGCGAAGTACGGCACCCTCGACGAAGTTCTGGCTCACGCCAACGAAGTTTCCGGCGCGAAGCGCAAGGAAAATCTGCTCAAGGGCAAGGACCTGGCGCTGACGAGCCGCGAGTTGGCTCGCCTCAAGTCCGACATGGACATTGTCATCGATTGGCCGGCCGCCGTCCCCGGCCATTTCAATGTCGCCGAAATTGCCGATCTTTGCCGCGAATGCGGCTTTCGGCAGCTCGCGCGGCGAATCGAATTGCTGACGACAAAACTCGCCGGAGTCGCGCCACGAGTCGAAGTGAAGTCGCCGCCTTCCGAGACAACCAGCGTTGCCGATGGTGACCAGCCGCCCGCCGAAAAGGAAGCAGCCACGGCCAGTGACCTCACAACCGCTGCCTTGCCCGAATGGAAAGCCAACTATCGAACAATCGCCACGTCCGCGGAGCTTTCGGAGCTAGTCGCGATTCTTGAGCAGCAATCCCGCATCTGCCTCGACACGGAAACAACTTCACTGCATCCGCGGCGGGCCGAAATCGTCGGCTACTCGTTCGCCTGGTCGCCCGGCGAAGCTTGCTACATTCCCGTTCGTGCGCCAGCCGGTGAGCCGCAGCTCGATCCGACGCTCGTGGCTGCCGCCCTCAAGCCCATCTTCGAAAACGCGGCGATCGAGAAGATCGGTCAGAACCTGAAGTACGACACAATTGTCCTCCGCTGCGCCGGCATTGAGCTACGCGGCATCTCGTTCGATACGATGGTCGCCGATTATCTGCTCGAGCCCGGCGAACGCAGCCACAACATGGACGACATGGCCCGCCGGCATCTTTGTTATCAGACGATTACGATCGACCAACTAATCGGCAGCGGCAAAAACCAAAAGCGAATGGATGAAGTGCCCGTCGCGACTATCACGCAATACGCCGCCGAAGACGCCGACGTGCCGCTCCGCCTCGCCGATGCCCTCGCCCCGCGTCTGAAAGGCAGCGGCATCTACGATCTATTTACCGACCTCGAAATGCCGCTCATCGACGTGCTCGTCGAAATGGAATTCAACGGCATCCGCGTCGAGGTCGGCCGCCTCCGCGAGCTGTCGGGACAGTTCAACGACGAAATCATGCGGCTGGAGCGTGAGATATTTGAAATCGCCGGCCGCGAATTCAATATCGACTCGCGGATTCAACTCGGCGACTTGCTCTTCAAGGAATTCAAGCTCCCGGTCGTTAAGCGCACCAAGACCGGCCCGAGCATGGATGCGGAGGCGCTCGAAGAGCTGGCCCTGCTGCATCCCCTGCCGGCCAAAGTCATCGAGTATCGCCATCTCGCTAAGCTCAAAAGCACTTACGTAGACGCCCTCCCCGAGTTGGTTCTGCCAGCAACCGGTCGCGTTCACACGTCATTCAAGCAAGATGTCGCTGCCACGGGCCGGCTAAGCTCACAGGACCCCAATCTACAAAACATTCCCATCCGCACCGAGCAAGGCCGCGCCATTCGTTCCGCCTTTTTGCCTGGTCCACCCGGCTGGCAACTGATGGCGGCCGACTATTCGCAGATCGAGCTTCGCGTCCTTGCGCATTTTTCCGGCGACGCCACGCTGCGACAGGCGTTCGCCGAAGACCGTGATATTCATAGCCAGGTCGCCAGCGAGGTGTATAGCGTAACGATCGAGCAGGTCACCTCGGAAATGCGGCGGACGGCGAAGGCCGTCAACTTCGGCGTGATCTACGGTCAAAGCCCGTTCGGCCTCGCCAAAACGCTCCGCATTGATCAGGCCGACGCTGCCGAATTCATCGACCGCTACTTTAACGGCCTGCCTGGTGTCGATGCGTTTCTGCTGCAAACGCTCGTCCAATGCCGCCGCGATGGCTACGTCAGCACGATCCTCGGCCGTCGCCGTCCGGTCAGCGGCGTTCGCGACCCCGCAATGCTGTCCGACAAACGCCAGCGCAATCTGCCCGAGCGAATCGCCATCAACACCGTCATTCAAGGCTCCGCCGCCGACATTATCAAAAAGGCGATGATCAACGTTCACCGCCGCCTCGCCCGCGAGGCGCTGCAAGCCAAGCTGCTTCTGCAAATCCACGACGAGCTCGTCCTCGAATTTCCGCCCGAAGAACGCGAGCGCGTCGAAGCCCTCGTCACCGAAGAAATGATCTCCGCCGTCGCGCTCGCTGTGCCCTTGAAAGTCGATGTCCACGTCGGCCCTAATTGGGCCGCGTGCGAATAGCCATATGTATTAAGTTCCAGGTTGTCTCCTATTAACTTGAAACCTGAAACTTGGAACCTGAAACTGACTTCCCCATGCTCATCCTCGGCCTTGTCGGCGGCATCGCGAGCGGCAAAAGCCTCGTTGCGAACGTCCTTCACGACATGGGCGCCGTCGTGCTCGACGCCGATCAGGCTGGCCATTATGTGCTGCGCCAACCGGAGGTGATTGCGGAGCTGAAAAAACGCTGGGGCGACAAAATCCTGGACTCGAACGGCCAGGTAATCCGCCGCGAAGTCGCCAAAATCGTTTTCGCCCACGGCAACGACGCCGAGCGAAAATTCTTGGAGCAGCTCACGCATCCGCGCATCGAAGAGCTGCTCAAAAAAGAGCTCGACGTGATTCGTAACTCGCCCGACGCTCCGCCCGTCGTCGTCATCGACGCCCCGCTGCTGTTCGAAGCCGGCTGGGATCAACTTTGCGATAAAGTCCTTTATGTCGACGCCCCCCGCGACATTCGCCTGGAGCGGGCCGTTGCTCGCGGCTGGTCCACCGAGCAATTCGCCGCCCGCGAGGCGTCCCAAATGCCGCTCGTCGATAAAGCCGCCCGTTCTCACATCGTCATCCGCAATGCCCGCACGCTCGAAAACATTCGCGACGTGCTCCGCCTTACCTGGCGACACCGGCTCATCGCCGACCAACCTGAAAGTGATTCCTCGGCCTGACAAAATGACAAGATACGACGTAAAGCTTAAATTTTGCGCCTTCCTCTTTCACAGCGCACAATTCCGGCGATAATGGATTTTGCTCCTCGGGTTTCCACCGTGTAGCAAGTTCCACACACTCATACCTTCGGGCTCCCCGCCCGCGCTTTCGTTGGTCTAGACGCGTTTGTCTCGACGCGTTTGTCTCGACGATGGCGACACCTGGCGTGAAGGCACTCTCCTTTCACCCAGGAAAATTTGCTCAGCGCAACCGGTGCATCGATTCGAAGCTATTCCCACTTTGCTTTCGCGAGCGGCGTTCGTGCGCTCATAGCGATGCACGTTTGAGGAGGACGAATATGACCACCTTCAAAGACTTTCGCCAACGCGCGAAGAGTTCTTCCGCAGCCGGTGGCTCGACGGGCTCGAATCACGACGGTTCGGCTCGGCCATCGAGCAAAGGCAGCGACGGCCAGCCATCCGCGGCGACGGAGCTCGGCCCGAGGCATCTGGCAACGCTGAAGCAAATCGAGGCCGAAGGCGAGCCGCTCTCGCTCGCCGAAGAAGTCGCCGAGCTGACCGAGCGCGGCGACCTGGAAAAAGCCGCCGAAGCCCTGGAGCTACTTAACAGGCAAGGCGAGACGCATATCGCCGAGCTGCAGCGAATGAGCATGCCGCAGCTTCTGGACGAGGCGGCCAAAGAAGGCCTCGAAGAAGTCACCGGCCTCAAACGCCAGGATCTCATCTTTCGCATCCTCAAGGAGCGGGTGAAGCTCAATGGCCTGATGTTCGGCGAGGGCACGCTCGAAATCCTGCCGGACGGTTTCGGCTTCCTCCGCAGTCCCGATTATCACTATCTCTCCTGCCCCGACGATATTTACGTCTCGCCGAGCCAAATTCGCCGCTTCGGCCTGCGCACCGGCTCGACCGTCGCCGGCCAAATCCGCCCGCCGAAAGAAAACGAACGCTATTTCGCCCTGCTCCGCGTCGAAGCGATCAACCACCGCGACCCCGATGAAGCCACCGGCCGCGTCTCATTCGACGATCTCACGCCGCTGCATCCCGATAAGCGAATCGCGATGGAGTACGATCCCGACGAGCTTTGCACTCGGGTCGTCGATCTGGTCACGCCGATCGGTTTTGGTCAACGCGGGCTCATCGTCAGTCCACCGCGAGCCGGCAAGACGATTTTGATGCAGCGGATGGCGAAGGCCGCGCTGCACAATTATCCGGACACCTATGTGATGATGCTCCTGGTCGATGAGCGGCCGGAAGAGGTCACCGATATGGAGCGGCAGGTCAAAGGCCGCAACTGCGAAGTGATCAGCAGCACGTTCGACGAGCCGCCCTCGCGGCACGTTCAAGTCGCCCACATGGTGCTCGAAAAGGCCAAGCGGCTGGTCGAGTGTGGCACGGACGTGGTCATTTTTCTCGACTCCATCACGCGACTGGCCCGGGCCTGGAACTCGGAATGCGTTCAGTCGGGCAAGCTGCTCACCGGCGGGCTCGATGCCAACGCGCTGCAGCAGCCAAAAAAGTTCTTTGGTTCGGCGCGGAAGGTCGAGGAAGGCGGCTCCTTGACGATTCTGGCGACGGCGCTGGTCGATACCGGCAGCCGGATGGACGACGTGATTTTTGAGGAGTTCAAGGGCACTGGAAACCTCGAAATTCATCTCGATCGCAAGCTAGTCGATCGCCGCATCTGGCCCGCCATCGACATCAACAAGAGCGGCACGCGTCGCGAAGAGATTCTCATGGATCCCGACGAATTTCGCCGCGTCACCATCATGCGCCGCGTCCTGGCCGAAATGAATCCGCCCGACGCCATGGAGCTGCTCGTCACCCGAGTGGCCAAGACCAAGACCAACGCCGAGTTTTTAATGAGCATGAATATGAAGTAAAGACTATGAGCACTGAATCACTGAAATGCGCCCGCTGCCGTCAGCCATTACCACAAGGCAGCGGCTTTTGTGTTTCCTGCGGCCACAACAACGACACCGCTCTCATCAAGAAGAGTCTAAAAGTCGCGGGCGAAGCTGAGAAGCGATTGACTTGGGCTCAGCGTCTCAGCGCCTGGCTCTGGGGCGAGCGAGACTAACAATGCTGGTGGGACGGAGTTCTTGATGCGCATGAATATGAAATAGGTGTCCCCTTTGTGCGCGAATTTGGTGGCAGTTACTGGTATACCGGCCAAACGTCTGGATCTTACAAGTTTTCGAAAGCGCGAAAGATTTCTGCCGCCCGCGGGTATTTGCTGATATGGCAGCAATACCCATCTGTTTGAAAAGTGCGCTAAGTGTCCGGCAGCTCGCAGCCAGCCCTCGTCGCGGGAAAGCTAGCGGCGTATCATTGCCACTAAGGCGGGAGGAACGGAAGGCTGCTGGCTTTCTGGCGGCTGCAACTGACACGTTCGGGAATTCTCATGGCCGTGGACGAATCGCCGCTGACCCGCGTGAGTTTGCTGGTGCAGATTCGCGACGGCTCAAATCACTCCGCGTGGCAAGAGTTCGTGAATTTGTATGGGCCGGTGGTGTATGGCTTCGCTCGCAAGCGGGGCCTGCAGGACGCGGATGCGGCGGACTTGATGCAGGATGTGCTCCGCAGTGTGTCGTCGGCGATCGGCCGGCTCGATTACGACCGCGGGCAAGGCACGTTTCGCGGCTGGCTGTTCACGATCACGCGGAACAAGATTTTCAATTTTCTTTCGGCGCGGCGCATTCGGCCGCAAGCGTCGGGCGATTCGTCCACCAATCGGTTGTTGACGGAGCAGCCGGACGGCAACGATGGAAACGAAGCTTGGGAGCTGGAATATCAGCGGCGGCTGGCGGCGCTGGCGATGGAGCGCGTCAAAGGAGAGTTTCAGGCCAATACATGGAAGGCGTTTTGGCTCACTTCCGTCGAGGGCACGAGCACGGCGGAGGCGGCGAAAAAGACGGGCCTGTCGCCGGGTGCGATTTATGTGGCCAAGAGCCGGGTGCTGGCGCGGCTGAAGGACGAAGTAGAAGCCATGCGGCAGCAGGAGGACGTCTGAAATGAACACTCCGTGCCCTTCAAAAGACGAATTGCGGCAATTACTCGTCGGTTCGCTGTCGGAGACGCAGGAGAGCGAATGCGCGCGGCATTTGGATCATTGCGAAGGTTGTCAGGCAAGGCTGGAGCAACTAGCGACCGCGGGAACGAAGTTGTCGGCCGTGGTAGAGGGGCTGCACGAGGCCCAGCCGGCGGCGGAAAGCGCTTATTGGCCGGCATTGAAGGCTGTGTCACTGCAGGCAGCGGGGCAAGCCGCGGCTTATGCCCCGACGATTTCTCCGCTGCCAATGTCTCCCTCACCCGCGCCGCGGCTGCGCGATAGCAGCACGAATTTTTTGCAACCGGCGACCGATCCGGCGTACGTCGGCCGTTTGGCTCATTTCGATGTAATGCGGGTGATCGGTCGGGGCGGCATGGGCATCGTGTTGGAAGCGTTTGATTCCAAACTGCAGCGTAACGTCGCGCTAAAGGTGCTCGATCCGGATGTGGCGCACGATGAAACGGCCCGGCAGCGATTTTGTCGGGAGGCGCGGGCGGCGGCGTCGATCACACATGAACACGTGATCGCCGTGCATCAGGTTGAGCACGCGGCGGAGGGCGAGTTGCCGTATCTGGTGATGCAGCTCATCAGCGGCGAGACGCTGGAGCAGAGGCTGGCGCGCGAAGGGCGGCTGCCGTTGAAAGAGGTCGTGAGGATCGCGCTGCAAACGGCGCAAGGGCTGGCCGCGGCGCATGCTCAGGGGCTGACGCATCGTGATATTAAGCCGGGAAATATCTTGCTGGAGCCGCCGAGCGGGCGAGTGAAGCTGACTGATTTCGGCTTGGCCCGAATTGCTGATGATGCGAAGTTGACTCGCACGGGGTTTGTCTCGGGAACGCCGCTGTATATGGCGCCGGAGCAGGCGCTGGGCGAAGGTGGTGACGCCCGTTCCGATTTATTCAGTTTGGGCGTCGTGATGTATGAAATGTGCGCCGGCCAGCCGCCGTTTCAAGGAAATTCGCCGCTGGCGATTCTGAAGCAGATCACCGAGACGAAGCACCGGCCACTACGTGAGTTGAATCCGGATGTGCCGGAGCGGCTGGCCGAGATGGTGGATGAGCTGCTGGAAAAGAAACCGGAGAATCGGTATCAATCGGCTTCGGACCTCGCGGAAGTGCTCGAATATGCCTGGGCGCGGATACGTTCGTCGTCGGACGAGCTGCCGACCGTGTGCCAGGAGGAGCTGAAGCAGCGGCGGGCTCGGAATCGTGTGATC
>DASXLL010000133.1:0-8033 GCA_036496265.1 Pirellulaceae bacterium | reverse complement strand
CGGGGCGCTACCGACTTGAGCTGACCGTGGAGGACTTAAAGGCCCGCGGGAAGTATCAAGGCCGGAAGCTGGGCGAGGGGGTAATCGAATTTGCGATCCGGTAGTACAATCGGTCGCATGTCCGACCTGCCTTGGTATAGCGGTGGTCTTAAGTTTAGTTGCACCCAGTGCGGCGATTGCTGCACAGGGGCGCCGGGCTTTGTGTGGGTTACCAATGACGAAATCGAAGCACTCGCCGCTGCAATCAGGATGGAAATCGACGAATTCGAGAACCAATACGTGCGGCGGGTCGGGGTACGAAAGAGCCTGAAGGAATTGCCCAACGGCGACTGCGTGTTCCTCGACGGTGAGAAGCGGAATTGCAGTGTCTATTCGGCTCGACCGCGACAATGCCGCACCTGGCCATTTTGGGATTCGAATCTGAAGACGCCCGAGGACTGGAAGCACACTTGCGATGTCTGCCCCGGAAGTGGGAAAGGCCGGCTGTATACCCTGGAGGAAATTGAAGAACGGCGGGGAACCGTAAAGGTATAGTTCGCAAATGGCACTTCGCTCTTCCGAAGGTAGCGGTTGGAATCTTTGGGAAGACTTTGCGGTTTCGGTGGAGAGTAGGGGCGCTGAACGCCGATTCTAGGGTTCCAGCAGCGCGCCGGCTGTTTCAGTTGGCAGCAGTGCTGGGGTAGCACGAATGTATTAACCCTTTGCTGACAACGAGTTGCGTCGATATATGTCGTTTTATCGACCTAACTCGTGTTGTCGCCAAGATTTATGCATTCCGGCCGCTCCTAATGACACTTCTTCTGGGCAACAAGAAAGCGTCGTAAGTCCAATAAGCGTTAGTCGTTGATCTTGACTCTAGTGCTTACGGGACTTACACTTGTGGCGCTTGCTTGCTAGGGAACCATTGCCGCTTTCGGCGTTTTTCCGCCAGCCGAGGAGTGCCCGAACGTGACTAAGAAAGAGATCGTCAAAACGATTTCGGAAGAGATCGGGATGACGCAGCTAAAGACGAAGGAGATCGTTCAAAAGACGTTCAATGCCATCGTCGATACGCTGGTGGATGAGCGGCGGATTGAGCTGAGGAATTTTGGCGTTTTCGAGGTGAAAAAGCGGGCGGCCCGAAAAGCCCGCAACCCCCGCACGGGACAGCGAGTGGACGTGCCTCAGAAATTCGTCATAACCTTCAAGCCTGGCAAGGAGATGGAAGAAAAGGTTCGGGAGTTGGAGCGACGGGAGCTCGGACAAACGAGTATGGGACAAACGAGTATGGGACAAGCAAGTAATAGCCCGCCCGACAATGGTAGCGCAGCGGCCGCGCCGGCCAGAACACCTGCTGCCGGCGAGCCGACTGTTTAGCAACACACGGATTGGCCACAAACCAAAGCAGACAAACGATTTAAGCGGCGCATGAAGCAAGGCCGCGACCACAAATCAGAATGCGGACGACTTTCACGGAGGAAAGATCGATGAGTCGGCTTCTTTTCACCTTGGTACTGGGCCTAACCCTGTGCCTCAACGTCGGCTGCTTGCTCCCGATCTATTCCGGCGATCCGGCCGTCCGCACCAAGGAATTGCTGTTCACGTCGGAAAACTTCCGGGCAATCCTGAATGAGTGGGAGCGCATCTGGTTCCTGGATATGCCCGACCACATGACGCCGCGGCGAGTGCATGGCGGCGTGCTCTAAAAAAGCCGATTCCAAGTCTTATTGGCCACGGAGATTCCAGCTAGTCAGCCAAGCCATAGCGGACGATGCAGAGGAGCGTACTGATCAGATCTTTAACGCCGATTTTCTTCCCTTCGGCATAGCCCCGCGGTGAATAGCGAATGGGCACTTCTGCAAGCCGATAATTGCGGCGGGCGATGCGGGCGGTCACTTCCGGCTCAAAACCAAATCGCGGCTGGCGAATCTCAAAGCTGTTCAGCACCTCGCGGCGGAAAGCTTTGTAGCAGGTTTCCATGTCGGTAATTGCCAAGCCGGTAAACCAATTGGAAAGCCGCGTGAGACAGGCATTGCCAAAGCGGTGGACCCCGCGGCAATGGGCAGATTCTTGATTCAAGAACCGAGAACCATACACA
Organism: Pirellulaceae bacterium; assembly: GCA_036496265.1. Lineage (GTDB taxonomy): Bacteria > Planctomycetota > Planctomycetia > Pirellulales > Pirellulaceae > CAYLLN01. Next base: position 5,956 of record DASXLL010000133.1, on the reverse strand, counting down.
ACGTCGGCGTGGCCCAAAGCAATCGGACGGATGACACCCAGAATGTCTTGGGGGTCGTATTCGAGGTCGGCGTCTTGCACCACGACGACATCGCCGGTGACGCGGCGGAAGCCCGTGCGAAGTGCCGCGCCTTTGCCTTCGTTTTGCGGTTTGTAGATTACGCTGATCTCGGCGGCTTTCTCGCATTCGGCGAGAACTTGACGCGTACGGTCCGTGCTGGCGTCATCGACAACAATGATTTCTTTGGCGACAGGCAGCACCGCGACATTGTCGATCACCTGGCGGATGGTGGCTTGCTCGTTATAGACGGGGATGACGACTGAGAGCTTGAAGTTCGCGGGGAGCGCAAGCTCTGGCATCGCTGGCGGGCGGTGATTTTCGGCGGCGAGATCGGCGGCGAGTTGTTCGAGCTTCGAGAGCGAAACATCGACGCGTGCCAGCGCTTCGTCGTCACGTGGCGGGCAGACTGCCCGGCAATTGCCGATTTCCGCGTCGAATTCAGCGCTGGTCGTTGGCATGGTTGGGTTTTCGTTGTTCCGATGTTGGCAAATAGCGTCGTTAAAAGTCGGCGGATTTCTCGGCCGTGACCAGCGTTGATTCGAGCTTTGGCATTGCTGGCCAGACAACAAAACCAGTCTGCGGATCGTCGCCGATGGAGCGGCTGGTTGGTGGCAAGTAGTCAGGGCCTTGCGGGTCATCGAAACGATCCGCGCGGCCCCAAACCTGCGCCAGCGAATCCTGGTACAGCAGCGCCCAGCGGCCGTTTTGTCGCTCCATCACCTCGACGCTCGGTTTTTGCAGCCGAGAGACGAGTACGAGATCGGGATTTCCTTCCCGCAGCACACGCTCCGGATCAAACGGGCCGGATTTCGGGTCGCGATATCGCTGCGTCGGATTCGGCGGTCCCATCAGGAAGTCGAAATGGGCGTCGAGCATTGCCTGCGAGTAACTGGTGCGGCAGCGGCCATCGATTTGCACGAGAATGCCCGCACCGGCAGTTTCGTGCGGGCCAATGGCTGCCAGAGCATATTGGGCCCAGTTGAACGTGCAGACCATTTTGCCAGTCAAATGTTGGCGGGCGACAAAGTCGAATGCGGCGACGGGATATCGTTCTCGCTCGACTTTGAGCGTGGTCAGCCGGGGCCAGAGGCGCGTTCCCGTGATCCCAATGGTGACGGCGAGCAGCAGACCGAAGGCAATCTGCATTTTCGGCGAGAACTTCGCGGCGAAAGAGTTACTGGCCGCGTAATCGCTAACGCTCGATTCAGCGTCGTCATCCGGGTTCTTGCCTACACCCAAGCGGCTCAGCAGCGAGTTCCAGTGCATCGGCAACCACCAGCCGCAAGCAATCGCGAAAAACGCGATGTGGCGGTGATGTGTTAGGGATTGCCAAACAATCAGGCCGAGAATAATCAGGTGCGTGAAATCACGCGGGCGCTTGCTAAACACGGCTGACGTGACGCTGACGGACAAGAGCAGCCAGAACGGCAAAAACTGCGTGTCAAAGAATTCCGGCGCTCGCCATTCGACGATTTCCGGCCGCGGCACTTTCAAGTCATCAAACAACCAGACGTGAAAATTGGCGCCGTACGGATTGACGAACGTGGCGGCGATTGCCGCGGCCGCCATCAGCGCAAAACGGAGCACCAATCCATCGGCGGCGCGTCCGTTGCGGCAGACGGCTTCGAAGCTGCGAAGACCAAGGTACGCAATGTAAATGCAGAGCCCTGCCAAAAACCCGCCGTGAGCGTTGGTCCACAACATGAACAGCGGCGGCGCGAGCCAGAGCGTCTTTAACCGCGGCAGCGAATATTCGAGCGACGGTTGTTCAGTTGTCTGCCCGCGGAAGCGGTTGAACCGGGCAATCGGCAGCTGCCATTCGCCTTCCCAGCCTTGAAAGGCATACGAAAGGAGCGCTAACAGCAATGCGAAGCTCACATAGGAGGCGAGCTGCGGCCGCAGGCTCCAATGATTACCGAGTGCTATGGCTACCAACAGAGCAAGCGAACAGATTGCTACCAATCCAGCGCCTTGCCGTCGCGCGTGCAACATCATCGCTCCGATGACTGCGACTCCAAGCAGGCATTTCGTGATCAACAACCCCGGCCCACCGGCAATGTCGTTGATGACAGCTAACGCATATTCAGCCAGGATTTCGTGATTGATCCAGGGATAGCCTTCAGCGACGTACGAATACGTCGTCGTCGCGGGCAATCCGTGCCTTAGTGCATCACGGCCATATTGAACGTGGCCCCACAGGTCCGGATCAGCGACGTTCAGCGACAACGCAGTGGCGGCAGAAAGCAGAACAGCCACGACAAGGCCGCGATCGATCCAAGTCGCCGATTGCAATTGATGGCGAAGGGCGGAGGCGGATGGAAATAATGTCATGATTCGTGAGGCTGGGCTGCGAGCGCAGCGGTTGCCGGAAGCACAGCAAGTCTAGGTCGCATGATCGTCCGAACGGCCAGACTTGAGTCGCTCTTGGCAATCCATCCGAGTCGTAACGTCGTCGTCATTCGCTTTGGATCACTTGGAGCGGATATGCCGGCCCGGTAGTATCAGGGAAACTGTCTCAGACAAGACCCGCGACGGAATTGCGATCAACTATGCAGCGAGATGTGGATATCGACGGCGTGCGGCTGCATTTGAGTCAGCCGCAAGAGTTCTCCAGCCAGTGGATTGGCCAGGACGAGGTTTTGAAGCAGCTTCTGGCCTGCTGGATGGTTGTTGGCGAAAAGGACTTGCCGCTGACACCGCGGCTGGTGGGCGTGCCGGGCATCGGCAAGACCGCGCTGGGTATGGCGGGGGCCAAGGCGCTCGGCCGGGAGCTTTACATCTATCAATGCACGGCGGACACACGGCCGGAAGACTTACTCGTCACACCTGTGTTGGCCGAGAGCGGCAAAATCGCCTATCACGCGTCGCCGCTGGTGACGGCCATGCTTCGCGGAGGTGTGTGCATTCTCGATGAAGGCAACCGGATGAACGAAAAGTCGTGGGCCAGCCTCGCGCCGCTCTTCGATCATCGCCGCTACGTCGAATCGATCGTCGCCGGCATCACAATCCAGGCCAGCGCCGAGTTTCGCTGTGCAGTGACAATGAATCAGGACGAATCGACTTATGAAATTCCTGATTACATCCTTAGTCGCCTCCAGCCGACGCTCCCGCTTGGTTTTCCCAGCCGGCAGGACGAGATGGCGATCTTGCAATACCACCTGCCATTCGCCGCTGAGGAGATGCTGGCCATTACCGTTGAGTTCTTGCAGCGGGCGCACGAGCTACGGCTCGATTTCTCGCCGCGCGATGGAATCAATATCCTCCGCTATGCCCTGAAGCGACTGGCGCAGGACCCGACGCATCCGCTCGGCAAAGACGCCGCCTGGCGCGAAGCCGTCGAAAAATGCCTCGGTACCGACGCGCTCGATGTCGAAGCCGCTGCCAAGCGCCGCGCCCGGACACTTGGCGGCGACAGCGTTCCGCTCGGCCTCGGCGACTTTTTCTTCGATCCGGATGATCCCCTGCATCCGGATCGGGATGAAGACGAGGAGGGATAGTACGTCCAGCCCATGACCGATGACGTTCTCCGACTGAGCGATCGCATCACGTGTCTGCCCGTGATTCACGGCAGCGGCGATTTCGCGCTCGCGGTGCGGCGACTGTTGCTCGAGCGAGCATTCGATTGTCTGGCGGTGCCATTGCCGCCGTCGTTTCGGGCGGATGTCGAGCGCGGGATTGAGTTCTTGCCGAGTCCGACGATCGTCACGCAGCCGGAAACGCCGCGATTTGAAACAAAGTGGTCTGAGCAGGAGTCGTCTGAAGATGACACGGATTTGGAAGCGGCAGGCGACGACGAGGAGCCCACGCACAGCTACGTTCCAATCGATCCGTGTCAGCCAGTAATCGCCGCGCTGCGGGCGGCGATTAGTGAACATATTCCGCGGGCGTTTATCGACTTGGAGACGAGTCGTTTTGTGCCGAATACGGCGCTTCTGCCGGATGCGTATGCCTTAAAGCGAGTGTCGCCGGAACAATTCGCTGTCGCAGTATTGCCCGCCATCGAGCGGCCGCGGCACGCGCAGGTGCGGGATCGAATCGTTCACATGGCGGCGCAACTGCGGCGGCTGGAGAAAAGGTATCGTTCGATTCTGTTCGTCTGCTCGATTCTCGACTGGCCGTGGATTCGCGAAGCTTACGTTGAGCGGCGCGAGCCGACAGTGGAGGACGATTTAGCCGAAGAAACGTCGCTTTATCAGCCGGAACATCGCACGCTGCTGTTTATGCTCGGCGAATTGCCATTTATCACGGGTCTTTATGAGCGGGCTAGGGCGGAACTTGAGGATGACGAGAATTTGTCGATCGATGGTATTAAGGAACTTTTGCTGACGGCGCGGAATGATTACCAACAGGAACTGAAGCGGCGGGCGCGGAAAATTACGCCGCATCTCTTGCGGCAGTGCTTGAAGTACATCCGCAACTTGACGCTGTTCGAGCGACGGCTCACGCCGGATCTCTACACAATCGTGACTGCGGCAAAGCAGACGGCCGGCGATCAGTATGCGCTGCAGGTAGCGGAAGTGGCTCGTGAGTATCCGTATGTTGAGGACCTGAATCTGCCGCCGATCACGCTCAGCGTGGATCGCGGCCGCTTGCCGGACGGCGAGATCGTGCGGCTGGTAAATCGTCTGCCCGGGCCGCCGCTGGTGTGGCGAGGATTGCAACTGCAAAAACGACCGGATCGCCGCGATCGCGACTCCTGGAAGATGCGGTGGAACCCGTTTTCGCAATGCAGTTGGCCTCCGGAGGACAAGTTGATTGAGGATTTTCGGGCCCATGTCTTCGATCGCGCACGAGCCGTGATGGGCGCCGACCTCGCACGAACGGAGCCGTTTACGACGAGCATTTTGGATGGCATCGACATTCGCGATACACTGCGGCATTGGTATGAGAACAAAATCTATGTGAAGGTGCTGCCGCCGAGCACGGGCAAGTTCGACACGGTCGTGATGCTGTTCGATTCGCCGGCCGATCCGCGAGACTATCCGTGGAGGACAACGTGGTATGCCGAGCACAAGGATGAATCGACGCTGGCATTTTTCGCGACCGATTTTTCGAAGGAGCTTGTCGGACCGGGAATCGCGATGGCGACCTATGGTGGCGCCCTCTTTATCTATCCTCCAACGCCGATCCCCGACATCTGGCACGATAAATCGCTGGATTTCACGGAGACACTGGAAGAGCGAATACTGGCGGCCGCTTGCCGCTATAGCGCGTGTCCGCATATTGCTCTTTTGTCGCCGGCGCCGCCGGGCGGCGGGTGGCGGCGATTGGCGCAGAAGTACAAGAAGAAGTGGGTGCATTTGCCGCTCGGCCAGTTCAGTGATGCCACGATTCAGCAGCTTCGCATGGTGCATGTTCTGAATGGGCGCGAAGTGCGGAGTTTCGCGGCTGACTTCATTCGCAAGGCGTAGGGATCGTTGGCTGACGTCGTAAGCAATCATCGCGGCTGCTAGCACCTGTGCCGATTTTGTTGCTTGTAGTGCCTTCAGCGGCCGATGAAAGAGGATGAACTCCACTTCTCCCGCTCCTTTCGTGACATCGCGAGAGGACTACGACGACCATGCAAATCGAAACCCGGCATTTTGGCCCTGTGAAGGTCGAGGCGGATGATTTTGTGCTTTTTCCGCGAGGAATCGTGGCGTTCGAGGATTGCCGACATTGGGTTTTGTTGGGTGACGATGAAAATCCGACGTTGGCGTGGTTGCAAAGCGTCAGCCGGCCGGAAGTTGCGCTGCCGGTTGTCAGCCCGCGGCGGTTCGTGCCCGAATATGCCGTCCGATTGGCTCGCGGACAGCTTGCACCGCTGGAATTTTCGCAATTCGACCAGGTTTTTGTGCTGACGATCGTGAGTCAAAGTGATGGCGATTTCACGCTAAACCTCAAAGCTCCGCTGGTC
>DASXLL010000132.1:0-27179 GCA_036496265.1 Pirellulaceae bacterium | reverse complement strand
GCCATGTTGCAACTACGGGCCGCACAACTGAGCGACGATGACCGCTGGCGCAGCAACTGGCAACGCCGCCGACCACACCGCGCCGCAAGCTCCTACCGCCTCAGCCAAGCCTGCTGACCGCGCAGGTACGGAAATGCACCCTGGCCCCCGCCGTATGCCGAAGAATTGGCTTGATTAACGGCCTGCTGCGGCCCTGTTGAGCGGAGGGGACATGATATCGACAACGGCATTCAGCGGAACACCTATTACGCGGGCCAGGGTGAACGCGTTTTTAGCGATCCAATATGGCGAGTCGCTGTCAAACCGCGCTGTCGGTCCGGTCTCATTGTACATGCTCTTTAAGCAGACCTCCTCAAAGCAATATTGGCACTCTCGCGCGAAGTCGCGAGTTCTAATCGCGGCGAGATTTCGCTGTCGCACGAAGTCAAAAAGTTTATGAGCACCGGACCAGTTGCTTCGGTTCTTGGCTAACGAAAGCACTCGCGCGTTTGTGTCCGCGTCAGGCATTTGGCCTTCGAATAACAGCAGTAAAGAAATGATGTCTTCGATCACGGCTCTTTTATTTGCGAAAATTTGCTGTCGCAGTTTTATTGATTTTTCGCCGGATTAGCCATCGCTGAAAAGACTTCTGGCTTTCTCCCGACGGTTGGCCACGAAGCATCCCTTCGACGCTGATGTCTTCGTCGAGGTCAGGCCAGTGGACACCGATCCCACTGCCGATTTCCCAGTTGTTACATTCGTCTGGCGTGCCGTGCGCGAGACGCGGATACCAAGCGAGGGGCGCAGAAACGATGCGGCCGTCGGTGAGTATGAAGGTGAGAGTATCTTCGGTGACGAATACATCCTCAGCAAAATCTGTCCAGGTACTTGGCTCAACTGCATCGCCAGCAGCGATTGCCTCGGCCGGTGATGTCGCCGTGCTGGCCAAGTACTGAGCACTCAGTACTGTGTACTGAATCATTTCTCGCCGCGTTAGCTTAGACATCTGCTCTCCACGGTCTAGGCCTTGTACTCCCACTGCCTCACATCCACAAAATGCCCGGCGACCGCGGCCGCGGCCGCCATTGCCGGCGAGACGAGGTGGGTGCGGCCGCCTTTGCCTTGGCGGCCTTCGAAGTTGCGATTGCTGGTGCTGGCGCAGCGCTCGCCGGGCTCGAGCTTGTCGGGGTTCATGGCCAGGCACATGCTGCACCCGGCTTCGCGCCATTCGAAGCCGGCTTCTTTGAAGATGCGGTCGAGGCCCTCGGCTTCCGCGTCGCGTTTCACCTGTCCGCTACCGGGCACGACCATGGCGTTAACCGTGCCGGCGACTTTATGACCTTTCACAACGGCGGCGGCGGCGCGGAGATCGCCGATGCGGGCGTTGGTGCAGGAGCCGATGAAGACGCGGTCGATTTTCACGTCGGTCAGCGGCGTGCCGGCGCTCAGGCCCATGTATTCAAGCGCGCGAGCGGCTGATTTCTGCTCGGTTTCGTCGCCGAGCGTCGAAGGATTCGGCACTTTCGCCGTGACAGGAGCAACCTGGCCGGGGTTGGTGCCCCACGTGACTTGCGGCGAAATATCGGCCGCTTTGTAAACGAGCGATTTGTCATATTTCGCGCCGGGGTCGGTCGGCAATTGCTTCCAGCGGGCAACGGCCGCTTCGTGGGCGGCGCCTTGCGGAGCATACGGCTTGACGCGGAGATAGTCGAACGTTTTTTGATCAGGGGCGATCATGCCGGCGCGAGCACCCGCTTCGATCGACATGTTGCAGACGGTCATCCGCTCTTCCATGTTCAGACCGCGGATTGCTTCACCCGTGTATTCAATGACATAGCCGGTGCCGCCGTCAGTCGTGATCTGCCCGATGAGATAGAGAATGATGTCCTTGGCCGTGACGCCGCGGGGCAGCGGGCCATCGACGCGCAGCTCCAGCGTTCTCGGCAGTGATTGCAGCAGCGTTTGCGTGGCCAGCACATGCTCGACTTCGCTCGTGCCAATGCCAAACGCGAGAGCCCCGAACGCCCCATGCGTCGCCGTGTGGCTATCGCCGCAAACAATCGTCATCCCCGGCTGTGTGTATCCCAACTCCGGCCCAATGACGTGGACAATGCCTTGCTCGACATCGTGAATGTCGTACAGCTTGATCCCGAACTCTTTGCAATTCTGCCTTAGTGTCTCTACCTGCTGCCGCGAAATCGGGTCTGCAATCGGCAGCGACCGATCCGTCGTCGGCACATTGTGATCCGGCACCGCGATCGTCTTTTCCGGCCGCCGGACCTTGCGACCGGCAAGTCGCAGCCCCTCAAACGCTTGCGGGCTGGTGACTTCATGCACAAGCTGCAAATCGATGTACAGTATCGTCTGCTTGCCGGCTTCGGAATAAACGACGTGGTTGTCCCAGATTTTCTGGAACATCGTGCGAGGGGAGGACATAAGGATTCAGGGTTCAGGGTTCAGGGTTCGGAAACTCTGTAGGGAACGCCCTCTGTGGCGTTCCGCCGCGCGAGTCGGCGGCCCAATACGCTGGTTCTAGACAATATAACGCCGAACGGATGGATCGGCTAAGGCTTAGCGTCCGCAACACGAGATAGCACGCCCACGAACAAGGTTCACCACAAATTTCGTTTTCTTGCCATGTCGCGCGGTGAATTGCGACTCAGCCGGTGACATATCTATTAGTGGAATCGTCCTTTTATCCATAGCGGCTGGCACAGGGGCAACGCTAACGGGCCAGCCACAGGGGCGATTCAGAACAGAGAAAGGGCTTCACATGCTCCGTTCTTGGGTCGTTGTATTCTTGGCTGGCATGCTCGCCAGCAATGCATTTCTTAGCAATGCGGCACTCGCTCAGTGCCGTGGTGGTGGTGGCAGCGGAGGAGGGCAGGGGGGCTCGATGGGCATGACCGGGACCACCGGCGTGACATCGTGCGCCGGATTGCTGGGCCTCGGCGGCACCGGAGTGTCGACGTATACGGGGCCCGGCTCATTGGCCTACGGCATGATGATGTCGCAGATCATCGCTCAGCAAATGGCCCAGCAACAGGCCATGCTGGCGATGCGGCAGCAGCAGCTAAAGGCCGAGCAGCTCGCAGCGCGAAAGTATCGTGCCGAGCAATCGCGGTCGGCAGTTGCTGCCAGCCGTGCGCGCACGCGGGCTTTACTCGCGGTTCAAAGCGGCTTGCCCGCTGCGAACAAGCCTCCAGCGACGCTTGTGGCCTACAACTCTGTGAGGCGATAGGCCGGTAGATCGCCGCCGCAGGCGATCAATCAACCAATCATACCGCCGCGCCGCATCGCCGGCCGCGGCGGCTGCAGAAAAGCTTATCTCAATTCTTCTCGGATGGTTCGTATCGGGGCCTGGTGGCCTCGCCTGAGTCGGCCTCGGTGCCTCTCCGGCATTCGATCAGCCGCGAGAAGCTCAGGTGAGGCCACGGTCTCGCTCTTGGGGCATCTCATCTCGCGCCGCCGGCGCCGTGCGCAATTCCCCGCGCTCGGAACGGTGGTTTCTCATCTTGAAGGAACAAAACGATGGCTCATCTTTCGAAAAAATCAGGCACTCGCTCGAGAAATAGCACAATCACAAAAGGTATTTTGGGTCTTCTTCGTCGTCAGCCCGAACTACCCGACTTCCGCCGCATTCAACTCGGCCTGGAGTCCTTGGAAACTCGCTCACTCATGGCCGTGGCTGCGATGGGTGCGGACGTGCAATCCACGATGCAGCCGGACACGGCGCTCGTGGCTGCATTTCAAGGCCAGGTGCAAAACGGCCCGCTGCACAACAGCTTCGATCCCGAAGACGTCGATGACGACGGTAGCTGCTCCGCCTCCGACGTGATGTCGATCATCAACGCGATCAATGCAAATGCGACCAACACGTCCAGTAAGTTCATCGATGTCGATGGCGACGGCCAGTGCACCGCGATGGACGTGATGATGGTTATCAACCGCATTAACCGCGGTGGAGGCAGCGGGAGTGGCGGTCATCAACAGCCGGTGCCAACGCCGCCGGTGGCAACAGGCGAAGTCCGCTCGATTGACGGCACAGGCAACAACACCGCGAACACCACCTTTGGCAGCACTGACGTCGATTTACTCCGCACCGCGCCGGCCGCCTACGGCGACGGCATTTCGTCCCCCGCGGGCGAGGATCGCCCCTCGGCCCGCGTCATCAGCAACACCGTCTCCGATCAAGGAGGCCAGGACATTTTGAACTCGCGGCAGCTTTCGGCGATGTCTTATGCTTGGGGCCAATTCATCGACCACGACATGGACCTGACGCCGACCGGCGGCACCGACGTGCTCCAGATCGCCGTGCCGACCGGCGACCCGTCGTTCGATCCACTCAGCACCGGCACGCAAACGATCGACACCAGCCGCTCGATCTTCGATGCGGCCACCGGCACCGGCACCAGCACCAGCAACCCTCGTCAGCAGGTCAACACGATCACTTCCTTCCTCGACGGCTCGATGATCTATGGCTCCGACGCGACAACGGCCGCTGAGCTGCGCACGATGAGCGGCGGCCTGATGAAAACCAGCGCGGGCAACATGTTGCCGCTGAACAACACAGTGTCGCTCGGCGGCCCCATGCTCAACATGGCCAACGACGCCCAGATTTTTCCGGAAGATCAGCTTTTCGCCGCCGGCGATGTGCGGGCCAACGAAAACATCGAATTGACGAGTTTACAGACGCTGTTCGTCCGCGAGCACAACCAATGGGCGGCGAAAATTGCGGCCGCCAATCCCTCGCTGACGGATGAGCAGATTTTTCAGCAGGCTCGCTCGATCGTCATCGGCGAAATCGAGTCGATCACGTTCAACCAGTGGCTACCGGCGATTCTCGGGCCAGGCGCGGTTTCGGCCTATCACGGCTACAACCCCGGCGTGAACCCGGGAATCGCCAACGAGTTTTCCACCGCCGCCTTCCGCTTCGGCCACAGCATCGTCGGCGACGATGTCGAGTTCATGGATAACAACGGCAATGAGACAGAGCCCGCGTTGCCGCTGAGCATGGCGTTCTTCAACCCGGCTGCCATCGAAGCCAGCGGCATCGACCCGCTGCTGAAGTATCTGTCGTCCGACGTGTCACAGGAGCTCGACACGCAAGTCGTCGATAGCCTGCGCAACTTCCTCTTTGGCCCGCCCGGCGCCGGCGGCCTCGATCTGGCCAGCCTCAACATCGAGCGCGGCCGCGATAACGGCCTGGCAGACTACAACACGACTCGAGTGGCTTACGGCCTGCCCGCCGTCACGAATTTTTCGCAGATTACGTCCGATCCAGTGCTCGCGGCCAAGCTGCAAAGCCTCTACGGCTCGGTCAACAACATCGATCTCTGGGTCGGCGGTTTGGCCGAAGATCACACGTCTGGTGGCAGCATGGGGCCGCTCTTCACCGCGATCATCGCCGATCAATTCCAGCGCCTTCGCGACGGCGATCGCTTCTGGTACGAAGGCACATTTTCCGGTCAGCAGCTCAGCCAGATTCGCAACACCACGCTCGCCGACATCATCGAACGCAACACTGGTGTTACGGGCCTGCAAAACAACGTGTTCTTCTTCAAGTCGGCCGCCGAAGGGCACGTTTATGCCGACGTGAACGGCAACGGCGGTCAGGATCCGCGCAATGAGCCGGGACTGGCCGGCATCACCGTCCAACTGCTCGACGAAGACGGCGACGTCATGGGCACAACCAAAACCGACCGCGCCGGACGCTTCCGCTTTAATCAATTCGGAGGCGCGGGCGACTATCAAGTTCAAATCGTCCTGCCGACCGGCAGCAAGCTCACAACCGACGGCCTGCTCGACCTGCACATTGCCAGCGGCGAACAATTACTCCACGGCCTGAACTTCGGCCTGTCGCTGCTCAATCCACCGCCCAAGCCGGCTCCTCAGCCGCCTCAGCAGCAACCGCCGCCAACGCATTGGGCCGCCGCCGTGGATAGCGTTTTTGGCGGGTCGTAAAGCCCCGTCGTGGAGTGTGCCTGAGCCGAATGCCAGATGGGTCGGTCCGATTGCACCAGCAAGCACGACTGTAACGCCCGTTTAGCCCATTTTCAGGCCCAAATACGTCGCCCAGCTATAATGAAAGGAACGACTTGCGGCCCTTTAGATACCGGCCTTCCGCTGGCGGGCGATCGGTGATGAGCGAGCAAAATTCCAGTCTGGCAAACCCGCCAGCGGCCGATCTGGCCGCTGAACACAGCGCCGCGCGATCTCTGTTCGACCAACACCAATTCAACGAAGCGCTTGCCTGCTGTCGGCGAATGGAAGACCTCGACGTCCGCGATGAGGACGCGCCGCGGCTGCTCGCTGAAACCGTGATTGCTCAAAGTCGCGACGAATCGGGAATGCAGTCGGACGGAAACTTTCTTCGTAGGCTGAGATTGCGTCCGGTCAAAGCAGACCAGCCGCTGGTCAAGCTTTCAGCAACCGGCACGACCGCCGGGCCGCCTCTAACAGTCATTCAGCAACTCGAAGCGGCGGTTCGCGATCGTCCGTCGATTCCCGATTCGTATCTGCAACTAGCGCAGGCCTATCTCGACAAAGATCGCGACTACGATGCGGAGCGATTGCTCGCCAAAGGCCGCGAAGCGACCGACCACGATTTTCGGGTCCAAACCATGTGGGAAGAAGTGTCGATGCTGCGTCACGCCCGGCGCGTCGAGATTGCCAATCAGGAGCTGAAGGCCAACGACAATCCGCAGAGCCGCCAGTCGCTGGCCGATGCGATCAAAGATCGCGACAAGGCCGAGCTGGACATTTTTCGCGGCCGGGTGAAGCGCCAGGGAGCTGGCGCCGCGGCTCATTATGGCTTGGGAGTCTGTTTGCAGCGGGGCGAGCGGAGTCGTGACGCTTGCGATCATCTTGAAAAAGCGCTCGCCGATCCTGACATGCATGCACCGGCAGCGCTAGCGCTCGGTCACTGCCTGCGGCAGCTCGACGATATTCCCGGCGCGCTGCGCAATTATCGCTTGGCGGCCGATTCGGCGTTGTGGATTGATCAATTGGCCGGCCGAAACGAGGCCCTGGCCGAGGCCAGCAAGCTCGCCGTCCAAATGAAGCTGACAAAGCTCGCGGAGCGGTATGGGAGTGGTGTGAGTAGGTGAGCGGAAGAGTGGGAAATAAGGAAAATCAAAAATGCCACAAGCTGTTGTTGATCCCGAAGAGTTGCGGCAATTTGCCCATGGCCTGAAAAAATTCAATGCCCAGCTTCGCGAACGAGCCGCCGCCCTCGGCAACCAGCTCGCCACCCTTAGCGCAACCTGGCGCGACCAGGAGCACAAAAAATTCGCCGACGAATTCGAAACGAATATGAAAACGCTGCTGCGATTCACCGAGACAGCGGATGAATACGTGCCGCATTTGTTGCGCAAAGCCCAGCATATTGAGGACTATCTCCAGTCGTAAAAAGTCATTTGTCACTTGTCATTTGCCCTTTGGTGGCGAATGACCAATGACCAATGACCAATGACCAATGACCAATGACCAATGACCAATGACAACCGCCAGCGTCACCTCGATCGACACCCTCAAGGCCGTCAAAACGGCCCTGGTGCAGTTTTGCGCCGATGTCGAAGCAGCTTTGGTTTCGATGGAGCTCGAGGCCCGGCGACCGGTCGATTGGATTGAAGGCGATCGGGCACGCTACTGGCCGCAACAAGCCCGGCGAGCCTCGGACGCGGTGCAAGAAGGTCGTCAGGCACTGGTCCGCTGCGAAGTCCGCGTGAGCAGCGAGGATCGCCCGTCGTGCTACGACGAAAAAAAGGCCCTCGAAAAAGCCAAACGCCGCCTGCAGGTCGCTGAAGACAAATCGCGAATCGTCCACCGCTGGGGCAGCGAGATGCAGAAGGCCACGGAAGATTTCGCAACGCAAGTCGCCCGGCTGCGGAGCTACCTGGAGACCGACGTCGTCAAAGCGATTGCTGCTGCCGAACGAATGGCGGCAGCACTCGACAAATACACCGAACAAGGAAAGACCTAACAGGAAGACCTCCCCGTGCGACGAATCTGCAATCTCGGTGATGGCCTCAGCCAGCTAACACACGCTGTCGCAGACTTGAATCTGCGCTGGACCGAGGCCAAACAGCATTGGAACGACAGCACGAGCCACGAATTCGAGCAAGAATACATCAATCCGATCCAGGCCCAGATGCAACTGCTTCTCACGGCCGCCCAAGTCCTCGCCGCAACCGCCGACAAGGCGGCCCGCGAATTGTCCGATCCCGACCGTGAAGAATAAACGTTGAAGAATAAACGTGAAGAATAAACGCGAAGAATAGTCCGAGCAACGAACTAGGCCGCACAACGAACTAGGCCGCCCGACGAACACAGCCGAGCAACCGAGTGTCCGACCCCTTCGTACCATTCGAGCGCCAGCGCGAGCTGATCGACCGCATTCTTCGACTTGCCGCGCGCCGGTCGAGCGAAGGTGGCGCTGCCAACGAGCGCGATCGCCAGCGGTCCTCCGTCCATCGACGCGAGTTCGAACGCTTGCGCGACGCGGCCATCGCCGAGTTCAAAACCGGGCACGCCGCAAAAATTGCCGAATACAAAGCTGCCCGAGAAACCGTGCTCGCTGCCTACGACAGCGAAGGCCACAAGCTTTTGCAGCAGGAAAAGCAGCTCACGGTCAAATCCGAACAGGAGATGGTGGACTCCATCGCCGATGCCAAAACCCTCCGCCAGCACCGCGCCCAGCAAGTGCTCAAGGCCTACCGCGAGCAAAAAACCGGCCCGCGCAAAGAGCTGGCCATCTTTCAGCAAAAATGCCAGGCCAGTGCGGCGGAGTTGCACTCGCTCGTGCTCAAAATGCAGGAGTTGATTCGTCGTCGCGGTACAGATGCCGCTGAAAGTGTCGCGACGCCGCCTGCCGTTCCTGGACTGACGGACCAGGAATACGTCAAGAATTACCAGACCGCGCTCGGCCGAGCCATTGAGCGTCTGGCGAAAATCCAAAACCAGCCCGCCGCGCGTTTCGTCGAAGAAGGCTGGCCCGCGCTAATCTTCATCTTCGCTGTGCCGGTCGCCTTTGGCTTAAGCTGGCTCTTGCTTAAAGCCTTTGGCTGGGGCGTCGTGCTCGGTGTGACTGGCGTCGGATCACTGGCCGCCGCCATTGGCTCTTGGGCTTTCGCCCGCCCTTATGCCAAGCGACAAACGCGACTCGTGCTGCCCGAGTTTATGGCCGCGATCAGCGAGGCGCACACGAATCTGTCTGCCGCGCGTGATGCCGGGAAAGCCGCCGCCAACGACGCTAAACGAAAAGTCATCGCCAACCGCGACGCCGACTTAGCCGAGGCCAAAGCCGAGTACAAGCGCCGCCGCAAAGAGGCGAAATTCGCTCACGCGAAAAGCGTCAAGCAAGCGGAAGGCGAGCTGGTTACCCGCCGTGCTCGCGTGGAGAGTAAATACGAAGAGAAGCTGCACGCCCTCGACCGGCAGTATCTGCCGGAAATCGAACAAATCGAAGCGTCGTTCACAAATCGACTCGCAGCGCTGCGGCAGCAATTCCTGGCTCAGTTCGACGCCAGTCGCCAACAGCGCGATCACGAACTGGCCGAACTGACCGCCGCGTGGAACGCTGCCGTCGCCGAATTGAGCCACCTGGCGAGCGCGACAAACGACCATTGCAGTCGTCATGCACCCGGCTGGGATACCATTTCGTCACCAAACTGGCAGCCGCCCCGATCGGGGGCAAAAGCCAGTGCCTCGTCGGGCAATGGCGAACCGGCTGAATCGCTTTCCGCACTCGCGATCGGCCATTTCGACATCGACTTGGCGTCGGCAGATGCTCCGGCCGATAAAACAACCCATTTTACGCTGCCTGCCGCGCTCGAATTTCCAACCCGGCCGTCGCTGTTGCTAGAAGCCGAAGGGGCGGGGCGAGACGCAGCGACGGACGTGCTGCAAGATGCCATGCTGCGGCTTCTGACCGCGCTGCCGCCCGGCAAAGTCCGGTTCACGATTATCGATCCCGTCGGCCTGGGCCAAAACTTTTCGGCCTTCATGCACTTGGCCGACTACGACGACAAGCTCGTCGGCAGCCGCATCTGGACGGAATCGGCGCATATCAATCAGCGGCTGGCCGATTTAACGCAGCACATGGAGAACGTGATCCAAAAATATCTCCGCAACGAATTCAGCTCGATTCAGGAATACAACGAGCAGGCCGGCGAAGTCGCCGAGCCGTTTCAGATTCTGGTGGTCGCCAACTTTCCAGCGAATTTCTCGGAAGATGCCGCTCGTCGCCTGGCAGCAATTGCCACCAGCGGCGCTCGCTGTGGCGTGTCGATGCTGGTCAGCACCGATTCCAAGCTCTCCTTGCCGCGTAATTTCGATCTAAACGATCTCGCCGGCCAGGCGGTGACGCTCGTTTGGGACGACGAGTCCAACTATTTCCGCTCCAAAGATGCGGTCATGGGGCAGTTGCCATTGGCGCTTGAGCAGCCGCCCGACGACGCCAACTTTACCCAGATCGTCAAAAAGATCGGCAGCCTCGCGAAGGACGCCTCTCGCGTCGAAGTGCCTTTCGAAATGATTATGCCGCCGCGCAACGAATGGTGGCAACGCGACAGCCGCGGCGAAATCGAAGTCGCCCTGGGCCGAGCCGGGGCCAAAAGCCTGCAAACGATGCGGCTGGGCAAAGGCACCTCGCAGCACGTGCTAATTTCCGGCAAAACGGGCAGCGGCAAATCGACGTTGCTCAATGCGCTGATCACCAACCTGGCGCTGTGCTATTCGCCAAACGAGATCGAGTTTTATCTCATCGATTTCAAGAAAGGCGTCGAGTTCAAAGCCTACGCCGTGCTCGGCTTGCCCCACGCCCGCGTGATCGCCATCGAAAGCGAACGCGAATTCGGCATGAGCGTGCTAGAGCGGCTCGACCAGGAGCTGAAACGCCGCGGCGATCTGTTTCGCAGAGCCGGCGTCCAGGATTTGAAGTCGTATCGCAATGCCATGGAACGGCAGGACGCCCTGGGAGGGCGAGGCTCCCGCCGAGCCGAGGACGAACCCGCAACGCCGGCTCAGCAGGAGCTTCGCCCTCCCGACGAACGTATGCCCCGTGTCCTCCTCATCATCGACGAATTCCAGGAATTCTTCACAACCGACGACCGCGTCGCCCACGACGCCGCGCTTTTACTCGATCGCCTCGTCCGCCAAGGCCGCGCCTTTGGCATTCACGTGCTGCTCGGCTCGCAAACGCTGGCCGGCGCTTATTCACTCGCCCGCAGCACGCTCGGCCAAATGGCCGTCCGCATCGCTTTGCAGTGCAGCGAAACCGATGCCCACCTGATTTTGAGCGAAGACAATAGCGCCGCCCGCCTGCTCAGCCGCCCCGGCGAAGCCATTTACAACGACGCCAACGGTCTCGTCGAAGGCAATCATCCGTTTCAGGTCGTCTGGTTATCGGATAGCGAGCGGGAGGAGCGGCTGACGCAAGTCTCAGAGCTCGCGCGCCAGCGGCATGCCGAACCGCCCAAGCCCATCGTTTTCGAAGGTAACGCCGCCGCTGATCCAGCGGAGAATAAGCTGCTCGGGTCCATGTTGCAAAGCGCGAGCGATGCCACACGGTCCAAAGACGGCTTGCAGGCCTGGCTCGGCGCCGCGGTAGCCATCAAGGATCCGACCGCCGCGATGTTTCGTCCCCAAAGCGGGAGCAACTTGCTGGTCGTCGGCCAAAGCGACGAGCAAGCGATCGGCATGCTCTCGGTGGGCGTCATTAGTCTCGCCTCCCAACTCGGCCCCCTCGCCGGTGCGGCTTCCGCAATTCCCCGAAGCGATAGCTCACCGACGCGCCTGCAGCGGTTCTACATCCTCGACGGTGCGCGCCCCGAGTCGGCCGAAGCCGGCCTGTGGCAGCGATTGCTCGATAAAACGGGAATCGACGGTGCCGTTTTGCAGCCGCGAGGCGCGGGCCAACTAGTTTCTGACCTCGCGGATGAAGTCAACCGCCGACTGGCCGCCGGCGAGCAATCAGCCGAGCCAATATTCCTGGTCATCTACAACCTCGCCCGCTTCCGCGACCTCAAAAAAGCCGACGATTACAGCTTCGACGACGATTCGAGCGCCGCGGCTGGCAAAAAATTCGCCACGATCCTCCGCGAAGGGCCGTCCGTCGGCATCCACTCGCTCATTTGGTGCGATTCGTATAACAACGCCAATCGCTGGCTCGATCGGCAATCGATGCGCGATTTCGAAATGCGTGTCCTCTTCCAAATGAGTGCCGCCGATTCCAGCAACCTCATGGACAGCCCCGCCGCCAGCAAGCTCAGCAACTACACGGCCATATTCTATAGCGATGAGCGCGGTGTCGCCGAAAAATTCCGCCCCTATGGCCCGCCGCAGACGGAATGGCTGCAGGCAATTGCTCACCAACTCGCCGCCTGCCTACAGCCGCCGCAGGTAACGAGCCCCATAGCCGGGAGCAAACCTGCTCCCGGTCCTTAATCGAGGTGGACTTCCACCAAATATTCCGGGACCCAGTTTATTCCTTGTTCCCACACTCTGCGTGGAAACACACAAACCGGACGCTCTCATCCTGTCGCTTAACCATGATGGCCAAACAGCATATAAAGAATGATCACGAGTGGCAGCGGCAGGCCGATCACCCACAGAAACGCCCAAAATAGTCGATTGTTCATGATCTCACTCCTCGCTTTGTATTCGGTTGAATCGTTCGATGCAGCCGCGAACCAATTCGCAGCCAGTTGCGCGATGCACTAGTCGCAATCGCCGTGCCGCGTTCGAGAAGTCGAAAAATCGCGAGAAAAACTGGCTAACAACGGCCCGTTTTGTGGTTTCGCGAAAGACAAATTGGCCCTCGGGAGGGCGAGGCTCCCGCCGAGCTCTTCTGCAACGACATTACACGACATCATCCGACGCCAGCCGGCAACCATTCGCGCCGCGCCCCGATTCAATCTGAATCGTCGGGTGTACGATTCCGAAGCGGTCGTGCAACTCATGCCCCACTCGGTCGAGCCAATCGTCATCGACTTCGGCCGCGGGCTTCACGAGATGCACGGTCAGCGCGATCTCGGTTGTGCTTAAGGCCCAGATATGCAGATCGTGAACGGCCGTCACTCCCGGCAGGCCGGCGAGGTAACCGCGCACCAGTTCCAAATCGACCTGCTTCGGAACGCTGTCGAGCGCCAGATTCAGCGACTGCCACAACAGCTCCCATGTGCCAACGGCGATCACCACAGCAATGACCAGACTGATCGCCGGGTCGATCCAGAACCACGCCGTATAGCGAATTACAATGCCCGCGATTACCACGCCCAGCGACACCGCGGCGTCCGCTGCCATGTGCAAAAAAGCCCCGTGAACGTTCAAATCATTCTTGCGGCCCGACATAAATAGCAGAGCCGTAACCGTGTTAACGATCACGCCGACCCCCGCCACCCAAATCATCGTCGCACTAGCCACTGCCTCCGGCTGCCAGAGCCGCAAGATTGCCTCCCATGCGATTGCCCCCACCGCCATCAGCAGCAAAATCGCATTCGCCAGCGCCGCCAGGATCGAAGTCCGCCTGAGGCCATACGTCCGTCGCCCGCTCGGCCGACGTCGGGCCAAATAGCTCGCCCCCCACGCGAGCAACAACCCCAGCACATCGCTCAGGTTGTGCCCCCCATCGGCAATCAACGCCAGCGAGCCCGCCCAGAAGCCAAACACCAGCTCGATCGCCACAAACGCCGCATTCAGCACCGCGCCGATGGCAAATGCCTTGCCATAATTCTGGCTCGCAACGCAAGACGAATGATCGTGGCCGTGATGAAGGTGCATGGCACTCGCCGATTATGCCACCGTAATCGCTTCCGCGTCTTTCACGGCCGACGATTCCCGCTCTTCCCACCACCGCTGCGCATCATCGCGGGTCCAGCGGCCGTAATCGTTGCAATCTTCGAGTGCGGCGGCCAGATCGGCGGCGGATTGGTAGCGGTCGTCGGGATTTTTTTGTAGACATCGCAGAATGACCAGCTCCAAATCGTCCGGCACGTCCGGATTGAGCTGGCTGGGCGGCACAACCGGATCGTGAGCATGCGCGATGATCACCTTCATCGGCTGCTCGTCGTCGAACGGCGGCCGCCCGGTGACGACGTAGTAAAGCACTCCGCCCAGCGAATAGATATCGCTGCGAGCATCCGGATCGTGCTCCCCGGTCGCTTGCTCCGGCGACATGTACAATGGCGAGCCCGTGATCGCCCCTTTATGCGTCAATCGCGCCGATGTCGCTTCTAAGAGCGGCTTAGCGAGCCCGAAATCGAGCAGCTTTGCGACATCGAATCGCCCCCCGCGGATCGCCGCAAAGATATTCGCCGGCTTGATGTCGCGATGAACAAGATTTTGTTCGTGGGCTTCGGACAGTGCATTGCAGACCTGCCGGATCAGATGAATGGCCCGCGCGGCGGGCAGCGGCCCATAGCCGCGGACAAGCTGCGAGAGATTCATCCCCGGCAGAAATTCCATCACGTAATAAAACGTGCCGTCGTCCGTGCGCCCGTAGTCGTAAATATCGACGCTATTCCAGTGCGAGAGTTTGGCCGTGGCCTGCACCTCGCGCTCGAACCGGGCCAGCACCTTGGGATCGCCTGCTTTCTCCTGATGAATCACCTTGATCGCACACGGCCGCTTGAGCAGCAGATGCTCGGCTAGATACACCTCGCCCATGCCGCCACTGCCGATCAACTTTTTCAGCTTGTACTGCCCGAACTGCCGCGCCCGCAGGGCTTCATCGCGCAGACGGTTGATCGTGCGGACTCCCAGGATCGCACTGAGCGCCGCGAGGCCAACGATCAGCACCATTTCGACCAGCACGCGCGAATCGGCCACGATCAGCGATGCCGCCTCCGGCTTAAAGATCGCAGCGAGAAGTAAACCGGCAAATGGCGCAGCCGACATCACGCCGATCACTGCCGCCGCCCGCCGCCACGAATTGGGAATGAACAGCGCGTACGTGAAGACCATCAACACCCAGCACGGCGCCGTTTCCGGCAGCGTCCCCAGCTCATCGGCCCATTCGGCGGTTTTTGCGTATTGCATGAGCAGAAAGAACGCCAGCGGTACGCCGAACGTGATCAGCTCAATCGCGCGGAGCTGCCGCGTTGTCAACGGATGGACCGTCGCCAGCCAGTAGCCGATCGCCGCAATGATCAGCGTCGTCGCGAAATGGGCGGCATAGACGCCGACTTTTAACGCCGAATCGAATTCGATTCGGATCGTGTGCCAGACTAAAAACGCCGCGAAGCCCGCAAACATCAACAGCGCCGCGCTCCGCAGCCGCAGGCGGAGCAGCTCCCGCGTTTCTTTCGAGGAGCCGCTATCACTCCCTTGTCCTAAATGGAAGCGTGCCAGATGCACGCGACACTCCGGCCCCACGCAATCGATCGAATCGCCGTTCAAATGCGGTCCATCGACCGTCGATTCGATCGCAGACACAGTTTTGCGAAGGCGGGGATTCAATGCAGGCACCGAATTGCGTGGCGTCAAATGCCAGCCGCGGCATTTTCAGGACGTAGCTCCATCATATCGCTTTCGCTACTCGCGGTCGAATCGCCTGCGTACGCCACTGGTAGCCGCGTGCCTCCGCGGATCATAATACGGTCTTCCACCGAGTCTATATAAATGTCGTCACACCCCCGCATGCACGCCTGCCATTTCTGGCCCGCACGAAGCATCCAGTACTCAGCGCCGCTACTTTCGCTGTGCGTGATTATCGTCGCCGCTGTCCTTTGCCCAATCACCGCCGCCGACCGCCCCAACATTCTCCTCATCGTCAGCGACGATCAGGGCTGGCCCGATCTCGGCTGCATCGGCACAAAGGCTATTCAAACGCCCCATCTCGACCGACTGGCCAAGGAGGGCGTCCGGCTGACCAACTACTACGTCACCTGGCCCGCCTGCACGCCTTCGCGCGGTAGCATTCTCACCGGCCGCCATCCGCTGCGCAACGGCCTGTACGACATGGTCCGCAATGACCTCGTCAATTACGGCCATCGCTACAGCGAGCAGGAATATTCGACCAGCCCCGAAATGACCATCGGCCTCGATCCGCGCGAGCAAACGCTCGGCAACATGCTGCACTCCGCCGGCTATCGCTGTGGCATGGTCGGCAAGTGGGACATGGGCCAGGCCAAACGCTATCTCCCGCTCCAGCGCGGCTTCGATTTCTTCTACGGCCATGGTAACAACGGCATCGACTACTACACGCACGAGCGTTACGGCGTTCACTCCATGTTCGCCGGTAACGCGCGAACCAAAACCGACCAAGGCGCCTACGCCACCGATTTATTTAAGCGCGAGGCATTGCACTTCATTCGCGGCGACAACACTAACCCGACGCGTAAGCGAGGGACCGCAGCCTCCGACGACACTAACCCGAAGCGTGAGCGAGGGACCAACCAGCCCTGGTTCCTATACCTCTGCTTCAACGCCCCCCACGGTGCCTCCAGCTTCGGTGCTGAAGAAGGCACTGCAGGGAACGCCCTCCGTGGCGTTCCGAGCGCCGCCGAAAAACGCTCCGGCGGCCGCCCCGGCGTCCAAGCCCCGCCCGAATACGTCGCCAAATACGCCGACGCCAAGCTCGCCGACAATCTGAAACGCTATTACGCCGCCGTCGCCTGCATGGACGACGCCATCGGCGAAATCCTCGCCCTCATTCGCGACCGCGGCGAAGAACAAAACACGCTCGTCATTTTTCAATCCGACAACGGCGGCAGCGGCAACGGGGGCAACGCTCCCCTCCGCGGCAACAAAAGCACGCTCTGGGAAGGTGGCCTCCGTGTCCCCTTCATCGCCCGCTGGCCTGCCAAAATCCCCTCCGGCCGCGTCAGCGACGAATTCTTGACGACGTTGGAATTGATGCCCACGCTTGCCGCCGCCGCCGGGGGTGCCACTGGCATATTGCCAGTGCCTGCCGAAACGCCGTCCGACGTCACGCTCGACGGCTACAACATGCTGCCCACGCTCGTTGGCAGCGCGCCTTCGCCGCGCTCTGAGATGTTCTGGGAATTTCGAGGCCAAAAAGCCGCCCGCATCGGCAACTACAAATGGCTAGAATCACAGCAGGGTAGGGGACTGTACGATTTGTCGAGCGACATCGGCGAAAAGCAGGATCTATCCGCCAAACTGCCCGACAAAGCCGCCGAAATCTCAGCCAAATGGACCGCCTGGCGCAAGCAAATGGACGAAGCCGAGCCCCGCGGGCCTTTCCGAGATTACTAACCGCAGGGTGGGCTGTGCCCACCAGTTGAAATCGTACCCTTGAAGCGCGGACGAGGAGCCACCAATGACACGATATCGCGGAATGCCCAATCGATTCTTAGGGTCCAGCCAGTGCTCAGTACTTAGTACTCAGTACTCAGTACTATCGCTCCTTTACTCCGCGTTCCGCGTTCCGCGTTCCGCGCTTTTGGTGTTGCTACTGAGTGGGCTTCTGCCGCTGCTCTCAACCGCCGCCGATCGCCCCAACATCCTCTGGCTCATTGCCGAAGATTTCAGTCCCGATCTCGGCTGCTACGGAACCACCGAAGTTTCCACGCCCAACCTCGACCGCCTCGCCGAGCAAGGCACGCGCTACACGCGGTTTTTCACCACCGCGCCGGTCTGCTCCGCCAGCCGCAGCGCCTTCATGACCGGCATGTATCAAACCACGATCGGCGCTCACAACCACCGCTCGCACCGCGACGACGGCTACAAACTGCCCGAGGGCGTTCGCGTCCTCACCGACTGGATGCGCGACGCCGGCTACTTCACCGCCAACCTGAAAGAGCTGCCCAAACATTTCGAATTCAACGGCACGGGCAAAACCGACTGGAATTTCACCTACGAGGGCAAGCCGTTCGATTCCGACCGCTGGGATGACCTGAAAACCCACCAGCCCTTTCTCGCCCAGATCAACTTTCAAGAAACGCACCGCGCCTTTCACGCGCCCAAACATGCCGATCCATCAAAAGTCGTCATCCCGCCCTATTACCCCGATCACCCGGTGACGCGCGAAGACTGGGCCAAGTATCTCGACGCCGCAACCGAGCTCGACCGCAAAATCGGCCTGATTCTCAAGCAACTTGACGCCGACGGACTGGCCGAAAGCACGATCGTCGTCTTCACCGCTGATCACGGACAGGCCCACGTCCGCGGCAAGCAATTCTGCTACGACAGCGGCCTTCGCGTTCCCTGCATCATTCGTTGGCCCAAGAATTTCCCCGCCCCCCAGCAGATTTCCGCCGGCAAAGTCGATGACCGCCTGCTCCTGTCCATCGACCTCGCGCCCACATTTCTAGATATTGCTGGCGCCAAAAAGCCCGCCAAGATGCAAGGCGACATCTTCCTCGGCAAGAACGCCGCCTCGCCGCACAAATACGTCTTCGGCGCCCGCGACCGCTGTGACGAAACCGTCTTCCGTTTCCGCACCGTCCGTACCGATCGCTACCGTTACATCCACAACTTCACTCCCGAGCGGCCCTTTTTGCAAGACAACGACTACAAGCAACGCTCCTATCCCGTCTGGAACCTCCTCAAAGAACTCGACGCCCAGGGAAAACTCACACCGCTCCAAAAATTCCTCACCTCCCCCTCCATGCCGCCCGAAGAGCTCTACGACGAGGTGGCCGACCCCTACGAAACCAAAAACCTCGCCACCTCGCCCGACCACCAAACCATCCTGCTCGAGCTCCGCGCCGCCGTCGACCGCTGGATCGAAGACTCCAGCGACCAAGGCAAACAGCTCGAACCTCTCGCCATCGCCGCCGCCAAAGGGGCCACGAAGCCCGACAGCGATCCCAATAAGGGCTCCGCGCAAAAGCCGAAGCAAAAGGCCAAGAGGCAGAAGGCCGCAGATGAAGCGAAATAGGACGCCCACTCATGCCATTCTGCATTTGTCGAAAATGGTGGTGGGAAGTGCCACGTGCGTCCAAAAGATTACAAAGAATGGACGGCGAAATACGAAAAAATCGAGGACCAGACGGAAGGTATGCGATTGCCTACCGTGGATGCTGGCAAGAGTTACGAGAACCTACAAGCGAACCTGCATCCTTTGCTGACCAAAATTAATCGATTCGTGGACCCGCTTTCTCGAATAACCGCGCCAGCGGCAGTTCGAAGCCAGGAAGCACGTCACCGCCGCGCAGGGTTCCATGACTAGGAATGTCTTCATGCCTATCGACCGCAGTGAAAACGCGGGCGGTTCTTAGTTCTGGTTCGATGATCCAGACGAGCCTCACGCCCGCGGCAAAGTATTGTTTCAGTTTTAGATCGATTTCGGCCACAGTGTTGCTTGGGGAAAGAACTTCTACTGCCAAATCCGGCGCAATCGGACAGGCAGCTTCGCGAGGCAATTTTCCACCTGGCATTCTCGCAAAGGATAAGAAGCTTACATCCGGTTTTCGCACATTGTCGGAAAGCAATTGGAATGGACCGTCCTCGCCTGCAACGATGCCTATCGGATGACGATCCAAATAGTCATTGAGTAAGTGGGCCAATATTAAGGCCAGGTGCGATTCATAGAATCCCATGGTTTTCGCAATAAGTGTGCCGTTCACCAATTCACAATTGATTCCTATTTTTTTTCTCGAATCGATCGCATCATTCGGCGTCGCCGAGCCTGGAGCGGGTTCGCTAAGAATTCGCTCCAGCGGAACCTGGCCGACTTGCATCCAGACTTCGGCGAAGTTGCTGCGATGGGGCGACGAATAGCCCTCGCTGTTTGCAGCTTCAGCACTCCATGAAGTTGCCCATACGGGCGCAGTTTGCGGGACTAGTTCCGTGCTCATATCAAAAATTATCCAGCGCATCAATCAGCGAGTCCAGTTCATCCTTCGGCTGGCCATCCTTCGCCGTCTGACGTTTAGGCAATCCAACATTCGCCCCAACCGCCTGCCGCCCCGCCAGCACAAGCTGTTCATCCCGCTCTCGAACCGCTGCTTGCTCGGCCGTTTCGCCGCTCTCCGGCGCGCCGAATAGCTTGGAAAGATCAATCTTCAGCGAGCCCGCGACAACGTCAGCCCCCGCAATCGTCGGCGTCTTGTGCTGCGGAAAAATGATCGCGTTCTCGGGGCACACCCGGCTGCAAGCCGGGCACCCTTTGCGGCAATTGTCCGGCTGCTCAACCAGAATCGTCTCCGCCTTATCGACGCCATACACGCCGAACAAACAAAAATCGATGCACTCCATGCAGTTCGTGCAGCGACTGTAATCGATCACCGGATACCACCGTCGCGCCGCATCTTCGCCGGAGTTTGGAATGCGAATCGCGGATTGCGGAGTGGTTTCCGCGCGCGCCGACTTGATTTCGACTGGCGGCCCTAGCGCCGTATCATTCGTCGGTTGCACATACCTCTGCAACTGCTCCTGCTTCGGCGACCCGCCAATCCAACCCTCCAGCCCCATGAGCTGCATCGAGTTTTCCCTCGCAATGCGCTTCACTTCATCGATATACGGCGGAGCCTGGCTGTGTACGCGCAAGTCAACACAATAAATCCGCCGATTCGGCATCTGCCGCACGTCGATCACTCGCTGCTTCGCTTCCACCGGCTCCGCGTCTGCATCCGCCTCCTCGTCCTCTTCTTCATCGTCCGCCGCCTTGATCGTCGTCAGTCCTGCCAGCCCACAGACGCCAAACCGATCAAGCGTCCACCGGGCCGCCCGCTCGTACAACCACGACAAAACGATCATGTTGCCCGGAATGCCCGTCAGCGCCAGCAGTCCCGTTCCATCCGCCTTCAGGTCATACAGATGCGGAATCACGACCACATCGATCCCCGGCTCCATCAACAGGCCGCCAACGATATCCTCCTCCAACTGCCGCTTGGCCGGATTGGCACTCTGCCCCTGCGAAACAACGACCGCGATGCGTTTAGCCATAGGACAGATTACGGAAATTCGAATTTCAGATTTTGAAGTTGTTTGGTCATTGGTGCTTGGTCATTGATCATTATTCATTCATCTGCCCCTTGATGGTCCGCTGCGCGATTTCCCAGACACCGGTCAAATGTTGAATATAATCACTCGGCTCCATTAGCGTCTCGCCCACCGTCTCAAATTCAAACAGCCACCCAGCGCCATACTTGTCCAAATTGATCGCGCTCGGATCCGCAAGCAACTCCTCATTAAACCGCGCCAACCGGCCCCCGACCGGCGAATACAAGCTGCTTTCGGCCTTTTTGCTCTCGATCGACCCAATCTCCTGCTTCTCGACGAGCGGAACGCCCGCATCGACGGCCCAATCGAGAAAATACACGTCTTGCAAGAGCCGCACCGCATAAGCCGAAAAGCCGAAGCGAACGACATCGCCGCGTCGCTCGCCCCACATATGATTCTTGGCGTACCTGCGATCCGTGGGAAACTCCGCCGCGAACTTGCCCATCATGAACACGAGCGGCTCGCTCATGTGTATCGCACTCCCCGATGCTCGGCTTCAAAAAACGCCGGCAACAGCGCGTCCGCGTGCAGCAAACCCTTCCGTGTCAGCTCAATCCGATCGCCGCCCATCGTGAGCATGCCGTCGCCCTGATGCGCCAGCCACTCCTCGCGCCAGTCGTCGAGAATCTCAACGCCGAACTTGCGGCGAAAATAGCCAGCGTCGAGATAACCCTTCTTCAGCTGCAAGATCATTTCTCGCACGAGCAGTTGATGCGGCGTCGGCCTCATCGCCCGATACAGCGGCAGCCGGTCGCGCTCCAGCAAATCGCCGACGTAATCGTTCCACTCCGTTTTGTTTTGATAATGCACGCCCGACACGTGCCCAAAGCTCGCCACGCCCGTCGCCAACAAGTCCGACCCCTGCCACAGATTATCGCGATAACTGAAATTCACCTTCCTGGGATCTTTCACCACCGTGTACGCGCTCGACACGTGATAGCCCGCCGCTAATAGCTCGTCATACGCAAAACTCACCCACGCCCGCTTCGTCGGCCAATCGGCCACGGGCGTCTCAATTTGGTTGCCCAAAATATCTTTCGAGTAAACCGTATTGAACGGCAGCTCCATCTGATAAATCGTCACGCTATCCGGCGACAGCTCGATCGTCTTGCGAATATTCTCCTTCCAATTATCCCATGTCTCGCCGACCATTCCGCTGATCAGATCGATGTTGACGTTCGGAAATCCGGCATCCTGAATCCACTGCCACGACTTATACACCTCGCCCGACAAATGCGCCCGCCCGTTCTCTTCCAAAATCGCGTCGCTGAAATTCTCGATGCCCAGGCTCAGCCGCGTGACGCCAAGCTCTTTCAGCGTCTGCACCTTCGGCTGCGATAACGTCCCCGGCTCACACTCGAACGTCACCTCCTCCGCCTTGTCCCAATTCACGTGCTTCCGCAGCCGATCCACCAGCGACGTGAGCTGTTTGGCCGACAAAAACGAAGGCGTCCCGCCGCCGAAATACACAAACCGAAACGGTCTCCCACCCATCACCGGCTGCTGACTCACCAAACCGATCTCATGCTCCAGCGCCTTGCAATACGTCTCCACCGCCGCCGCATTCATGTCCGTATAAACGCGGAAATAACAAAACTTGCATCGCTTCCGGCAAAACGGAATGTGCAAATACAGCCCCAGCGGCACCTCGCGCAGCCCGCCGTCGGAAATACTGCGCGGCGCAGACGCCATCGCCCGCTCAATCTCGCCAACGTCTTCCGACTTCCACTGCGAAAACGGCGGATAATTGGCAATGAAATAACTGCCAACTTCGGTCTTGGTCGCTTCAGTAGTCACAGTCAGATATTCTCTACTCGCAGGTTGTGAAAAAGTCGTCCACGCGGCATTGAAAACCAGGAAGCACACTGGACAGCTCAAATGCTTCATGCGCTTCGAGCTTTCGCGCCGGAGCATCGCTAGTGAAAATCTGAACGGTCCGGTCATCAGGATTCGCAACGCACACAGCTTGTACGTCCGCGTGCAGGTACTCGGCGATTTTCTCCAACACGTCGCTCCAGCGGTCGAAAGGAGAAAGCACCTCAAAAATCAATTCCGGGGCAACCGAAAAATAGGTTTTTCCGGCGAGTGAACCCCGCGGCGCCCGCGCAAAACTCAAGTAGGCCACATCGGCGCCGCGCAACGAATCTGGATTTGTGCGCGTGATCACACCGCTGTCTCCGCCCAAAACGCGCCCAATTTTCCTGGATTGGACAATGGCATCGAGCAACGAGGCGATTCGAATCACGACAATTCCGTAAATCGATCCCGGCGGATTCATATCAACAACTCTCCCGCAGACAAGTTCCCGCATTCGCCCATCGACAGCCAATTGAGCGAATTCGTCGATGGTCACAAGCTGTTCGGCTACAGGCATTCCTACACCTCTCATTTCCCACCAAAACAATACACCACACCCCGATCCGTCGCGATCACAAGCTTGCTATCCGCCACCGCCGGCGATCCCGTAAACCCGCCCGTCCCTTGATATTCGAAAACCTGTTTGCCAGTCTTCAACTCCAAGCCATACAACCGACCATCGGCCGCGCCTACATACACCCGCTCACCCACAATCACCGGCGAGCTATCGATCCGCTGCTTCGTCGCAAAGCTCCACAGCTCCTCGCCCGTCTTTGAATTGAACGCCTTCACCCGCCGCGACCGGCTGCCAACAACCACAATGCCTTCCTCCACCGCCGGCGAGCTGCGATACGGCTGCGACGACCCTTTCTCCTCCGCCTTCCATGCTACCTTGGCATCCTTCCAATTGACCGCAAAAAACGTCCCGCCCTCGGTCCCGAAATAGGCAAAGTCGCCCAGCACGGCCGGCGTCACACCGGTCGGCGCTTCGATTGGCACGCCCGCGACTTCTTTTCCTTCGTTCAAATCGACGACGTGCAGCGTACTATCGCATCCCGCGACAAACGACCGATCGCCAACCACCGTCGGCATGCACCGAATCTGATCCTGAATCGCAAACTTCCAAACGACTTCGCCCGTGTCCGCTTTCAAGCAATACAGCTTCGAATCCTGCGAACCAAACAGCACCATGTCCTTCCAAAAATTCGCCCCATTGTCGATCTCCGCCTCCGCCGTGAAGGTCCATTTCGGCTTCCCCGACTTGATGTCGAGTGCATAAAACTTCCCATCCATGTCGCCGATATACAGCAAGCCATCCCGAATCGCCGGCGACGCAATAAATCCACTCTCGACTTTATACGTCCACACCTCCTTGCCATCGGCCAAATTCCACGCATACACCTTGCCATCCATATCTCCCAGATACACGACGCCATCAGCGATCACCGGCGTTCCATCAAACGCACCCTTTTCAATCGTCACTTTCCAGACGACTTCCGGCTTCTCCGGCAACGTCGTCTTCGCTACGCCATCCGCCAGCGCATTCCCCCGACCCAGCGGCCACGTCTTCGCCGTCTGCTGCACCAGCAGGGCAGGGGAGGGAACCGCGTCATCAGCAACTGCTGTGCTTACAACAACACCTGTCATCCAACAGCAAATGGCCGCTCGAAGAATCGCCGCTTTGAATGATTGCTCCATTACCGACCCTTTTAGCTTCCAACCAATGTCTTTATTTTTCTGTCACTCATTTTTCTGTCCATTACTCGCACCAATTCACCACTGACCACTGACCACGGACAACTGACCAATCAATACGCCTGCTGATAGAGTTCCAGCAACTCTTCCTCGCCAACCTTCCTCGGATTGAATCCTGCCGTCCATTGCTTCGCCGCCTGCGTCGCCAGGTGCGGCATCTTCAGGGGATCGACGCTCAGCGATCGGAGCGTCGTGGCTAGTCCCGCCTTCGACAGCAGCCGCGAAACAAAACCCGATAACCCTTCAATGCCGCCATCCACTTTTGGCAACGGGCTTCCGTTCTGCGACTCATGCAACAAGTCGTGATAATGCTCTTCCACGGCCACGGCGTTGAACCGAATCACATGCGGCAGCATCACGCCCACCGCCTGCCCATGCGGCACATCAAAATTCGTCGTCAGCGGATTCGCCAGCGCGTGCGCCGCCCCCAGCATCGAATTTTCGATCGCCAGTCCCGCAAACGACGCTCCCAACAGCATGCTTCCCCGCGCATCGATATCCGTCGGATCATCCAGCACGCGCGCAAAATTGCCAGCCAACAGCCGCCACGACTCCCGACTGAATGCCAGCGACACCGGATTCCGCCGCGAAGTGACAAACGTCTCCAGCGCGTGCGAAATCGCGTCGATGCCAGTCAGCGCCGTCACTCGCAGCGGCTGCGTCACTGTCAGCGCGGGATCGAGCACCGCAATCCGGCACGACGCCTTTTTATCGCCGCATGCCATCTTCACGTGCGTCTTCGCGTCGCTGATTAGCGCAAACGACTGCGTCTCGCTCCCCGTTCCCGCCGTCGTCGGAACCGCGATCATCGGCAGCATTGCCTTGAGGGCCTTCCCGACTCCCCAATAGTCCTTCACCTCGCCGCCGTTCGAAAAAACAAAGTTGATCCCCTTGCAACAATCCATCGACGACCCGCCGCCCAGGCCAATCAGCACTTCCGGGTCATATCGCTTCGCGATTTTCACTCCCGCCGCCACATCCTCCGTCGTCGGGTTCTCATGCACCCCCTCAAACAAATGCGTCTCGATCCCCGCCCGCTCCAGGGCCGCAATTCCCTTCGCCGAATGTCCCGCCGCCACCACGCCCGGATCGCTCACCACCAGCGCCCGCCGCGCCCCCAGTTCCGACGCCAAATCACCCAGCGTCTCGACCCTCCCCGGACCGAACACAATCCTCGTCCTCGGCTGATAATCAAACGGCTGCATCGTGTATTAGGCACCGGGTACCCGCGCCAGCGGGTGATGTGCCGTCAAAAAGGCGAGCAGAAGGGCGTAAAAAAGGCGAGCGGGAGGCGTCAGCCTCCCGGTAGCTAAAAAGCAGCCAGACGGCGGACTAGGCGGGGGTGGCCGAACAATAATGCAGCCACTTCCTCATATTACCCCCAAAACTGCTGCCTGCGAACACCTTGGCAGTGACCATTACCGTCGCAACTTCCGCTCAACCGCCAGCTTACAATTCAACGACCATGGAGCCTGCCATGCGATTCTGCATTCGACGACATATTTCGGCCGTCTTTATCGCTTTGTGCCTTGTTGTCTCCGCCGAATCAGCGCCTCCGCCAAATTCTTCATCAGCGGCAGCCTTCGCAGGTTCCCAGCCCGGCGCCGAGCGATCCATCGCCGATATTCCCTTCAGCTGGTGCCCGCCCGGCAAATTCACAATGGGCAGCCCGCCCACCGAACCCGAGCGTCGCCCCGGCGAGGATCAGGTCGAAGTAACACTTACGAAAGGCTTTTGGATGGCCCGCTACGAAACCACCCAAGGCCAATGGAAAAAAATCGGCGGCGAACTCCCCGGCCCGCTAACCGCCGAGTTGCCAGCCGGCGAGGATCTGCCCGTCGGCAATGTGAATTTCGCCGAAGCGGAGAATTTCTGCCAAAAACTGACTCAGGCCGGCCACCAGTCGGACCAGCTTCCCAGCGACTGGGAAATTCACCTCCCCACCGAAGCCCAATGGGAATACGCCTGCCGCGCCGGCACTACAACCGCGACCTCATTCGGCGACTCGCTCAGCAGCAAACAGGCCAACTTCAAAGGCCGCCCCTACAACGGCGCCGAGCCCGGCCCCTCACTCGGCCATGCGGCCAATGTCCGCAGTTATCCCGCCAACCACTGGGGCCTCTACGACATGCACGGCAACACCTTCGAATGGTGCCGCGATTGGTACCATCCAAAACTGCCGGGCGGCGCCGACCCCGACCTCCATGACCTCCAAGCCACATCCCGCGTCCGCCGCGGCGGTGCCTGGACCGACGACGGCTGGCCCTGTCGCTCCGCCTTCCGCCTCCGTTTCGAGCCCCACCGCCGCTACGACCACATCGGCTTCCGCGTCGTCGCCGTCCGACCTTAGATCCTCGATCAAAATGGCGAGCGGGAGGCGTGAGCCTCCCGGTAACTCTTCGTTACCAGGGGCTTTCCCTCTCGTTCCCACGCTCTGCGTGGGAATGCAGTCTCGGACGCTCTGCGTCGCTTCGTGGAAAGGTGGCTACGTTTGCCGATCTGGGGCAATCGCAACTCTGACATGTTATAATTTTGTAACACTTTAGCCGCTTGGGGCAGGCAGGGGTGTTAATTGGGCGGTTGTGAGGTAAGTGGTGAGTGCCTGGCGGATGATGGTGATGGGATCATGGCCTCGTTGTTTCAAGGTGCGATAGATGCTCATCAGGACAGACTGG
>DASXLL010000131.1:0-14359 GCA_036496265.1 Pirellulaceae bacterium | reverse complement strand
GTCGGCAGTCCGTCCGTAAGGAACAAAACAAAATTAGGTCGCGAATCGTCGCGAATCATGGAGAGCGCCGCATTCAATGCACCATCGATGTTCGTGCTGCCGCCGGCGAAGAGACTTTCGACAAAGCCGAGGGCCGATTTGCGGGTCTCTTCGTCGTATTTTTGCAGCTCTGGCCGAAAACTTTCGACGGTGCTGTCGTAGGCCACGATGTTAAACGTATCTCCGGTCCGCAGATTATTAAGAACAAACTTCAACGCATCCTTGGCCTGCTCAATCTTCTTGCCGCTCATGCTGCCGGAGCGATCGACGACGAAGATGACAGTCTTAGCGGGGCGGTCGTCGCTTGCCGCTTTGATTTCCGGACTCGCGAGCAGCAGAAAGAATCCATCGGCGTCGGCTTCCGGCTTGTAGCTCACAACGCTCGCGCCAAGCTTGCCGTCGCTCGAGTCGAAGAGCAGCCGAATGTCATTCGTAGGAATGGTGCTTTTCGCTTCGATCTTAACGACGGCGTGTTTGCTGTCGGGCCGATCGATATTGACCGCGTGCGTCGGGCTATAGACGTTCTTCAGTTCGTGCGCCGTTTCAATCGCCACACGGATCGAGAGTTTCTCAACCGGCGAGGAAGTGTATTTGGCGGTCGAAAGCGGAATGATCAAATCAGTGAGCTTGCCGTCCTTTCGGAGCAGCTGGCTGAACTTGAGCGATACTTTTCGCTCGGCCCCGGGCGGGACAGGAAAGACGCTCGCCTTGAGCATGCCATGGCCCATCCATTCGAGGAGGGCTGGGTCTTGCGACTTGCGGACGTGCTCTTCGTAGATCTTGCGGGCTTCTTTGGCGTCGAGCAGTTTGGCGTCGTATTCCTTGCCATCGACCATGAACGTCATGCGGTCGATCGCCCCGTCGTACGGCACCGGGAACATGAACGACACTTCCATCTGCCGGCTGCCGGTATTGACGAAGGCCTGCGTGACGGCGACTTGAGCCACCTGGTCGGTGATTTTGGCGGCGTAGTCGAGGTCCTTGATCTTGTACGACATGCTCGGCGGCGACGGCGGGTGGGGAATCGGCCGAGGGAGCGGGATTGGATGCGGCGGATTGATGACGACGAGCACGCCTTGGGCGAAGGTCGCGGCTGTCAGGAGAAAGAAGGCTGCCGCTGCTGCAAAAGCGATGCGTTTCATGGACGAAGTCCTGTGGTGGAGCTGCCTGACTGCGTATGGATGCCCCGCGGGATTAAACCTCCGACTGCTGAAAGTGTGACGGTGGAGGGGGGCGAAAAGATTTGGCGTTTCAGCAGGCCGGTGGCTACGTCGAGGGCCTTAGGAACGCATGACTGACGGGGCAGACTGGCTGCTGAGCGGCCAGCCGCAATTGGAGGCGCCGGCTGGTTGGCTGCCGGCGGCTTGGATCGCCCTCCGCACGACAGCCTCGACTTCACCGACTTCGGCTTGGGACCACTGCGGATCGGATAGCAAGAAAACCAGGTATTTTTCGAGTGAATCGTGGGGCGAAGAAGCCTTGAGGCACTCGGCGATGCATAGCCGAGCGGCTGACATGGTCTTGAAGAGATGATCGTCGCGTCGCATGGAGATGGGCCCCCGTCAGAATCGACGCTTTAAACGAGCAATTTGCGTGCCACAAAATGCCAACGTGACGGTTGGTGGGCACAAGCCCACCCTACGGATTCGGAAGCTCGACTTGGGTGGGACTCATCAGGTAGGAAATGAGGTCGCGGATTTGGATGGGATTGAGGGGTTGGAGAATGCCTTCGGGCATGGGAGAGAGAGTGGTGAGCTTTTGTTCGTCAATTTCGTTCTTCATCAGGGTCAATTTCTCTTTGGCGGTTTGGAGGACGACGCGGTCGTCGTCTTGGCTGGTGACGAGGCCGTTGAGGATGCGGCCGTCGGACATGCGAAGGATGGACATACGGAAGTCTTTGTTCACGACGGCGCTCGGATCGACGATGTTGCTGAGCAGATAGTCGAGATTGTGGCGGCCGGAGCCGGTGAGGTCGGGGGCGATGGTGCCGCCCGCGCCGAAGAGGCGGTGACAGTTGGCGCAGGTGGATTGAAAGACTGCGCGGCCGGCGGAGAGGGAAAGGCTTGAGGCTTGAGGCTTGAGGCTTGAGGTCGGCGTGTTGCCGAGCAGACGTTTGTATTCGGCGATGAGTCTTAGCTTCTCTTCGGGGGAGTCGCGGAGCTCGCCCCAGACTTGAGCTAGTCGAGCCGAGAGTTTTTCGTCGCCGAAGCTGCGGATTTGGCGGGCTTGGAGAGCACTGAGCTCACTGGCTGGGATTTTGCCGGCTTCGATTTGATCGAGGAGAGCGCTGGCGAAGGTCGGGCGGGTGACGAGGGTTTCGATGACGGCGGGACGCTCGACGGGATGGAAGGAGGAATAGCTTTTTGCCAATTGGTCGCCAATCGAGGGATCGTCGAAGAGCGAGAGACCCTTCATCGCGGTCGTGTTCAAGAAGCGGACGCGGAGGAGCTGTTGGCAGACGTCTTTGAGGTCGTCGGGTCGGGCTTCAATGAGGGTCTCCAAGGCCGCTTCCCGCTGCGGGAGCTTGGCTTTGTTATCGAGCGCGACACGGCGGACTTCGTCGAGCGCGCGGCCGTCACCGAAGACGACGGCGAGATTGCGGACTTGTTCTTGGATTTCGGGAGCCGCGGAAACGAAGCTGGCCTGAAATTTTTCCCAGGTCGGCGGCGCTTCGGCTTTGTGGCGGCCAGCGAGGCCAGCGGTGAGGCCGCGGACGATGTCAGCCTTAGCATTGGCGCTTCTGTTGAGCGAGGCGAGGAGCAGTTTGTCGATGGCATTGGCATTCTTCGTAGGTTCTTCGGCTAGGGCTCGCGTAATCCATTCGCGAGTTAGTGACAATTGACCTTCCGTGGCGAGAGGGATTAGCGATTCGGGATCGAGATCGACAAGGGGCGCAAGGCCGTACCAGATCAGCTTTGGCAGATTGTGGTCGTTGGCATCCCAGGCATCCGATAATAGGGCAGCAGCCAGAGATGGGCGGTCGGCGGGCGGAAGGCGCTGCAGCGTGGATGCCAAAATCAGGTGAATTAGGCCCGATCTATCGTTCGTGGCCATTTCGATGAATCGCGACAACACTTTGCGGTCGATTTTGTTGTCGGCTGAGCGCGGCTGGCCATAAATCGTGTCGAGCGGCCACAAATCGACCAAGAGACGCAGGCCACAGGCGCGCAAATGCTCGTCGGGTTCCGCGAGCAGCCAGTGGATCGAATCTAGTGGCAATGCATCAAGCGTTTGGAGCGTCCATAGAATTCGCAACGTCAGTTGATTCTGGTCGTTCTTGGTTGGTCCCCTTAGTAGCCCGCGGATATTTGACGCAAACGTTCGGTGTTCTTTGTCCGGATTAGCCGCGAGTCGATCCGCCAATTCGCGCCGCGAATGTCGCACGAACCACTCATTGTCAGCGGTCTGCAACTCGAGTAACTCGTCGTTGGAAAGCTTGGTCAGATCGCATTTGATATCAAGTGGCAGCATCGCTCGCAGATTTGCCTTCCTTTTCCGCAACTCGACAAGGTCATTTGGCTTTAAGCCAGTTTGCTCATCATGCACGATTCGATAGACGCGGCCCGACGTCCGATGCACGCCATCGTGCTCATGGCATTCGCCGGTATCGGACCAATCGATGATATAGACGGCGCCGTCGGGGCCGTAGTTGAGGTCGATGCCGCGGAACCAGGTGTCGGAGGATTGGGCGATGTCGGGTTCGTGGCGGGCGACGTAGCCGCTGCCTTCGCGTTCGAGACGATCGACGTTGATCCGGCGGCCGTGGAGGTTGAGCGTGAGGAGCTTGCCGCGGTATTCGGCGGGCCAGTTGTCGCCGAGGTAGATGCACGCGCCGCAGTGGGCGTGGCCGCCGCCGAGATTATCGACGGAGTCGTCCTTGAGCGATTCTTTCCAGCCGCGGCCGGTGTCGTAGTGAAAATGGTCGGCGTGGGAGTCGATCGTGTCATAGACGCGGCGGTTGGGACCGAGAGTGGCGCTGCGGGTGTGGTGGGCACCGGGGATGAGGTGAAAAAGATGGCCGGTGACGGTGTTGGTGATGAACGCTTCACCGTATTCGTCCCAATCCATGCCCCAGGGATTGGTGAAGCCGTGGCAGAGAACTTCGAAGACTTTTCGCGTCGGATGATACCGCCAGATGCCGCCGTAGATGGGCGTCCGCTTTTCCTTGGGAGCGCCTGGCGGGCCGATCCAGCCGGGGCTAGAGGCGCCGCAGCGGCCGTAAAGCCAGCCGTCGGGTCCCCAGCGGAGGCCGTTAGCACAGTTGTGGTGGTTTTCGGTCGAGGTTTCGAAGCCGTCGAGGATGACTTCGGGCTCGCCATCGGGAATGTCGTCGCCGTTTTTATCAGGAATGAAGAGCAGTCGCGGAAGAGCGATGAGCCAGACGCCGCCGAGACCGACTTCGACGCTCATAAGTTGCTGGACGTTGTCGCAGAAGACTTTTCGCTGATCGGCGCGGCCGTCGCCGTCGGTGTCGTGCAGGATAATGACGCGGTCGCGAAGCGTGAGGTCGAAACGGGTCGGGCGGTTGGCATAGGTGTAACATTCGGCGACCCACAGACGGCCGCGGTTGTCCCAAGTCATCGCGACGGGGTTTTGGACGTCGGGCTCGGCGGCGAAGACGTTGGCTTTGAAGCCGGGAGGTAGTTGGAAGCCTGCCGCGGATTGCTCGGCGGAGAGGGGGAGTTGGTCGGCACCGTCGCCGGCGTTCGTGGGAGTGGGGAAGTCGTCGCCCCGGGCTTTGAAGCACAAAAGAACACCGCAGAGGACGCAGAGGAGCGCGGAGGTGGTTGTTCGGTTCATGTCGGAATATCTCAGGCGGAGGCACGGCATGCTCGTCAGCATATATTAACGAATGTATGGCGTTCTACGCAGATTGTGGCAACTGCGGACTTGAGAATCGACGACGAGATGGATACGCAGATAAAACTGGCGGAATTTGTCACGGCGCAGGACGCGGTTTATGGGCAGGTTCTGCGCGAATTAGCGGGGGGGCAAAAGCGTTCGCACTGGATGTGGTTTATCTTTCCGCAGTTGGCCGGCTTGGGCACCAGCCACATGGCTAGAAAGTTCGCGATTCAGTCATTGGAGGAAGCGCGGGCTTACTTGCAGCATGAGATCTTGGGACCGCGGCTCAAAGAGTGTGCGCGACTGATGTTGGCAGCGCCAAATCACGATGTCAGCGCGATACTTGGCAATCCGGATAATCTTAAATTCCGGTCGTGTATGACGCTATTTGCAGCGGCGGAGCCATCGGAGCCGCTGTTTCAGGCCGCGCTGGACAAGTTCTTCGACGGACAGCCGGATTCGCGAACGTTGGAACTTCTCAACGAATTTCCCGACGACCAATAACGAGCTTGCGAGTCGTGCGAATAGTACGCACAATAAGACGATTGCTACGACTCGTGAAAATTTTATTTTCGTTTGTATTGACCCATGAAACGACTTTGCCTGCTGGCTGTTGCCCTGATTTCGGTCCTGTCCTCGTTTCGCATCGTCGCCGCCGCTGACGACGCGAGCGCTGCAGCCGCAAAGCCGATTCGCGTCGCGGTGTTCGACGATGCGGGAGTGAGCGATAAGGTCGCTGGCTTGATCGAGTTGCTGAATACGCACTCCGAACTACGTGTTACCAAAGTCGATGGCAATGACGTTCGCGGGGGGAAGCTGACAGGCTTTGATGTCGTGCTCGTGCCCGGCGGCAGTGGCAGCAAGGAAGCGGCGGCACTCGAAGAATCGGGACGGCGGGAGATTCGAACGTTTGTCGAGCGCGGCGGGGGATATCTGGGAATTTGTGCCGGCGCTTATTTGGCATCGGCCGATTATGAGTGGTCGCTGCATATTTTGGATGCCAAGGTGCTCGATCGCGCGCATTGGGCGCGGGGAACCGGTGATGTCGAAGTCAGCTTGACGGAGGCTGGGCAAAAACTGCTCGGCGCCAGGGCTGATCGGGAGACGATCCTGTATTGGCAGGGGCCGCTCTTGGCGCCGGCAGGCAAGCCGGAGATTGCTGATTATGAAACGCTGGGCACGTTCGCGACGGAAATCGCCAAAAACGGCGCGCCCAAGGGCTTGATGCCAGGCACGACCGCGATTGCTCGCGGGACGTTCGGCGCCGGCCGCGTGTTCTGTTTCAGTCCGCATCCGGAGCGGACGCCGGCAGTCCAGGGACAAGTGCTGAAGGCAATTCAGTGGGCCGCCGGTCGCTAAGGCGAGTCTTGCCCGCACCAGTTCTGCCACATTTGGCGATAGTCCGATTCGATCGCCGTGGCGAAGCGGGGTGCGTTCATGAGCGGCGATTGCTGCATGCGGCCGCGCAGCGTTTGGCGAAGGCCGGCGAGTCGATCGAGATCGGCCGCGAGGCCAGCGACGATGCGGACGTACTCATCCTCACTGTGTGCGATCAGATCGGTGAGCTTTAAGTTCGTGAGCTGACTCAGGCCCGCGCGGCCGACGACCGTCTCGCCGACGAGCGTAACGACCGGAACGCCCATCCAAAACGCATCGAGACTCGTCGTGTGGCCGTTGTAGGGCAAGGTATCGAGGCCAATGTCGAT
The DNA here is from genome assembly GCA_036496265.1 of Pirellulaceae bacterium. GTDB lineage: Bacteria > Planctomycetota > Planctomycetia > Pirellulales > Pirellulaceae > CAYLLN01. The sequence goes on along the minus strand of DASXLL010000131.1, from coordinate 7,769 downwards.
TTGGTTATACGTGGCGAGATATTTGGCCATTGGCTGATGAGGTACGAACGCAACTCGATCAGGATCGATGCCTTCTCCGTGCAATACGGCCCGGACTCGGTCGCGGCCTGAGCCTTCGGGAGCCAGGATTAGCAGCCGCGAGCGATCGACGGCCTTCAGAACACGCGCCCACAGTTTGAGGATGCCATCGTTCACTTTGCAAAAGTTATTGAGGCTGCCGAACGTGATGTAGCCGTTTTCCAATGCCGGCAAAGCGTTGACGAGCGGTTCGGATGTCAGCGGATCGTAACACCAGAAGGTTTCCGGCAGTCGAATGGACTGTTCCGTGTAGTATTCGTCGTGAGAACCGATCGGATCGAGCTGCGGGTCTGTGAGCCGATAGTCGATGGCGGTTTGACCGGTCGTTCCCGGATAGGCCAACCAGCACACTTGCACTGGTGCGGGTTTGCGTGCGAACAGCAGCGGTCGGCCTTGCTCCATGTGCATCGTCAGATCGACAAGAATGTCAATCTGGTCCTGGCGAATAAGGCGTGCGACTTGGTCGTCGTTTAAGCCGACGATGGATTGCCATTGCTGGGCCAGCGAGCGGAGCCGATCGGTGACGATATCTGGCTTCGGTACATCGGAGTAACAGACGATCTCAAAGTTCTGCCGGTTATGGTTCGCGAGCAGCGGAACCATGAAAAACGCCTGGCAATGGATGCGAAAATCGGGCGAGACATAGCCGATCCGCAGCCGGCGGTTTGGGGTGCGGTCGTTCGGGTGGGGCTGGATCAATTTGGCCAGCGGCAGGGAAAATCGCTCGTTCCAGCGGCGGTGTTCGGCGTAAATCTCGGCCGCGGAAAAGTCGCAACAAAGCAAGAGCGTCGTCAGCAGGTTGCTATGAGTGCGGTGGTTGTCGGGGCGAAGCTCGAGCGAGCGGCGATACGATGCGATGGCCGCCTCGGGTTGGCCCAGGTCCTTGAGCACATTGCCGATGTTGTTGTGGACTTCGGGCGAATCCTGATTAATCTTGATCGCCCGCTGGTAACTTGCCAAAGCGTCGTCATATTTTCGCAGCGGGTGCAGCGAAAGGCCGAGATTGTTCAACGCAGCCGCGGAATTGGGCGCGAACTCGAGCGAGCGAGAAATGAGGTCCACCGCGGTCTCGTATTGACCCCTTTGATGGGCCATATATCCCAGCAAGTGCCAGGCTTGACCGTTGGTCGACTCTGCAGCCAGCACGCGCCGACAGAGTTCTTCGGCATCATGAAGCCGCCCAGCCTGAAGGTGGGCAACCGCGCTGGCCAAAGCTTCGGAAACGGTGGTCATCGAGCGATGAAGTCGAAGTTCTGTTTATTTGGCGGGTTCTGAATGTCGCGGCGGCTGCAGCAGCCGCTCCAGTCATCCTCAGCTTCCCAAGTGGGCGTGTATCATAGCGTGCTCCATTGGCATTCACATTTTCAACGACACATGAAAACTCTGACACACATTTGTGTTCTATCGATCGCCGCCTTCGGCAACCAGGCTGTCTTTGGCCAGTCGGCCGCGGGTAGCGGCGGACTAACTCAGCTGCGGTACAACCACCCGGGGCTGATTGTCGATCTGGGCGTGGGGCTGTGGGCGTGGCCGGTGCCGTGCGATGCGGATGGGAACGGAGATTTTGATTTGATCGTGTCGTGTCCCGATAAGCCGTCGAATGGGGTTTGGCTGTTTGAGAATGCGACTGGGGACACGGCGAAGAACAAGATGCCGGTGTTTAAACCCGCGCGGCAATTGAGCCGGACTGTGCATTATGTGATGCCGAGTTATGTGGATGGCGGGATGCGGGTTTTGTCGCCGGGCGTGGAGTATTTAAACTTCACGAAGTCGGGGACGTCTCAAAAACTGTCGCTGCCGATTAAGGCGAAGTTTCATAAGCCGCTGGGGACGCAGACGAAGGGGCCGAAGATGCGGCATAACCAGTGGCGGTATGTCGATTACGACGGCGATGGGGCATTGGATTTGATTGTGGGGATTGAGGACTGGAGCTATTACGGCTGGGACGATGCATGGGATAGCGGAGGACAATGGCAAAATGGGCCGCTGCATGGATGGGTGTATGTTTTTCGGAACGAGGGGACGACGGCGGCACCGAAATATGCCGAGCCGTTTTTTGTCGAAGCTGAAGGGAAACGGGTAGATACGTTTGGTTGTCCGTCGCCGAATTTTGAGGATTTCGATGGCGATGGAGATTTGGATTTGTTGTGCGGCGAGTTTTTGGATGGGTTTACATACTTCGAGAATGTCGGCTCGCGGACGATGCCGAAGTATGCCGGCGTGAAGCGGCTGAACAATTCGGCGGGGCAGCGGCTGGCGATGGACCTGGAAATGATCGTGCCGGTGGCTTTTGATTGGGATCGTGATGGCGATTTCGATTTAATTGTGGGCGATGAAGATGGGCGCGTGGCGCTGGTTGAGAACACGGGCAAGCTGGCGGCGGATCGAACGCCGGTGTTTGAAGCGCCACGGTATTTCAAACAGGAAGCAGAGACACTGAAGTGTGGGGCACTGGCGACGCCGTTTGGTTTTGATTGGGATGGCGATGGGGACACAGACATCGTGTCTGGAAATACGGCTGGGTACATCGAGTTCTTTGAGAACATGAGTGGTCCGAAGGTTGGGGAGCCGAAGTGGAATGCGCCGCGGCGGTTGGAGGCAGGTGGCAAGGTTTTTCGGGTCATGGCAGGGCCAAACGGCAGCATTCAAGGGCCAGCGGAGGCCAAATGGGGCTATACGACGCTGAATGTGGCGGATTGGGATGCGGATGGACTGCCGGACATTGTCTTCAACTCGATCTGGGGAAAGGTCGAGTGGCTGAAGAACGTTGGAACGCGAACGGCACCGCGGTTGGCGGCGGCGGAGGCGATTGAAGTGGAATGGGACGGGCCGACGCCGAAACCGACGTGGACTTGGTGGCAGCCGCGGGGCAAGGAACTCGTGACCCAGTGGCGAACAACGCCCGTGGTTTTTGATTTTACGGGAGATGGTTTGCTCGACTTGGCGATGCTAGATCAGGAGGGCTATGTGGCGTTGTTTGAGCGGATGAAAGTTGGCGGCGAGCTGAAGTTGAAATCGCCACGGCGGGTGTTTGTCGATGAGCAAGGGCAGCCGCTTCAACTGAATGCCAAAACAGCCGGCGGCAGCGGGCGGAGGAAACTGTGCGTGACGGATTGGGACGGTGATGGTCGGTTTGATTTCTTGCTGAACTCGGCGAATGCGGATTTTTTGCGGCATTTGGGACAGAAGGACGGCAAATGGGTGTTCAAAAACGCCGGTACGTTGGCCAAGACGAATATCGAAGGACATGATGTGAGTCCGGCGACTGTGGATTTCGACGGTGATGGTGTGCCCGATTTTCTCGGCGGCGCGGAAGACGGGCGGTTCTATTTCCTGAGGAATCCGCGGGGGAAATAGAGGAGAAATCGGATGCTACAAACGGTTATTTTTTACCTGATCCTGCTCCTAGTCGGGTACCTAGTCGTATTGGCATCCGGCGGGATAGAGCGAAAGCGATTGGCCGCATTTAACGAAAGGTTTCCGCCGATTTCGGATGACGAATTTTTGGCGCAATGCCCGTCAGGAACAAGCCGCGAGGTGGCGTTAAAGGTGCGGCGGATTGTGGCGGACCAGCTTGGCGTCGAGTATGAACGAATCTACCCTTCGTCCAGTTTTGTGAACGATTTGGACGCTGGTTAGCGACAAGTCTTACAACGGCACGAAGTCGTGCCACTCATAACCACCGGGCAGATTACGTATAGCGGCGAATTCGAGGTGGATGACGCGGCGATGTCGCGTGGTTTCGGGGTTGGAAATGCCACTCGCGTGAGAGAGGAGCGGGCGCATGGCTAGAACGTCACCCGCTTTAGCGAAAATAGTGACAGGTAGCCGCGCAAAGGATGCATCACATGCTGCATGAGTGCCGGGTAAGACTTGCAGGGGACCATTTTCGTCGGTGACATCGTCGAGGTGAATGCGAACGGTAAGCATTTGGCGGAGTAGGTCATCGGGCGCTTCGACGTGGGGGACGCCGCCTTTGGTGGTGGGATTGCGGAAGTGATCGCTGGGAAGCGAGTTGTCCTGAACGGCGATCGTGCGATCTTGATGCCAGGGTAGACTCCAGGTGCTGTCTGGAGGCTTGTCGAAATAGAGTCCGCGGACCAGGCCAAAGTGTTCGCCGAGCACATTCACCAAGAGGTCGATCAGCGGTCGCTTGCGCCAGAGCGTGGCGGCCTTGTCGAACATTGCGAGCAGGTTGCGAGCGCCGAAGATGGCACCGTTGGCTCGGCGCAGCACGACTTTGTCGTCATGGCAAACGGCGAGGGATGCTTCGAGTTCTGTAATTAATTGGTCGCACTCAGCGGAGTCAAAGACTGATCCAACGAGGGCAAAGCCGTCGTCAGCAAGTCGATCGAAAAGCGATAGTTCACGCAAAGTCATGTCAACAATTTCCGTCGATTCTTCGCCGAGTATCTAGCCTTTCAGGAAGCCGCTGGTGACGCGGGGGCGGGAGCTGAGCTCGTCGTTCAGTGGATCGTCGAGGGCGAGGAGATAGCGGAGGTCGGGGGAAAGGGCTTTTTGCAGTTCGGGGTGGAGCAGTTGCTTTTGATATTGTTGTTGGGGCTTGTCGCGGCGGCAGTAGAAGGCGTGGAGGGCGGTGCGGGGGTGGGCGGTGTAATTGCCGAGGCCGCTGTGCCAGAGATGGGCGTTCATGATGACGACGGTGCCGGCTCTTCCCGTAATGAGGACTTCGTCGGGGTGAGGCTTTTTGAGGTCGGTGAGGATGTCGCTGGGTAGTTTACGGAGTTGGTGCGTGCCGGGAATGGCGCGGAGGGGGCCGTTTTGGGACGTGATGTCATCGAGCATCCAGACGGCGTTGCAGACCCAGTAGCCGTGGTCGTCGGAGATGGCGGCCATGTCGGCGTGGAGCGGTTGGGGTTTCGTCCAGTGCGGATCGACGGAGCGGACGTTGAGGCTGCTGAGCTTATAGGCGTCGCCGAGGACGTGGCGGATGTAGGGAAGCATTCGCGGATGCGAAATGACTTGCTGGAAGATGTCACCTTTATCGACGAGGTTGGCGAGGCGGCGGCAGCCGGGTTCTTGCTTAAATTCGGCTCCGGCGCGGTCGCCTTCGGCGGCGAAGATTTCGTTGATTCGTGTTCGTAGCGGTTCGAGGAGATTGGGGAAGAAGTTGGGGAGGATGAGGTAGCCGAGGTTGTCGAGCGTTTCCTTTTCTTGAGGTAAGAGACCTGGAGACATAAGTTATGGAGACGAGTAAACCGCGACCAATGGTCGCGGCTTTGATGATTGTGGGCAGGCGCTCGCTATGCGAGCTTGTCTCACGCAATGTCATTCAACAAATCATGGTGGGCAGAGCCCACCCTACCTGGCGTCGGCGGTGGCGCCTTTCCAATCGTCGGTGCGGAAGGGGGTGAGGGGGAGGCCTTCTTTGCTGTAAACGTTGCAGATGGGGTTGTCGGCCCAGGCGTAGCGGACGGAGGCGGGGTCGGTGATTTTGTCGCTGGAGACTTCGATCTTGTCGAAAACGTTGTTGGTGCCGAGGAGCTTGGCGTCTGCCCAGACGAATTTTTTGTCCTCGCCGGCGATCGCGAAGCCGACGGGGCTGGTGGTGTCGAAGGTGTAGAGGCCGGCGCCGATGTGATCGAAGGAGAGGATGACTTTGTTGCCTTGCTTTTCCATCGATTTGTACTGGGGACTATGGTAGGGAATATTTGACATGCCATAGTCGCGATTCAAGGCCCAGCGGGCGAGGCGTTTGGCGACGTCTTGCTTGTTGCGGGGATGAATGTCGCGGGCTTCGCCGAGGTCGATGATGACGGCTTCGCCAGTGTTAGGGAGCTTGGCCATGGTCATCGTCTGAGCTTCACGCAGTTCGGGCCAGGTACTGTCGCCGGGTTCGGTTTTCTCCGGTAGAAAATCGGCGAGTTGGACCCAGTAGAAGGAGAAGTCGCCGATGTTCCACTCGTCGCGCCAGCTTTTGATCATGAGGGGGAAGAGATCGCGGTATTGATACGCCCGGCCGGCGTTCGATTCGCCTTGATACCAAATGACGCCGCGGATGCCGTAACCAACGGTGGGCTTGAGGACGCCGTTGTAGATATTGCCGGGGCGGGCATTGCCGGTGAGGGGGTTGCCCGGGGAGCGCGGGGCTGCTTTGCCGGCGGCTTTGGCCTTGGCAACCGCTTCTTCATAGCTGGCTTTGGCCTTGGCGGCGTCGTAGGTCTTTTCGGTTTGCTCCCAGCGGGCGATCAGCGGCTGGTACTTTTCATCTTTCTCCAAGAGGTCGCGGCGAATCCACGCTTCGCAGGCGTGCTGCCGCCCCAGGCGTCGTCGATCAAACCGATGGGAATATCGAGCGTTTGTTGCAGCTGACGGCCGAAGAAGTAGCCGACCGCGGAAAAGTTCGCGGCGGTTTCGGGCGTGCAGACTTCCCATTTGCCTTTGAAGTCGTCTTGCGGCTCTTGGGTGCCGACTTGGGGCACGGAGATGAGGCGGATTTTAGGATACTTGGCGGTTTTGGCTTCGAGGTCGCCGTCGTTGGCTTGCTTCACTTCCCACTGCATGTTGGATTGACCGGAGCAGATCCAAACTTCGCCGACAAGGACGTCCTCGACGGCGAGCTTGTTTTTGCCCGTGATGGAGAGCGTATGTGGGCCGCCGACGTGGAGAGCGTCGATCGTGACTTGCCATTTGCCTTTGTCGCTGGCTTTGGCGGTGTGCCTTTGGCCGGCGATCGTGACGATGATGTCTTCGTTCGCGTCAGCCGAGCCCCAGACGCGGTTTTTTTGGCCCTGCTGAAGGACCATGTGGTCGGTGAAGAGTGCGGGGAGGCGGACATCAGCCAAGAGGGGTGCGGTCCAGAGGAGGATCAGCGCGGGAAGCAGGCGTTTCATGGGAGGCTCCGAAATGGATCGGTTTGGAAGGCTTGTTGGTCTGGCGGAGCAATCAGTTTGGGGTGTTCACGAGCAAAGCTCAACGGGCGGAAGGCGAATTTTTTGCGGGTCGCGGCGCTAATATTTTCGAAACACTTTTTCGACGCGCGGGAGGGTCAGTTGAGCGGAAGTTATTGGCAGCCGGTCGTTTACGGAAACTAATATTTGACGCGAGGCGCTAATATGGAAAGTAGTATTAGTCGCTGGCTGTTTGTGGTTACGGGTTATCTAGGCGGGGGGATCGCCTCCCAGAGCTATATCGCAAAACGGGCAAAAAACCGGACTAAAAAATGGCGATTTTGGCGCGGAATTTCGAAAATGTTTTGGGCGAGAGAAGGGGCGAGGCAGGAGCCTCGGGGAAGTGCGTACCCAGGGAGGACCCTGGGTACGAGAGAGATTACTGGACAGGCCAGGAGGCCTGAGTATTACCCACATTTGTATTGCGCATCTGCACCCCGGGCGAGGAGTAGGATTTTTTCGAAGCCGCGCCAGAGAGTGATCCAGCCGGGTTCGCCATCGCATTTTCGGCCGTGGTGGCCGCCGAGGCCGGCGACGGCGCGGAGGAATTGGCGGATGGTCAGCTTGGGGTTCACGGGTTTCTTCCGCACAATTTGGATCAGTTCAACCCACTGAGCTGGGGCCACTTCGACGGCGGGGTGGTCCGGCGTTTCCAGGGCGGCCGTCTTCAGTTGGAGCAAGCGGACGGCCAGCACCGACAAGAGCCCGGTAACGCGCTCCAGCCGCTCGGCCGTTTCGTAGTAGCGTTGCTCCACATGGCAGCCGGTTTTCAGCGCTTTG
>DASXLL010000130.1:0-2401 GCA_036496265.1 Pirellulaceae bacterium | reverse complement strand
TCTCTCCCACAATCCAGCCCAGATCCCGCAGGCGGGCGATGAAGGCAGCCATCCACGGTCTCCAGACCGTTGCATCCGCGCCAACGACTCCGACACGCCGCGGTTCGCCTCCCTGCTGCCCGTAGGCGGCAAGCGGCCACGCTGCAATACCGCTACAAAGACCTCTGATGAATTCCCGCCGCTCCATGAACTTTGCCCCTGCCGAGGGCCACTCCGGCGTAGACAAGACTATGCGATTTTCGGATTAGGGCTGTTACCTAGGTCACACAGTAAAACGGAAGCGAAGGGTCAAATTTGCGGCACGTCCGCATGTCCGCTCATTCATGGTCAGTCCGTTCTTCCCTCAAACTCAGACATGGGTCGGCGATGGGAGGACGGCGGATTTGTACCATAAGGGGAACGCGCGAAAACAGCGCTAGACGCCAACAAAGCACGACGAACCGGGCGCATGCCTTACGAATGGCGCCGCCATTCTCCTTGCGGCAAGTCCAGCCTCGCGCTCAAGCCGGCGGCTCGACTGATACAGACTAGCCTGCTTTTGCGGCTTTTTGGACGTCCCACCACCAGACAGTGGGAAAAGCTGCCGTGCCGTATTTCGGCATCAGATCGGGATGGCCGAAGCGATCCCATCGTGCGGTGCGCACTTTGTTATAGTACCATTGCGGAACGACGTAGTGGTTCCACAACAGGATGCGGTCGAGTGCTCTCGTAGCCGCCTCAAGATCGGCGCGATTCTTGGCAAAGACAATCTGATCGATCATGGCGTCGACCGCTGGGTTTTTGACGCCAACCCGGTTGGGTGAGCCGGGTTCTTCGGCGGCCCGCGAACCCCAATAGCCACGTAGTTCGTTTCCGGGTGCAAGTGTTTCTGACCAAGCGGCCGTGATGATGTCGAAGTCCCAGCTGCGCACCCGGTTCTCGTATTGCACCTCGTCGACCGTCCGCACGGTGGTCGCGATGCCGAGGCGATCCAACGACGGCTTATAGAACAGGAAAACGCGCTCGAAGGCCGGGCCTTCAGAGAGAAATTCAATGCCATAGGGCTCGCCGGTCTTGACGTTCACCAATTGCTGGTCGCGCACCTCGTAACCGGCCTGTTTGAGGAGCCGCATAGCCTCGCGCAAATTGTTGCGCACCGCCTCAGGATTTCCGTTGACCGGATTCGTATAGGGCTTGGTGAAAACTTCAGGAGGAATCTTGTCGCGAACGGCTTCAAGCAATTCGAGCTCCCGGCCCGCTGGCAGGCCAGTGGCCGCGAGCTCGGTGCCCGCAAAATAGCTGGCGATGCGTTTGTACTGGTCGAAGAAAATTTGTCTGTTCATTTCCTCAAAGTTAAACGCATAATTGAAGGCCAGCCGCACGAGGGAATCCTGGAATTTTTCGCGCCTGATATTGAAGGCGAAGGCCTGCATCACGCCGACATTGCGAATGGCAAACTCTTCGAGCAAGATCCGTTTGTCGCTGACCGCCGGGAAATCGTAGGCGGTGGCCCAATCTTTGGCGCTATTCTCAGTACGCCAATCGACGATGTCCGCCTTGAATGCTTGGAGTGCGGCGGTCGTATCGCGAAAATATTCGTAGTGCAGCTCGTCGAAATTATTCAGGCCGACATTTACGTTAAGGCTACTGCTCCAATGATCTTTGACGCGCTCGTAGACGATATGCCGCCCGGCCGAAAAATCCTTGATGCGATAGGGTCCACTGCCCAGCGGCGGCTCAAGGGTTGTTTCGCCGATATTGCGCTTCTTGCCGTCCTTGTCGGTACCCTCCCACCATTTCTTGGGCAGAACTTTGAGCTCGCCGACGATTCGCGGCAATTCGCGATTGCCGGGCGCGTCCGCGGTGAATGTAACGTCATGGTCGCCGGTCTTTTCCGCTTTGGTGACATGGCGATAATTGGCCGAGAGCTCCGGGCTATATTTTTTGAATGCCTCGAACGAAAAAATCACATCATCCGGCGTGACTGGCGTGCCATCATGCCATTTTGCTTGCTCCCTTAGACGATAGGTGGCCGAGGAAAAATCACCTGGAAAGCCTACCGCTTCAGCAAGCAAACCATATGCGGTCGATATTTCGTCGAGCGACGATACCAGAAGCGTCTCGTAGACAAGATCGATGCCGCCGGCAAGCGAGCCCTTAACGCCGGCGATCACCGTGTTGAAGTTATTAAAGGTGCCATATGCGGCCTGCCGTGCCGTACCGCCCTTCGGCGCATCGGCGTTGACGTATTCGAAATGCCTGAACCCAACCGAATATTTCAGATCTCCGAACGACGACACACCATGCCGCCAGTTCCTATCGCTCGCCCGTGCGGCACTGATCCAAAGTGACCACGTGAGTGGTCGCGCCGCGACGGCAAGCAGGATAGAACCGAGCAGCGATCTACGATTCATCCGATCCT
>DASXLL010000129.1:0-12117 GCA_036496265.1 Pirellulaceae bacterium | reverse complement strand
TGGCCGGAGTGATACCTCACGACTTGGGTGCGGCGCTTTGCGCTGCATCCAAGTCGGGGTATTGATGGATGATGGCGATTTAGAGCGCGTTTCACGGTACCGAGGCGGTTGTTCCGCTTGAACCGATTGGAAAACTCACCGCGAACACGATTTGTCAGTGCGACAGGCACAAGTCGGACGCCAATTGCCGATAAAGCTCCGCGTGTCGCTCGACCATCTTCTCGATGGTGAATTCCCGCATGATCCGCTCGCGGCCCGCTGTCCCAAACCGCCTCCGCAGCGATTCGTCGTTCAACAGCCAATCTGTTCGGCGAGTGAACTCGAAGCGATCGCCGACGGGAACTAGACAGCCGGTTACATCGTTGACGACGAGATCGCGATTCCCCGGAATATCGGTCGCGATCACTGGCACGCTTGCTGCCATCGCTTCCATGATCGCGTTTGATTGCCCTTCATACTCGCTGGCCAGCCAGAGCACATCAAAATGCGGGATTAGCCGGGGCACGTCGTCGCACTCGCCGAGAAAATGGACGCAATCCTGGAGATCGTTTTGATCGCGATAGCGCTCCAGTCGCGATCGCTGCGGGCCATCGCCAATGATCAACAAATGCGCTCCGTCGCGAGTCGATTTCAAAAGTTCCGCGGCCCAAATCAGATCTTTCAATCGCTTTTGGGGCCAGAGGCGTCCAACTGCGCCGACCAGGCGGGCGTCGAGTGGCAGCGTTAGCCCAGCCAGCAGCGATTCGCGACTCATGGTTGGAGTAACGTCAGACGCGGCGTCAATGGCATTCGGAATGATCACGAATTTTTCCGCCGGCAAGCCGCGGCTGACATAAAAATCCTTCACGCCGCTCGAATTGGTAACAATTCGCTCCGTTCGCGGGGCCAGCGCCCGATCAATTGCAAGCTGCCAACTCGCTTTCCACGGATCAACGCATCGCTCGCCAGCAATGACGTGTTTGACGCCGGCGCCGAATGCCGCTTGTCGGCCATAAGCATTGGCCGCAAACAGCCAGGTGTGGACGATATCTGGCTTCAGCGACTGAATGTGCCGCCGCAGCCGCGAATAACAGAGCGGATCAAACTTCCACCGCTTCCCGATGATGGTCACCTCAATGCCGGCTTCGCGGAGCGTTGCTTCCAACGGGCCAGTATGAGTGAGTACCGCCACATGCACATCAAACTCATCGCGCGGCAGCCGAGTGGCCAGCAGCATGAGCTGTTTTTCGGCGCCACCGCGCACCAGCGTCGGAATGATCAACAGCAGGCGAATCAAGGTAATGTTTTCGCAAGGAGATAAGAACTCAGTCGTCTTAGTTTGAACTAGTCGCGACGAATTGCCCAGGTGAATTCTTAGCGTCTATCCGCTAATCGGCTCATGATTTCGATGTAGGCTCGCGCTTCATCCGCTGGCGTGGGCTGCATTGCCGCCAGAGCGCGAGCCGCCGCGCCAACTTGGATGCCGATTGCCGGCCGCTCGATCAGTTCCAGGACAGCGGCAGCCAAGGCTTTGACATCGCCCAGCGGATAGGCAAATCCCGTTTCGCCGTTCTTGACCAATCCGGCGGCCATTGGCGATTGCACTGCGACCACGGGCAGGCCCGCTGCTTGGGCATCCAGCAGCGCCATCGGCGGCACGGAATGCGGCGATGGCACTAGCAGCATGTCGCTGGCCTGGATCAATTCTTCCAGCCAATCAAATGTACCTGGAATCACGACGCGAAAACGTTGATCCAGATCGCCAATCTGCCGATAAAGCTGTTCCCGTTCCGGCCCGTCGCCGACAATCCATAGCCGGGCCTCCGGCTGCCGCGCGGTAACGATTCGCCAGGCCCGGATGAGATCGGAGAAGCGATGCTCCGCGTCGAGCCGTCCCACGGCTAACGCGACCGTCGCCTTGGCCGTTAAAACCAGGTCGGCATTGACGGCAGCCAGCGCCGCGCGAGCCGCATCGCGCATCGCCGGATTGGGCAGCGGCATGGAAAGGCACGTGCGCGGCACAACATGTATGCGATCGGCGGCAAACCCAGCGGCCGAAAGCGCCGCAAACATCAGCACGCTCGGCGCAATGACCGCCGGAGCCTCGTGACAACGGGCCGCAATGCGCGATCCGAGCGTCGCCGATTTGTGCCAGGCCAAATCATCATCACCCGCTATCAATGCAATGGCAGATTGCCGGCGGCGCGCTGCAGCAAGCGCCGTATACGCCTCATGCCGCAGCCCATCCACGATCACGCCGTCCAGCGTTTGATCACGCAGCCATGTTCCCAGCGAATACATCCACCGCAGCGTGCTCCAGCCGCTGCGGCCGCTGCCTCGCAACCGAATGAGCGGTACCGGCCCGATCGTCATTTCCCGGGGCCACGTCCGCTTCCACTGGGGCGTCACAACCACAGGCTGATGACCGATTGCCGTCAGCGATTCTGCCAGTCGCAACAAATGCGTCGGCCGGTCGCCGACGAGCGGCCAGAATCGTGGCGTGACGATCGCCAGACGGAGTGCGGCCATGGACTTGTGCGTCACGAGTTTCGTGACGGCTCGATGTCTTCCGGCTCGAGCGCCGCCAGAAACGGCAAATTGCGGTACGCGTCGTTGTAATCCAGCCCGTAGCCGACGACGAATACGTCCGGAATTTCAAAGCCGACGTAGTCCGGCCGCATCGCGACCTGTTGCTTGCCCTGCTTGAGCACCAGCACCGCCGTGCTAATCGATTTCGGGCCAAGATCTTTCAGCATGGCGAGAACTTCGACGAGCGTATGGCCGGTATCAAAAATGTCGTCGATCACGAGCACGTCGCGGCCGGCAACTTCTGGCAGCATCTCAGAATTGATCGTCGGCGAGCCGCGCTCCGTGCCCAAATAACTACGGGCCTGCAGGACGCCCACGCGCAGCGGCATGTCGAGCTTCCGAATGAGGTCCGCCAGAAAAATGATACTGCCGGTCAAGACCGCGATCACGGTCAGCGGCCGGGAGCCTTCGCGCTCGCGAATTTCAACCGCCAGGCGGTCGATCGACGATTGAATCTGCTCGGCAGATACGAGGACGCGCATCGACGAAAGTTCTTAAGCTTTAGTTCTTAGATTTTAGACTGACACGGTAAGGTCAGTCTAAAGTCTAAGGTCGAAACGCTAAAGCCACCGTGTGATCCAATTTCTCGGCAAGTCAGGCACGACAATCGGTTCTGGTTTTCCGGCTTCTTTCAGCACCGCTTCCGCTGCAAGGTACCCGCTGCGCACAGCGCCTTCCATCGTGGCTGGCCAGCCGGTGCGGGTCCAATCTCCGGCCAGCATGAGATTTGGTATTGCCGTTTGCTGCGGCGAACGGATCGCATCAAGTCCGGGCCGCACCGAAAACACTGCTTGATCTTCGACGATAACTTTCGAGCGTACGAGCTGCGCATTTGTTGATTTGGGAAAAACGGCCGAAATATCAGCGCGAACATCGCGGATCACCGATTCCTTATCGCGGCCGGCCAGATCATGCGACGCAGAAATGACGACCTGGTAATAATACTTGCCACCATTGTTGTTCAACGTTCGAGAAAAAATCCACTGCGACAGTCGCTCGACAAAAATTGCATTGGGCAGTTCCATAATTGGCCGATCGAACCACAGATGAACGCTGCTAATCGGCGATCCGTTGATCTGCGAAAAGTTTCCGTCTGGATCGACTCGCTTAATGATCGGTTCGGCAAGCAGCTTGGAAATCCGCGTCCAGGGAACTGCTAACACAACAACGTCGAACGGCCGCACGTTTCCACCCGGCGTCTGCAATCCGGTCATGCGATTCTCGTCGGTCGCGACCGCCTCGATTGGCGTCTCGAACTGAATCTGCACCCCGTTTTCAAGCAGCCGCCGTCGAACCCGCTCCTGATAAAGCTCATCCAGCGAGACCGTCGGCACGAGCACATCGGCCGCATTACGATTAGCCAGAAATCCATCGACAAAGACTTTCCTGGCCGCCGCGAGTGACGCCCGTTCGAGCGACTCGGCCAGCGCGCTCACGAGAATGACCTTCCAAAATCGGTCGATTACTCGTTCCGACTGCCCGTGGCCTTTGAGCCAGTCCAGCACAGTCGGGGAACCCGCGCTGTCCCTTTTTGGACTTCCGATCAGCGCCAACATGCACTTAGAGATCGATACCCTTTCCATCAGGGACAAGTAACGTAGCGACAGGAGCGGCCGCATCAAGTGCAGCGGCGCCGGTAGCCAACGTGATGGCGAAAAATCGCTACGTTGACCGTCAGGGCCGAAAAAATGCAGCGTCCGTTGCCGCATAAACAAATCGCCAATTCCCGTGCGATGGCAAAAGTCGATGTAATTCGTGCAGCAGCCCATCGCGACGTGCTGACAATGATCGATTGCCTCGCCCGTCGGCCGATCGAGATACGAACCCGCTCGGCCGCCCAGCTTTTTGCGGGCCTCAAACAGCTCGATCTGCAATCCCCGCCCCGCTAGCGCCGCCGCGCACGCCATTCCGGCCAATCCGCCGCCGACGATCGCGATACGTGACATAATGCGTACGTTCACGAGCGGATAAGAAACGCGCGGCCGGCGATGGTCAGCTTCTGCAAACGCGATAAGCAAACTCGCTTCCGCAATACCACCAGAGGATCGCGCTCGATCTGGGTAAGAATCGCCCGGTACGTTGTCCACATGATGTGAAACACGCGCTTGGGCCCCAGATCGAGATAGCGCTGCGTGCGCAGACCGGCATCAAATAGCGCCGCTGCCCGTGCGCATTGAAAATCCAATAGCTTCCGCAATGCTTCCGTGCCAACTCCGCCCAGCCAGTCCACCGGCGCAGTCCCGAATCGCGCTAGCTCATCGCGCGGAATGTAAACCCGTCCTTGTCGCCCGTCTTCTTGGAGGTCGCGGAGAATATTCGTAAGCTGAAAGGCCACGCCGCAATCAGCCGCGGGCAATATCGCCTCATCGTTGCGGCAGCCCCAAATTGCCAGGCAAGCCAATCCCACGGCCGAGGCCACATGCTCGCAATATCGCCGCAACTCCGAGTAGGTCGCGAAGCCCTTGTGATTCAGATCCATCTCGACGCCGTCGATGATCCGCCAGAGCAAATGCTGCGGCACCACGAACCGCGAAACCGTGTCCGCGACCGCCACCAGCACCGGATCGATGGCCTTCCCGGCTAGAGCATCGCGGAGCTGCTGCCGCCATGCGGCCAGGCGCTGGCGACGAATATCGAGCGGCTCATCACTATCGGCGATGTCGTCGCACCGCCGGGCAAATGCGTAGAGGGCCTGGGTCCCGCGCCGCTGCTGCACCGGCAACAGCCAATTGATGCAGGCAAAGTTCGATGCCGAACGCCGCGCGACGCCGCGGCAGGCGAGAAAACCGGCTTCGAGTTCGGGCATCATGCCTGCCACCAGAATTATTGCCACCAGGCAGATTGCACAACGGCCGAGGCCAAGATTCGCAGCTTCAAAAGTCGTCCGACGGTCGGCCGATGTGACCAGACATCGTAACGATTCTTGCGAATTGCGGCGAGGACGGCCCGTCCGCCAGCGGCAAACACCCGAATCGGCAGCCGTAGGTCACGATTGACTCGACGAATCAGCTCGCTGCCCGCCTCGATCTGCCGCTCAGCGGTAGCCACTAGCGGCGCTAGCAGTTCTCGGAATGCATCGTCGCATTGTCCCGCGGCAAACTGGGCTTCATTCCAGCCGCGAACCTGGCAGAACTCCCGCGGAATGTAAATCCTGCCATTGTCATAGTCGCGTTTCACGTCCTGCCAGAAGTTTGCCAGCTGTAAACCCGTGCATATCGAATCCGAAAGCTGAATATTCTCGTCGCTAGCGCTGTTGCCGAGAAACAGCACGATCCGCCCGACTGGATTAGCCGATTTGTCGCAGTAGCTTAGCAATTCGTCCAGCGTCTCGTATCGCTGTTGAGCTTGATCGCGACGGAAGGCGGTCAACAAATCCGCGAGCGGTTCGCGCGGCAGCATGAACTGCTGGATCGTTTCGCGAAGCGCGACAAAAACCGGGTGCCGCGATTCGCCGGCATAGACCGCATCCAGTTCACGTTGCCACCAATCGAGAAGCTCAATCGCCTGCTCGCGAGTGCTTTCATCAGCCAAATCATCCGCCCACCGGCAATACGCATAGACATTACAAAGATGCTGATACAGCCGCCGCGGAAACAATCGGCTGACGACGGTAAAGTTCTCGTAATGACTTTCCGCGAGTCGCCGGCAATAGGCCTGGGCATCAACAACTGAAACCGGCCGAAAGTCCGCCGCCGGGCCGAACCGGGCCAACTCGCTTTGCAAATCCATTGCTGTCTAAGGCGCCGGCGGCCGTGGCGGAAATCGCGGCTGGGCTAATCGTGGTTGGGTCGGGGTCGGCTGATTACCGTGACCTGCGGAGTCCCGTCGATTCGAAAAATCAATCGTGATCTGACATCGCGGTAACGCCCGCTCCAGTGCCGCAACGCCCTCGCGCGTCACCAATGTATTGTTCAAATGCACGATCTGCAGCGACGGCAATGCCTTGAGGTGCTCCATCCCATCGTCGCCGACATTCGTTCCCGATAGCCAAAGGATGCGGAGCTGCTTCAGCCCCTCCAAATCGGCGAGTTGGTTATCAGATACATTGGTCATATCCAGCCCTAACGATTCCAAATGCTCGACCTGAGACAACGACTTTAGGCCATCGGTCGAAAACTTCACGCCCTTCAGCGAAATCGACTTCAACTTTGAAACATAACGTAAATTGGCCAGTCCCAGCCCGCCGGTATTCGTCCCGGGCATGTAGAGCGTATCCAAGTTCGGCAGCTTCTTGAGATGAGCCAACCCGGCGTCGGTGATGGCTGTGTTGTCGAGCCAGATAACCTGCAGCCGCGGAAAACGTCCCAAATGCGCCAGCCCTTCATCGCCGATTTTCGTCCCATCGAGCCCCAAATACTGCAAATCCGGAAATTCCGGCAGCCGGGCGATTTTTTCGTCGTCAATCGGCAGTTGTTTGAGAGACAGATATTGCAGTCGCTTGAGCGGGGCTAGTTTTTCGAGCGTAGCGCCGGTAATTCCGCTGGAGCCGAGATACAGTTTAGTAATCCCAGAAGCAGGACCCGCCAACTTGGACAAATGGTCGAGGGCCGCATCTGTCACGCGAGAACTTTCCAGTGATAGCCAGGGCACACTTCCCAAATCGGTAAGCAACGCCAACCGCTCATCGCCGCCGCGCCATCCTTGACCGATCTGGACGTTGAAAGTGAACGGTGATCCGCCTTGAACCGACATCACCGTCGCGCCCAACCGCGTCAGATCCGCCGTCGCCTGCCCGGACATTGCTTCGCGGACGCGGCTTAAGCCCCCCATCAGCGGACCGTTAGTTTCGCCGGATGATCGGTCACTCAGCCGGCGAATCGCGTCACGAGCAGCTTCGCGCACGTCCCCGCGTGGCGACAGAGCGTGCGCCAGCAAAATATTCCACGCGCGGCTGCGAATTTCCGCGTCAGCCGCTTGCACCGCGGCCACAATTTGTGGCAGCAATTCTTCCCCGCCAGCCTGGAGCGCCAGTGTCGCCCGCTGGCGGACCGAGTAATCGCTGCTGCCGAGATCCGCGATGAGGTTTCCGCCGCTGCCCGCAGGATCTTCCGCGTGAAGCGGCGGGGACGCCAAGATAGCCGCCAAAACGGTCAACATCGCCGGCAGCGCCAGGGCGGTTCGTCGTAATCGCAGCATCATGTGGGACCTATCCGGCGGGATAGGTCCCATCATATCGCTCGCACTCGCGACTTTACAAACAAATTTCGACGAAGAGAGTCGCCGGCCGGAGCGAGCGGTATCGTTTTCACGCCGCCTTTTTCAGTTCGCGTTGCTCGGCGGCCGGCAGGCTGATCGTCGGATTCGCCTTGAGCTCGTCGCGGAGCACAATCACATTCGGCGGCGCTTCAATTCCCAGGCGCACTTTGTCACCCGACACGCGCACGATTGTCACGACAATGGAATCGCCTAAGCGAATTTTTTCTGATTCTTTGCGGGAAAGTACGAGCATGGGAGGGCAGCCTTATGATGATCTAGCAATGATGTTCGGGATTTTCAGGCAAGCGATGGAGCGAGAACTGGAGCCTGGACCAACTGTGTCCTGCCCACCCGCTCGCCACTGGAGCTGTAAAACAGGACCGTGTTGCGATCGGTTTCCCAAATCGCGGTCAACTTGACGCTTCGCGGGCCGTGCAAGCAGAAAAAAATTCCGCATGGACGGCGGCCGCGAACCAGAACTCGCTCTGTAATACTAAAGGCACCTACTTGCAATTCATTTTGTTGGCAAATCGTATTGTGAATGTAACTTCGAAGATCGTCTAAGTTGTCAATTTGGGGACTTTGGGCCGACATTTGCAGCCAAACTCCTTAATGATTGCGGAAGATAAAAAGAAACTGCCAACAGCAAAAAATAGGCAGTTTGGACCGGCTGGCACTGGTACTATCGGCTAGCGGCGATGGCAGATTTGAGTGGGAAGTCTAAGTAGTAGGCGTTGAGTTTTGCGCTATGACGTAATAACGGATCATTAATTGCAATCCGCGTAGTCTGCGTCAAAACAAGATGCGTTGGTAGGATTCCTGCTAAGTTGGTAAAGATTCAAATCGCAAGGAAGAAGGAAGGAAGTGTGTATGGCATTGGGCACGGACTGGATTCATGATGCGCGGTCCACGCTGCAGCAGTCCGAGGTCGATTTCTTTCGCGTTTCGCCAGCACGATACTGGTTCGATTTTTTGCTGAGCCTGACCCTGGCCTACGGCGCCGGAGCCGTTGTCTTGCTATCACCGCTCGGCTCCATTGCGCAAATTGCCGCTTATCCGCTGGCCGTGTTCTGGATCTACCGCCTCGGCTCGCTCGTCCACGAGGTCTGCCATCTGGGCCACCACGAAATGTGGGGGTTCAAGGTAACGTGGAATTTGCTCGTTGGCGTCTTTACGCTGGCACCGTCGCCCTTCTTTACGCATCACCACCGCGATCATCACAGTGCCCGGATGTATGGCACCAAAGAAGACCCCGAATACATCGTGAATGTTTTTAACCCCGGTAGCGCTTTGAGCCTGATTGCCTATGCTGTGCTCATCGCGCTGTTCCCCCTAATCGTTTTCTTCCGCTTCTTGCTGGCACCCCTGACGTTTTTGCATCCGCGTGTACGGGAATGGTTCTTAACGCATGCCTCCGCGCTCACCATGAACCATCGCTATGCTCGTAAAGTAAATCGCTTCGATCGCTGGGCGATTACGACGGTCGAACTGCTCTGCTGCGGCCGCGCCTCAATGATGCTCGCAGCCGTTCCGCTCGGCTTCTCGCACTGGACGCGACTGCCGCTGTTTTATTCGATTGGTCTGGGCGTTCTCGTTCTCAACCAATTACGCCTGTTGGCCGATCATCATTTCGTGGGCGATGGTCAGCCGTGCGAGCTAGACCATCATATTCGCGACTCGTGCAATTACACGGGCCGCGATTTTCTGACTTGGTTATTCTTTCCGTTCGCCATTCGCTATCACGCGTTGCATCACTTGTTTCCGACACTGCCGTATCACAATCTGAAAGCCGCGCATGAGTATTTGCTCGTGCATTTACCGCCAGAATCACCTTATCGCTCGCTCGACGAAAAGAGCTGGTGGCCCGTGGCGCGTAAAACACTGTTCGAGCCCGCCCGAACTGCCGCAGCGGCGTAACAGCTAAGAAGACCCCGCTCCCGACTAGGGATGAATTTCACAAGGCACGTCGAATCGCAACAAATCCAGTGAGCATTTTCAGCGCGAGCACCGCGGTAACTGCACCGACAATCACGTCGAACCAACCTGGAACCAGCAGGGCATCAGCCGCGATCCAGCCAAAGACCCAGATCCGCGGCCGGATGAGCCACGAATAGGGCACGCCAAGTGAGTTGCGGACCATGGCGAATGTGACCACGAGTGCATAGACGAAGATATAAGTCCCGCCAATCCAAATGTTGAGCGGCGTGCCCGGTGCGGACATTAACGCGAGTGTGGTCGCGGTAACGACAATTTGGTCGGCGAGCGTATCTGTAAACGATCCCCGCCGGGAATCGATTTTCAAGTGGCGGGCAAGCGGGCCGTCGAGCCCGTCGAGGATCAAATGCATCGCGAGCGCAGTCATTGCGGCAATTTTTGCCCAGATTGGCTGGCCGGACCACAGCCAGAGTGGGCAAAAGGCCAAGCCGGAAATGAGACCCACGAGTGTGAGGTCGTCAGGCCGAATGCCAGTGTCCGCAAGCAGCGTCAACACTGGGGCAAGCCAGCGAGCGCGGAGTTCTTGCCACCATGACATCGCGGCGCGCTCGCCTGCCGAATAACAATCGGAAGTTGTCGGCATGGCGAGTTTATTCCTTGTGAGCAGAGCGGACTGCGACCCATGGGGCCGCATTTTTACTCCTTCGTGTAATTCGCGAAGGCTTCGGCGATCTTGCCCTGCTTCTCGTCGCCCTTATGGAAGATGACGCGATACCGCAGAGTAAACGAGTCGCCTTTCTTCATTGGATAGTCACTGTGCTCTTTGCCGCCTGTGAAGTCGTGCAGGCCCCAGGGGTTGGCGGCGAAGAGGCCGTAGGGGCGGACGTGCCAGTGGGTTGGATAGCGGAAGCTGGAGGGATGATTGAGAATCGCGATGCCGAGCGTTTCGCCTTTGATGGGGCCGTGGTAATCGACCCAGGGAGCCGGCTTGCCCCAGGCTTTGTCGTCTTCCAGTCCTTCGCTGCTGATGATTTTTCCGCCGGTCTTGCGTTCGACTTTCATTTCCTCGTTGACGCGAACGCCGAATGAACCTTCTTTCGTGTCGCCGAAGGTGACTTGATCGGCAACAGCCGTAACCGTGACGTCGAAATCGATATGACGCGTGTCCTTGTCGCCACCGAAACGAATGGTCCGCACGTCGCTTAGCAGCCGCGTGCCGTCGGGACCGAGCCAATCGTTCTTGGTCACGATCGTGCCGACCTTGCCGCCTTCGGCCTTCACGAGGTCGGTTTGAACTTGCTTGCCTTGTTCTTTCGCGGTCTCGGCCCAGAAATCAATGCCGTTCACATTGCCGTGATCGAACCAGAACGATTTTTGGTGGACGTGGTCGGTCTTTTCGGTCGGATCGTCCTTCCGCAGGGGCCACGCCCGCGTCATCTCCTTGCCGGTCGGGCCGATGATTGGCCAGATGATTGGCTTAAAGCCGGCATTGAAGATGTACGTCGCGAATGGCTGACCATCGAGCGTCACTTCAACGGAACTGTCGGTCTTTTTGACGCCGACTTCGGCGCGAGCGGCCGAGACAATGATGCTCAGGCAGGCGCAACAGACGAATAAGGAATTGAGAAATCGCATGGGGAGCTTTCGGCAACGGAATTGAGGAGGAAGGCACGGACAGCATTGTCGGCATGATACCGCTGTGGTGGCGGCATTTCCACAGTGCTGAGCTGCCGCGAAGCAACCTGCGCCGGCATCGGAGGCGTGGAAAATGCAGCTCACCTGTTTAGTATACGGATTTACACTTTTGGGTGGTGAATCTCCGTAGCGATATGCATGCGTTTTGAGTTTTTTTCTGGGGCGGATTGGGCGCAAGCCGTTACTGTACAAATGATTCAGGCGATATGCAGCCGGGCATATTATGCGTGATATGCATGAATTGGAGGCGGCAGGTTTTTTTGAAAAAATGTTGAAGCGGTGGTCCGCACGGCGAGGCGTGAGGCAAATGCGCGCAACGGGACAGATGTATAGATGCGCAAGAAGGGGCGGATATTGGGGATTAGTTCTGGTCGAGCGCTAGATGTTATTGTGGAGGACATTCGCCGATTCCGATTGATCCGCTTCCGCCGGCGTGGCTCGAAGTTGAAAACGAAGTGGTGCGCGAGCCGTGGTTCGCTCCGCGGCCCACAGCCACCCCGCCGAAGTTCGGGCAGGTGCGATAGCTCAGGACTAGTCAGGAGCTCGTGATGAACCAAGGCGCGATTCGTTCGATTTTGATTGCGGTGATCCTTCTGTCCGCATCTTGGGCGGCGTTTGGGGCCGTAGGCGGAACGGCTGTCTCCGCGATCTTGTTCGTGTTGGCAGCTTGTTTTTTGGTGAGAGAATCCCGCTGGACTCGATCACTTCGCATTGCGGCCGTAG
>DASXLL010000128.1:0-24568 GCA_036496265.1 Pirellulaceae bacterium | reverse complement strand
CGCCGTCGCCGGCCTCGGCGGCCACCTCGGCCGAAAATGCGATGGCGAACCCGGCTGGATCACTCTCTGGCGCGGCTTCGAAAAAATCCTACTCCTCGCCCGGGGTGCAGATGCGCAATACAAATGTGGGTAATACTCAGGATAGTAGGGTGGGACAAGCTGGCGCAGCCAGCGCCGGCCCACCACAATCCGCCCAATGTCTCACCTTTGGAGGGTGGCTGTGTTTTGCGCAGCATAACATGGCGTTCCGCTACCCCCCCCTCTGAAGCCAACTGCCCTTGAACTCCTGATTTTCATCAGCTACTCTCCGCCGCCCGCGCAAATCGCGCTAAGCAGGTATTTCACGGCATGACGCCGCTGATTCAGGCAAGGGATTGCTCGATGCGTGCTTCCTCTCGTTCCATCAGCCGTGGACTAGTCCCAGTGGCGGTCTGCTTGTTGTCCGTCACCACGGGCTGCGGCCCGATCGCCACGGTCGCCTGGCTCATTCACGGCCCGGAAATGACCGAGGTCGAATTCGATGGCCTCAAAGGCAAGCGAGTCGCCGTCGTCTGTCTCGATGCCAATTCCTTGAGCGGCCCCGGCGGCGAAGCTGACACAGTCGCCAAGGCCGTCGCGATGACACTGGGCAAGAATGTTTCTGATATCAAAATCGTCCGCCAAACTGAAGTGGCCGACTGGCTCGACAGCCACGGCGACGACGTCACCGACTACCGCGACGTCGGCCGCGGCGTGAAAGCCGACATGGTCGTTGGCATCGACCTCCTCAACTTCAACCTCCACGAAGGCCAAACGCTCCTCAAAGGCCGCGCGAAAATCGGCGTGAAGGTTTATGACATGAAAAAAGGTGGCGAGTTGGTTTATGAATCCGCGCCCAAAGAAATCGCCTGGCCCGAAAATGGCGCTCGTCACGTCACCGAGAACGAAGCCAACTTTCGCACCATCTTCATCGGCGTCCTCGCCGAGCGGATCGCCAACGACTTCTATCCCGTCGAATTGAGTAATGGTTTCGGCACCGACGCCCGCTTTTTGGCAAATTAGTGAGGCGTACCAGGTAGGGTGAGACAAGCGACCTTGCTCGCGCCGGCCCACCGATCGATTCGAAGTTATTGTCCTCGAAGAGCATTAGCCAATCGTCTTCTGATTGAGCCGCGAATCGCCAAAAACCGCGATTTTTTCCTGCCCATTGCCAAAGTACACCACTCACCACTCACCTACTCACCACTTACCTTTCATTTGACGCTCCGCCGGCCGCTAGCTACCATAACTAATAGCACAGCCGCATGATCGCGGCGGCCGCCGGGGGCGGATTTCTAGCGAGCGGAGCGTCTTTCCATGCCTTTTTCTGGATCGTGTTGTCGAGTTGGTTTGATTCTCATTCTCGGGGCATTTTTCACGGCCGAAATCCAGGCCCAAGTCCCCGCGCCGCCGAAAAAGGGACCGTTCCCGCCGACCACCAAAGCGCCCGTCCCGCCCGGTGCCAAAACACCTGCCGGTCCCAAAGTTCCGGTCGCCCCCTCCGCGACGAACCCCGGCGCCGCCAAGGCAACCGCGTCGCCTCAAGCCAAGAAGGGCCCCAAAGTCCCCGAACCGGAAGACATCGGCCTCGACACCAAGGACGGCTTGTCGATCAAGGCGACGTATTACCCCGGCACGCTGAAGAAAGAAGCCGTGCCGTTTATCCTGGTCCACGGTCTCGATGGCCAGCGCGGCGACATGCACGCCTTGGCCGTCTATTTGCAGACGCTGGGTCACGCCGCGATTGCCCCCGATCTCCGCGGTCACGGCCAGAGCAAATCGCAAAAGCTCGGAGACGGCAGTTCGAAGTCGCTGGACCCCGACAAGATGACGAAGCCGCAGCTCGAATCGATGGTCTATGACATCGAAGCCTCGAAAAAATACTTGCTCGAAAAAAACAACTCCGGCGACCTCAATATCGAGCAGTTGTGCGTCGTCGGCGCGGAGTTCGGCGCCATCCTCGCTGTCCGCTTCGCCGGCCTGGATTGGGCCAAGCAGGATCTCCCCGCTTATAAGCTCGGCAAAGACGTGAAAGCGCTCGTGCTCCTTTCGCCGCTTGCCGCGTTCAAAGGCGTTGCTTTCCGTGAAGCAATGACCGTTCCCGGCGTCTCAACGAATATTGCCATGCTGCTCGTCGTCGGGGCCGAAGATTCCAAGTCCAATAGCGAAGTCGATAAGCTCCACAAGCAACTCGAAACGCTCCACTCGAAATCCGACAGCAAGGACATCTTTGTGATCAAGCCCGACACAAAGCTCGCCGGTGTCAAGCTGCTCAGCAACAGCTTCGACGTGAAAGAAAAAATCGGCGCCTTCGCCGAAAAGACGCTCGTCGCGAAAAAAGCCAACTTCGCCTGGCAAGACCGCAAAAACCCACTGTAACAGGCGAGCGGGAGGCGTAAGCCTCCCGGTTAGTCGGCGCTTGGTTTCGGGACACAATGCCGCACGATCATTCCCTCTCACCTTGCGAGAGGATTAGGGTGAGGGTCTTCCACTGGGCCAGCTCAACGAAACGCCCACCGCCTTCGAAGTCCGCCTCCAATCCGCCTGGCCCCTCGACCGCTGGCGCGACCTCTCCGTTCTCGTCGCCGTCTCCGGCGGTGCCGACAGCGTCGCCCTCCTCCGCGGCTTACACGCCCTTTTCCACACTGCCCCCGGCGAAGGCCGTCTCATCGTTGCCCACTTCAACCACCGCCTTCGCGGCTCCGCCTCCGACGCCGACGAAGTCTTCGTCCGCTCACTCGCCGAACAACTCGGCCTGGAATCCGCCATCGGCCACGCCACCACCGATCTAACCACCAACTCCACCGACGGCCTCGAAGCCGCCGCCCGCCAGGCCCGCTACGACTTTCTCGCGCAAGCCGCCGGCCAATTCGGCGCTCGCTACATTGCCACCGCCCACACCGCCGACGATCAGGTCGAAACCATCCTCTTCAACATCCTCCGCGGCGCCGGCCTCTCCGGCCTCGCCGGCATCCCTCGCACGCGCCCACTGACGGAAGCCACCACCATCATCCGCCCTCTCCTCGACTTCAAACGCAGCGACATCCTCTCCTATCTCACCTCGCTGAATCAATCATTCCGCAACGACGAAACCAACCAGCTCCTCAACTTCACCCGCAACCGCATTCGTCACGACCTATTGCCGCAACTAGAGGGTGATTACAACCCCCGCGTCCGCGACTCTCTCCTCCGCCTCTCCCAAGCCGCCGCCCAAGCCGACGATTTCCTCAACGAGCAAGCCCAAGCCGTCCTCGGCAGCGCCGTCCGCCTCATCCCCGGCGGCGTCGAGTTCGACCTCAAACGCCTCGCCCACCTTCACCCCGCCCTCATCCGCCAAACCCTCCTGCTCATCTGGCAAGATCAAAGCTGGCCCCTGCAAGACATGTCGTTCGAGAAATGGGAACGGCTGGTCGCCATTTGTCAGAATGCCCTCAGCAACAACGACTACCACCGCGTCGAAATCCTGCCCGGCTTCGTCCGCCTGCACAGCACTGCAGAATCGCTGCGTCTAACACGAAACTGAATCCCGTGATCTCCTGCCTTATTCAATCGGTGCCGCAAGTCCCATCCCCGAGCCCGCATCGTGCGGCGGCCCATCGATATGAACCGGCTTATAGCCGCCAATCGACTTGAAGTAGAGCAGCAGGCCGAGGTAGATGACGGCCATCGTGGCCGGAATAAACGAATCCGCCCGCAGAGTCCGGCGGTCGCCCGTGATGTTGGCCTCTTGGACCTTCTTTTGCTCGTCCGATGCGGTACCGCTGCGAACCGCGGCCTGAACTTCGCCCAGTTTTTTACCGTCCAAGCCAACCGCTTCTGGGAAAAACAAAAAGTCCGACGGCTTGTCCCCCTTATAGCTCTCATACATCGCCGCGTCGGCCTTCTTCAGCTCCTCACCCGCATACCGATCTTTGAAATAGCCCAACCCCGGCGACCCCACGAGCCCCGCACTCATCATCCCAATGCCACCCATGATCGAAATGGCAATCGCCCCCGTCCGCGGAAACCGATCCGACGCCACCGCCAGCATCGTCGGCCAGAAAAACGTCTTGCCAATGCCGTAAACGGTCAAGGCAACCAGCGCGAACGCAAACGTCGTCACATAACTCGTTAAATTTAAACCAATGCATGCCAGCGTCGCGCACACGACGAGAATGCCCACCGGCGACAGACCGATTTTCTTCTCGATAAAGTCCGCACAGAACCGCAGCAAAAACATCAAAAGCGACGTATAGACGAACAGAATCTTGCCCTCGCCCGACGTTAGGATGTTGCCCGTGATGTTCTGAATCCAGCCGTCCGTACCAAGTTCCACGGCTCCTACCAGCGCGTGCGTAGCGAACAAGATCGTGAGCAATACCGATCCCAAAGAAAACTTCGTCAGGCCACCCACACCCAGCCAAAGCAACAATCCAATGCCATAACCAATATAAGTGCCGTTCTGACCAATGGCAGGAATCGGACGCAGTACGCTGCCAAAGAACAAGGCCACCAAAAAGCACGCCACCGCGCCGCCCATCAACCCAACATCATGAAACATCTCCCCCAGCGTCAGTCCCCGCTCCGACGCCTCTGATTTCGGCATCTTCTGTCCAAAGAACAACGCCCCATACAGCAGCGTGGGAACCAAAAACAACCCCAGCTGAATCTTCCAATCGACATTGAACTGATCGTCCAAAATCCATCCCGCCGCCCCACCCAGCACCAATCCCGCCGGCCAACTCGCATGCAGGATATTGAGATAATGCGTCCGATTCCGCGGGAATAATGTCGCAACCAGCGGATTCGCCACGGCCTCCAGCGTCCCATTCGCGACCGCGAAGATGAACGTTCCCCAGTACAAAAAGAAATACGCCGACTCATTCGACGAAGTGCTGCCGCCGCTCCCCGCCGCGAACGTCACCACCGCCGACAGCACATGCAGCGCAAACGCCGTAAACACGAGCTTCCCATAGCCGATTTTGTCGGCCACCATTCCGCCGATGATGATGCCAAAGCAGAAGCCCGTGAACCCCGAGCCGTTAATGTCGCCAAGCTGCGACGCGTTGAACCCAAACTGCGCCCCCCAGTTGTCCAAAATCCCGCCGCGAATCGCAAACCCCACGCCGGCCGCCAAAATCGCCATGAACCCGGCCCACAACAACCACATTGCATTCGGTGCCGCTGCATCCGCGGCTGACGACGACTTCATTGCGAGATTACTCCGGGAGAGGAGGAGAACTAAGGGGAGCTACAAAGTAGTGGGAATATAATAGGACCTGCTAGCAATGTAAATGAAGATTCGCTCGCGAAACGCTGTAGGGAACGCCCTCCGTGGCGTTCCGTCTGTCCGACCGCTAGCAACCGCTTATCTTGACGTTCCTCATTCCCTGCTCGTACCATCCGACGCCATTTTGCGCGCTCATTGGGTGGCACTGGCATCTTGCCAGTGCTCTGACGAATTTGCGAACGGCGCAAACGCTTAACGATGTTGCGTTCCAAACCCCATTTCGGCTGGACGCTCACGGCAATTCTCGCCGCCGCGCTCCTCGTGCGCCTTGCCGCCGGAGTCTGGTGGCAACAGCGCCTCCCAGCCGGTCAAAAATTCGCCTTCGGCGACAGCGAAAGCTATTGGCAGCTCGGCCGAGCCATCGCACATCGCCAGCCGTACGAGTATGGCCCCGACCATCTCCAAATCTTTCGCACTCCCGGCTATCCCGCCCTCCTCGCGCCACTCTTCTGGTTCGCCGACGACCCGCCCGTCCTCTGGGCCCGCGCCCTCAGCGCCGTTCTCAGCACTGTTGCCGTCGGCCTCACCGGCCTCCTCGCGCGCGCGTTGTTCGACGACCGCGCCGCCCTCCTCGCCGCCGCCATCGCCGCCATCTATCCCGAATCCATCGCCCTCGGCGTCTTCGTCCTCAGCGAAGCCGGCTTCGCGCCCTGCATGATGCTGAATCTGCTCTGCTGGACCCTCGCCTGGCAAGCCAGCGGCAACCGACAATTGTTTTGGTCTTTCTCCGCCGGCATCTCCGCCGGCCTCGCGACCCTCATGCGGCCAAGCTGGCTCCTCTTCGTCCCCTTCGCGCTCATTGCCGGCGCACTGCTGCTCTTCGTCAATCGATCGCAATTCCCAAAACTCCTCAAAACAACCAGCCTCGTCTTCATCGGCCTTTTCGTCGCAGTGGTTCCCTGGTGGCTTCGCAACTACTCCGTCGCCGGCCGTTTCATCCCCACCACACTCCAAGTCGGTGCCAGCCTCTACGACGGAATCAGTCCCACCGCCACCGGTGCCAGCGAAATGAGCTTCGTCGGCCACTTCGTCGCCGAGCAGCGTGCCGCCGATGCCCAATCGACCGACCCGCCGCCCGGCCTCTTCGAAGATCGCCTCGACAACCGCCTCAAGCAAGCCGCCATCGACTTCGCCCGCGCCAACCCGCGCCGCGTACTCGATCTCGCCGGCACAAAATTCCTGCGCATGTGGAGCCCCGTCCCCAACGCCAACGAATTCCAAAGTCGCTCCCTCCGCCTCGCGCTCCTGCTCACGTACACGCCCCTCATCGTCCTCGCCATCTTCGGCGTCTGGCGCTTCTCCCGCCGCGGCTGGCCCTACGTCCTCTGCTGGCTCCCCGCCATCTATCTAACCTGCCTCCACGTCATCTTCGTCAGCTCCATCCGCTACCGCCAACCCGCCATGCTCCCACTCATCATCCTCGCCGCCGGCATGCTGATTGACCTGCTTCCTCGTAGGGTGGGCTCTGCCCACCACACCGCCAGCTCCGCCCCAATATCC
This sequence comes from Pirellulaceae bacterium, assembly GCA_036496265.1. GTDB lineage: Bacteria > Planctomycetota > Planctomycetia > Pirellulales > Pirellulaceae > CAYLLN01. The sequence continues at coordinate 17,781 of DASXLL010000128.1, read as the reverse complement.
ACGACCTAATAAAACCCGGGTGGGCACAGCCCACCCTGCACCGGAATGGATTCCTCCCCCACCACCGCCGCCCGCCCGCCCTGCTTCGGGACCAGGCTCTGCGCCGAGCTAAAGCGGCTGGTGATGCTCGCGATCTTTTTCGGCCTCCTCGCTCTCGCTGGAAAATACTACTGCTTCGACCGCCTCAACGAAGAAATCCGCTCCCGTTTTGAATCGCAACTCCGCGAGCATTACCAAGGCCTGACCGTCTCCGTCCGCTCCGCCCGCCGCGTCGCCGGCCAAGGCCTCGAAATCCGCGGCGTTCGCATCGCCGAAGGCGGCGGCACATCGGCGCCGACGCTCGTCCAAATCGACGAAATTTTTGCCCGCTGCGACACCCGCCTCCCCGAATTCCTCCAAAAGCCGCCCCAAGTGACTCTCGTTGAAGTCCGCGGCCTCAAGCTCCGCGCCGAACGCAAACCCAGCGGCCGCTGGAACCTCGGCCACTTGCTGCCCTTGCCCCCCTGCCAATCCGGCTGCGCGCCCTTGGCGACCATTGCCGACGCTTCGCTCGAGCTCATCGACCCAACTTCCCAGCACGCCAGCGGCCTGATGCTCCGCGATATTCAACTCGCTGTGACACCCGAGTCGCAACCAAATTCAGACGCCTCGCAGCTCCGCATTCACGGCACACTCACCGGCGACCACGTCGAGCGCGTCGAAATCGATGGCCTCCTCGACCCGCTCACCAGCCGCTGGGAGCTGCGTGGCTCCGTCGAGGGTCTCGAATTCAGCCCGCGAATGACAGCCGCCCTCCCCCGCGAGCTGGCCACCGCCGTTGCCTCGCTCTCCAGCATCCGCGGCCGCACCTATTTCGGCTTTCACGCCAGCCGCGCCGCCCACGAATTCACCGACGCCGCGCTCCCGCCCGTCCAATTCGTCGTGAACGGCAAAATCTCCGAAGGCCGCATCGACGATGCTCGCTTCCCCGAGCCGCTCACCGAAGTCGAAGCCACTCTCCGCCTCGACAATCGCGGCCTCTCCATCGGCAATCTCTCCGCTCGCTGCGGCGCGAGCCAGGTCGAGCTAACCGCCCCGCTCATCGGCCTCAGCCCCGGCGATCCACTGGATGTCGAGCTTGCCATTCGCGATCTGTCCCTCGAAACACTGTCTCCTGCTCTACTGCCACCCGCGGCCCAAGACCTCTGGCGTCGCTTCTCGCCCCGCGGCCGAGTCGATATCACCGGTCGCCTGCAATGTGACAAGCAGCAGTGGCGACCCGACCTCAAAATCCAGTGCCGCGACGTGTCCCTCGCCTACGACCGCTTTCGTTACCGGCTCACCGACGGCACCGGCACGATTGTGCTCGCGCCAAACCGCCTCACAACGCAACTCCGCCTTGCCGGCGGCGGTCAATTCATCCGCTGCGAAGCCGACATCACCAATCCCGGTCCACAATTCACCGGCGCCGTCAAAATCCTGTCCGAAGGCCCCATCGTCATCGACGAAAAACTGCTCGCCGCGCTCGATCCGCCAACGCAAAAGATCGTCCGCGGTTTCCGCCCGCGCGGCGCCGCCGGCCTCGCCGTGCTCCTCGACCGCAACGACGCTCGCCAGCCGCCGCGCGTCCGCATGGAGATCAATCTGCAAGACTGTGCGATTCAGCACGAACGGTTCCCCTACCCCATCGATCGCATCACCGGCCTCCTGCTCTTGGCCGACGGCAAATGGCAATTCCGCGATCTTCTGGGCCGCACCGACAGCGCCGAAATCCGCGCCACCGGCGTTTGGAACCCTGTAGGTCCTGCCGGCCCGGCGGGACCTTCCTCCCCCCTCTCCCCGTGGGAGAGGGCCGGGGTGAGGGTGGATCGTTCTGCAATCGGCCCAACGCCATCGTCTCCGCATTCCAGCAGTGGCCAACTCTCCATCCAATTTCTCGCCCGCGACGTGCCCCTCGCCGCTGAGCTCCGCCAGGCTCTTCCACCGTCGGCCCAATCGCTCTGGGCCAATCTCCAGCCTCGCGGCAACATCGACGACCTCCAAGTCGATCTTGGCTACTCCGGCCCTGGCGGCCAGTGGTCCCTCGACGTCACAGCCCAAAAATTCCCGGCCCAGTCGCCCAACGAAGGCCGCTCGATTTCGCTCGAGCCGGCCTGGTTCCGCTACGCCCTCAGCAGCGTCACCGGCAGCCTGCATTACAAAAACGGCCGCCTGGACCTCGCTCGCATCCGCGCGACCCATGGCCCCGCGACCATCTCCACCGACGGCCGCTGTACGATGCTCCCCACCGGCGGCTGTCGCCTAGAGCTTTACAACCTCGCCGCCGACCGCGTCGTCGCCGATCAAGAGCTGCTCGCCGCCCTCCCAGCCGATCTCGGCCAATCCCTCGGCCGCGTCCCGCTCGAAGGCCCGCTTAATCTTCTCGGCAAGCTAAACATCTCCGTGCCGCCCCAACAGAATATCCCACCGCAAATCGACTGGGACTTCCATCTCGATGTCGAAAACGGCCGCCTCGCCACTTCCACACCCGTCGAGCACATCCACGGCGGCCTGGCGCTCAGCGGCCGCCAGTCGATCGAAGGCGTCTTCGCCCGCGGCGAGCTGCAAATCGATTCGGCCATGGTCCGCGGCCTCCAGCTCACCAATGTCCAAGGCCCCTTCTGGTGCGACGGCCGCCAGCTCGTCTTCGGCACGCTCGCCGACCGCAACCCGGCTCAAGGTGCCCCGCGCCAAGTCACCGCCCGCACCCTCGGCGGCCTCCTCTCGCTCGACGGCCTCGTGTCACTGGCCGACGCCGGCACGTTCGACCTCCAAGCCACGCTCGCCAACGGCGACCTCCCCGAAATCGCCCGCCAGCTCGCCCCCCACCAGCAGCCACCGACCGGCAAGGTCTATGGAGTCGCTCACATCGCCGGCAGCCCGCAAGCCGTCCACACCTGGCACGGCGACGGCAAAATCAATCTCCGCGAAGCCGATCTCTACGAGCTGCCCTCGATGATCACGCTGCTCAAGCTGCTCAGCGTCCAGCGGCCCAACAGCACCGCCTTCACCAACAGCAACATCGACTTCCGCATCGAAGGCGACGAGCTGGAACTCGACCGCATCGACTTCAGCGGCGACGCGATCAGCCTCAAAGGCAAAGGCCGCGTCAACAACCAGCGGCAGCTCGATCTCAAGTTCTATCCGCTCGTCGGCCGCGAAGAACGCCAGCTCGCCATCTTCCGCCCGCTCCTCGGCCAAACCGGCCAGGAATTCATGCTCATCGAAGTCACCGGCCCCCTCGACCAGCCCGAAATCCACCGCCACGCCTTCCCCCGCCTCGACGCCCAACTCGCCCAACTCTTCCCCGAGCTCGCCCGCGATCAGCCGGTTGAAACGAAAACTCCATCTGTACTGTCCCCTCGCGGCATGCTGAACCGCCTGCGACCCACAACGGGGAAGTAGGCTTTTGGAGGGCGACCCACTTGGGAGGGCGAGGCTCCCGCCGAGCCTCCGACGTAAACGCAAAGCACGAAGCACGAAATCCGAGACAAGCACCAATGAAAGAAATACGAATGTTTCAAACGCGCCCAGCGGCAGCTTTCGAATTTGATTCATTCGAATTTGCTTCGTGCTTCGTGCTTCGAACTTCGGATTTCGAATTTGTTTGGTCCTTGGTGCTTGGTCATTGGTCATTTGATGTAAAAGACATGATTGGTATTGGAGTGTTCTCATGAGCATCGCCTCCCTCGGCATCCTCGGCGGCCTCGCCACCACCGCCGGCGCCCAGCGCGCCGCCGACACCCAGCGCGTCGATACCGAAACCACCGACCAATCCCGCGCCGTCACCGCCGACGAGCACGCCGAAAACGCCGCCGGCATCGGCCAAACCGAAGAAGACGCCAGCACCACCGACCGCGACGCCGACGGCCGCCGCCTCTGGGAAAACACCCGCCGCAAAAAAACCACCGCCGCTGCGACCGCCTCCACCACCGACTCCCCCCTCCCCCCCATCAGCAAAGACCCCACCGGCGCCTGCGGCAACCAACTCGACCTCGTCGGCTAACGATTCCGTCCTCCCTACGCCAACGGCGTTACACAACACAGCCCAGGGTCGCGGCGCCTGCCGCGCACCCTGGGATCACTGGAAAACGACCACAAAACTCAACGGCGTTTCACTTCGACTAGCCACCACATCCCCAGGGCCATTAATGGCCCTTCGCCCTTTAGGCCCGCGATTTATCGCGGGCTCAAAATCCCAAATACCATTTCTACCTCAGCCCGGTTTACCGGGCTTCCGCCCACGGCTTTAGCCATCGAACTTTGCACTCAGTACTCTGTACTTTGTACGCTCCTCTCCCCGTCTCCCGACGCGAACGGCGTCACACAACACAGCCCAGGGTCGCGGCGCATGCCGCGCACCCTAGAACCGCAATCACCAACACGACCACAAACCCCAACGGGGTTTCACATCCGAACCAAGTCCATCATCGACACGATCGATGCCAGCACCGGCACTCGTGTCGGGGCCGAATCGCACAGTGGCGTTCTCACTGGACGTTGTATGCGGGTGACAATGTCGCCCCGCACATTCCGCATTTAAACAACGAGTCCTTCACGAGCGTAATCGAGTGGCAACCGTCGCCGCGACGAAATAGACATGCATTTGAAGAATTCTGCAGGCAATTTAAGCCAGACCGAGCCAGCGCGGTTGCAACAGACGGCCAAGATTCAGGCTCCGGACAATAGCCGGTCGATTGATTGCTAACTTCGACAACTTCAACTTCCTTGCCAACTGAGAAGGTAATTTCCCCGGCCGACAAGACTGGTTTGCCGCCTGCGCACGCTATGTGTTCGGATCGGCGATCAGCAATTCTCAACACGCCATTTGTATCGACAACAAAAGTCGCAATTAGCACGTCGCCGATTCGTCTTTGCCCTGTTTGCTCAAGCCAAATCCGAACATCATCAGGCGAGGAAATTGGAAATCCAATCGCTTCCGCGCAGGCCCGCTTGGCAATCTCTGGTGGCCCAACGTACCGATAAAATTTGCCGTGCTGCGTCGTGCTCATCGCTGCCATAATAACGGCCTTCTGGCATTGGCTAATCAACGCCACGACGACACCGGGAAGTCCCAGCGCCAATCCCTGTCATGATGTGATCATCCGGACAGGGTGCCACTGGCGTGTCGCCAGTGCTGATCGAAACGAGCGACGTCTCTCAGCCTGTTCCTTTTCCAACGTCGCTTCGGAGTAAAGACTGATCTCCTGAATAACACTCCCTCCGCCGACCGCCTGCTCTCCCAAGAAATCCGCGTCATCCGCGTTCATCCGCGGCCCCTTTCCTCCTCTGCGGCCCTCCGCGCCCTCCGCGGTTAATCTCCCTTCCCCCAATTTCAAAAAAATCTTTTATTCCCTTGACTGAAAAGGACCAGACTAGTCCACACCCCTTCGTAAACTCCTGGCTACCACATTCTGCATTCTGCATTCTGATTTCCTCGCCTAGGAGCCCACCATGACAACGACTTCCCTTAACCCCGAACCCCGAATCCCGAGCCCCCTTCCTCCCTCCCCCCGCGATTTCCTCGCCTACGAACGCCTCATCATCGACGGCTTCAGCACCCGCCAGGCCGCCGAAGAACTGAAAATCTCACAAACTCGCATCCGCCAAATCGTCCGCCGTGTCGCCGACTGGCTCGCCGAAAACCTCCCGGCTCACGACGAAACCCGCCAGGCCGCCCAAATCCGCCTCGCCCAGCACATCGCCTCCGAGCGACTGCATCGGTACACCTGCGAATGCGAGCGCGCCTGGCAGCAAACCCGCGAAACCAAATACGTCAACCTCCTCATCCGCCTCCTCACCGCCCAATCCAAACTCCCCGCTCACCCTCACACCCTCCTCTCCCTCGCCGCGGAAGACAATGTAGTCCTCTCGCTCCGCGAGGGACAAGAAGCGGACCAGACCATCCATCCCCCCGCACCCCAACCCACCACCGCCGCAGAAAGTAGGGTGGGACCAGCTTGCGAAGCAAGCGCCGGCCCACCAACACCAACCCGAAGCGTAAGCGAGGGTGATGCGGCCTCCATATCACCACCCGCAGTCGCCGCCGCTACCGCCCCTTCATCATTCAGCATTCCTAATTCATCATTCCCTTCCCCTCCCCCAATCAGGGCCTGCTCACCTCCACAAACTCCCGTCTCAATCGCCAATCCAAAACACTCGCTGACAGACACGCTATCTCATTCCACGGAAACATCTTCCGCTTCGAATCAAAACGCCAACCATACCGCCCGCCAATCATTTCTCTCCCCTGCTCACCCATCGGGTGCCACGGGCATCTTGCCCCTGCTCTCCGACGCATCCGATAGTGATGAACCCATCACCGAACTCCAAATCACCCCCCAATCCATCGCCCTCACCACCAAAAATCACTCCACCCGCCGCGAACGCCGCCGCCTCCAACGCCTCCTCTCCAAAAAATAACCACAGCCTTTCCTCCATTCCGCACTCCGAACTCCGCATTCCGCACTGACCAACCCACCGACTCACCACTCACCGACTCACCACTCACTACCTATAATTTCCCCATGCGCTTCACCAAAATGCACGGCATCGGCAACGACTACGTCTACGTCAATTGCTTCGACGTGCCGTTCCCCAAAGACCCGGCCACGCTGGCCCAAAAGATGGCCGATCGCCATTTCGGCATCGGCGGCGACGGCCTAATACTGATTTGCCCGAGCGATAACGGGGCTGATGCCCGCATGCGGATGTACAACGCCGACGGCAGCGAATCCGAGATGTGCGGCAATGGTCTGCGGTGCGTAGCGAAGTACGTCTACGACCACGGCATCAAGAAGGCCAACACACTGCGAATCCAAACGGGCAACGGCATTCTAACCGTCGATCTCGAACTGAAAAACAACAAAGTCGATCGCGTCTGCGTCAACATGGGTCAGCCGATTCTGGAAGCGGCCAAGATACCGACGCAGCTCAAAGGCAGCCCGCCGCTCGATGTCCCGTTGACCGTCGCAGGCCAAACATTACAAGTCACCTGCGTCTCGATGGGCAATCCCCACTGCGTCACCTACGTCGAAAAAGCCACCGACGACCTCGTCCTCGGTCTCGGCCCCAAAATCGAGCACGCTCCCGCGTTTCCCGCCCGCGTGAACGTCGAATTCATCGAACTTTTATCATCGAAAGAAGTCCGCCAGCGAACCTGGGAACGCGGCAGCGGCGAAACGCTCGCCTGCGGCACCGGCGCCAGCGCCGTCTGCGTCGCCGGCGTGCTCACCGGCCGTACCGAACGACGCATAATCAACCACCTCCGCGGCGGCGACCTCGAGCTCGAATGGCGCGAATCCGACGGCCACGTCTACATGACCGGCCCCGCCACCGAAGTCTTCTCCGGCGACTGGCCCGACTAAAGGCGAGCGGGGGGACGTAAGTCCTCCCGGTAATTCGACGCCGCCGGCAGCCGAAAGAGTAAGAGAAAGATGAAGATTAAGAGTAGGACGATGATTAAGAGTACGAGCAGGAGAAAGAGTAGGACCGAACTGTCATACTCTTAATCTTGCTCTTACTCTTAATCCAATTCTTAATCTTACTCTTGCTCTTAATCCTTCTCCTCCGCGACCTTCGGCCATTAGGCACACCCTTTGCATTTCAACTCGCAGCACCCCTGATATGACCAGCCGATGCACTACCTCGCCCTCGCCTCCGATTACGACGGCACCCTGGCTCAAGACAGCCACGTTTCCGACGAATCCCTCGCCGCCATCCGCCGCCTCAAAGCCTCCGGCCGCAAATTCATCCTCGTCACCGGCCGCGAGTTGCCCGAGCTCGAATCCGTTTTTCCCGATTTCAAGCTCTGCGACGCGATCATCGCCGAAAACGGCGCGCTTCTGGTTTGGCCCAATGAAGGCCGCGAAGAAGTCTTAGGCGAGCCGCCGCCGGAGGCTTTTCTAACTGAGGTCGTTCACCGCGGCATTAAGCCGTTCTCCGTCGGCAAAGTCATCTTCGCCACCTGGCGACCGCACGAAAACACGGTTCTCGACATCATCCAATCGCTCGGCCTCGAGTATCAAATCATCTTCAACAAGCGGGCCGTCATGGTCCTCCCCAGCGGCATCAACAAAGCCACAGGACTCAAAAAAGCCCTCAAACGTATGAACTTAGCCTCCGGCAACGTCGTCGGCGTCGGCGACGCGGAAAACGACCATGCCTTCCTCGAATCCTGCGCCGTCGCCGCCGCCGTCGGCAACGCCTTGCCGCTCCTCAAAGAGCGCTGCGATATGGTTCTGACGGCAGACCACGGCGCCGGCGTCGTCGAGCTCATCGATCGGCTGCTGGCCACTGATTTGCAAGAACTCGGCACACGTCGGCCGCGCAAGGAGCTCGTTGCATGAGCGATGAAGAGGTGAAGGAACAACAAACCGAGCCGCCCCCCGGCATCCTCGTCATCGACATCGGCGGCAACTCCGTCAAGCTCTGGCACACCAGCCACGCCGAGCATCTGAAATTCGAATCGGGCAAATCGCTCACGCCCGATGAAATGGTGAAACAGGCCAAAGACCACGCCAAACATTGGACCTACGAGAAAATTGCGCTGGGCATTCCCACGCGGGTCAGTGGCGGACGCATCGTCGAGGATCCGCCGAATCTCGCCCCCGGCTGGGTCGGCTTTCACTATTCGTCGTCGTTCGATTGTCCCGTGCGAATCATGAATGACGCCAGCCTGCAGGCTCTCGGCAGTTACGACGGCGGGCGCATGCTGTTTCTCGGTCTAGGCACGGGTGTCGGTTCCGCATTAATTGCCGATCGGCTCGTCTTGTCGCTCGACATGGGCCGCATTCACTTTATGGAACATCGCCTCTTCGAATTGCTCGGCGATCAGGGATTCGAAGAACTGGGCGTGAAAAAGTGGACGAAAGTCGTGATGGAAGTTGTGCCCTTTCTGAAGCACGCGATGATGGCCGATTACGTCGTCCTCGGCGGCGGCAATGTCAAAGAACTGCCCGAATTGCCCGACGGCGTCCGCCGCGGCCACAATCGCACGGTGGCTGAAGGCGGCCGCAAGCTCTGGGAGGAATTGCCCGATCCCAGCGAAAAGCCGTGTACGGATTGGTTGATTCTGTGATTGAAAATATCGCGCGGGAGGCGTTAGCCTCCTGGCGCCGCAGAAATATCGGGGCACTCACGTCCCCCGCTCGCCGCCGCGTTCGTAGTAAGCGAGTCTTCCAAATCAATGACTTCCGTCTTTTGAGTTGCCGTATCGAACAGCACAATCGTTGGCCGCCCGAATGTCCAGCCGCTGGTTTCGCCCGGATTGATCAAAAGGCGGCCGAGCTCGTCGCGCATGATTCGCGGCTTATGCGTGTGGCCGAAGATGGCGATGTCCCAGTCGTCGGCCTCGCCCCGCAGCTGCCGCTGCATGTGGCAGACGATGAACCGCGTGCCGTCAGCCGTCGCATGTCGCACCGGCGGCTCCCCCATCTGCCCCACCGAAGCATAGCCCGACATCAGCCCGATTTTGTTGCCTTCGTTGTCGCCAAAGCAGCCGACAAACGGGCATTTGAGCTTCCGTAGCGGTGGCACGGCAAAAGTCGAAACCAGATCGCGGGCAAACAGGACCAATTCACAGCCGGCAGCATTGAATCGCTCGACAGCCCGCCGAATATTGGCCAGGTGATCGTGGGTGTCGGCGAAAATCCCTACTAGCATATCGGCGATTTTAGGGACAGTTTGTCTTGACGACTATAGTCGCGCCTCGTATTGTTCGCGGCCCGAGTTTTAGGGGGACAACGGGGAGTATCGCGCGCAAAATGCGCCTGGCAGCCGACACGCTGTCAGTGGCAGTCAGCACGCGAGATCCTGGAGTTCACGGCATGACGCCACGCGAGCGGGACGATACCGACATCGGCCAAGCGGTGATGGAATTTTTTGAAGACGCACGTTCGGCAATCGACCGGCGGCTGTTCTTAGCCCTGGGAATGGCCAGCGTTTGCGGCTGCGCAACCCCGCTGTTTCGTGGCCAATCGCCCGATTTGGAAACGGAGACGAGCACGAGCGAAGAGAAAAAAACGGAGTTCGTCGGCGATTTTGCCCGGCCGGTGGGCCTGGGCTGGGTCAAGCTGGAATCGATCGCCCTCGTTACAAATCTGGACAATACGGGCAGTGATCCGCCGCCCTCCGAGCAGCGGCAAATGTTGATCGGCGAAATGCAGTCACATGAGGTGAAGCAGTCCGACAAGATTTTGGCTTCACCGACGACGTCGATGGTGTTCGTGCGGACCTATCTGCCGCCGGGTGTGAAAAAAGGCGACCCGCTGGATGTCGAGGTTCGCGTGCCGATGCGCAGCGAGACGACGAGCATTCGCGGCGGCTGGTTGATGCAGACCCGGCTGCGGCAAATGGCGGATGTGGGCAGTATGACGCTTCGCGGCAATATCGACGGACTCGCCCAAGGCGATGTGCTCGTCGATGCGGTTTTTGAAGGCGCCACGGACAAGGTTTTAGAGACGCGCGGCCGCGTCCTTGGCGGCGGCACTTCGCTGCTGACGCGCGAGCTCGGCCTGGCAATCAGCAAGAACGACGCTTCGATTCGCACCAGCGCCTTGATCGGCAAAGCGATCAACCAGCGGTTTTTTGCCCTCGACGCCGGCGTGAAACGCGGCGTCGCGAATCCGGAACGCGACGATTTCCTGTCGCTGGATATCGCTCCCCGATATCGCCACAATCTGGCGCGCTACCTGCGAGTGATCCGCAATATTCCGCTGCGGGAAAATCCGGTCGAACGAACCGAACGGCTCCAACTTCTGGAGAAGAAGCTGCTGGAGCCGACGTCGTGTGCGTTGGCTTCCTTGCAACTGGAAGCAATCGGCAACGAAGCATTTGGGCCGCTCAAGCAGGGGCTGCGGTCGAGCGATCCTGAAGTGCGTTTTTACGCAGCCGAGGCGCTCGCTTACTTGGACCAACCCGAGGCAGCCGCGGCACTGGCTGAGGCCGCGCGGAAGGAATCGGCATTTCGCTGGCATGCGCTGACGGCGCTTTCGACGATGACACACGTTGCGGCCCTCGACGGTTTGTCGGATTTGTTGCACGTCCAAAGCATCGAGACACGGTATGGTGCGTTTCGCGCGCTGCGGACGCGCAATCCGAATGATCCGACAACGCGCGGCGAGGCGCTCGACAAGAAATTCCGCTACCACGTGATTCCCACGACGGGTGAACCGCTAATTCACGTCAGCCGGTCGCGCGTCCCGGAGATTGTGGTCTTTGGGCACGAGCAGAAGCTCAAAAACGTCAAGCAGCTTTATGCGGGCAAGCGAATTTTGATCATGCCGCTGGAAAACGGCGATCTGCGGGCGGGCCGTTACGATCCGGGGCAGGACACGGTGTATGAGGCTTTCCCGGCGGAACTGGACAAGCTGATTCGGATCATCGTTAAGCTCGGCGGCGGTTACGCTGAGGTCATTCAGTGTCTGCAGGAAGCCAAAAAAGGCGGCTGTTTAGAGGGACGGCTGGCCGTCGAAGCAATGCCGCGGCCGGATCGCAAGTATTATCGTGACGACGACCCGCTGCCCGAGGCCCCGGAAGGCGAAACGGGCGAATCGATCGAGAATCCAACGACGCTAGCAGACCGCCGGGCCGCCACGCCCTCGCCGGAGCTGTTCCGCGACACGCTCCATGGCGGCAAAGACGTCACAACCGAAAAAGTCGAATCCAAAGCCCTCCCCGGCGGCACCTACGTCGATCCGGAATATGTGCCCAAAAAGCCCACGGTTCTTGATAAAATAAATCCATTCGGAAGAAAGAATGACCAATGACCAAGCATCAATGATCAAACAAATCTGAAGCACCAATGGCCTCTTTTGGTCATTCTTGGTTTCATATTTAGTGCTTGTTTGGTTATTGGTCATTGTGATTTGGTCATTCGCTGAAGGCGAAGATTTCTGATTTGGTTTGCCAGTCCCAATGCTCAAAGCCCTCGAACTTCACGGCTTCAAGAGCTTCGCCGATAAGACGCGGTTCGAGTTTCCTTCTGGCATCACGGTCGTCGTCGGACCAAACGGCTCGGGCAAAAGCAACATCGTCGATGCGATCAAGTGGGTCCTGGGCGAGCAATCAGCCAAGAGCCTCCGCGGCAAGGACATGTCCGATGTGATCTTCAAGGGCTCCGGCTCCAGCGGCCGTAAGCCGATGAACACGGCGGAGGCGACGCTCGTCTTTGATAACGCAGAGAAGCGGCTGCAGATCGACGCGCCGGAAGTGTACATCACGCGACGGGTCTATCGCAGCGGCGAAGGTGAGTATCTGATCAATCGGCAGCCGTGCCGCCTCAAGGATATCAAGGACCTGTTTCGCGGCACGGGCCTCGGCGGCGACGCGTATAGCCTGATCGAACAGGGCAAGGTCGATAAGCTCTTGCAAGCGTCGGCGAAGGACCGGCGGGCCATTTTTGAAGAAGCGGCGGGAATTAGTCGGTTCAAGGCCAAGAAGATTGAGGCCCAGCGGCGGCTGGAACGCGTCGAGCAGAACATGCTCCGCCTCAACGACATCGTCGAGGAGGTCGAGAACCGCCTGAAGACCGTCAGAGCCCAGGCGAGCAAGGCGCGGCGGTATCGAGAATACAGCGAGCGGCTGAAGCAGCTTCGCACACAGGTCGCGCTCGTCGATTGGCGAAAGCTATCGGATCGACTGGCGGCGATTGAAGCTGAATTGACACAGGCCCATGACGAGGTGCAAGCAGCTGATGCCCATGCACAGCTGTTGGAGGCTCGGCAGCTTGAGCTGGAAACCGCGGCGATTGCGGCGGGCGAAGAACTCCGGAATTCCGAGAGCCAGCTCGCCCAGGCGGTGCAGAAAATCGCGGCCCAGCAATCGACGATCGAATTTGAGCGCAGCCGCAGCGTGGAGTTGGACGGTGAAATCGCGCTCCATGGTCAAAATTTGCTGGCGATGAGCGATAAGGCCGGTGATATTCGCTCGCGGTTGAGAGCGACAGAAGCGGAGATCGCAACGCTGCACCTAGAGCGGCAGTCGGCCGCGAGTGATTTGGAACAGCGAACGGCGCGTTTGGCGGAATTAACGAAGGCGTGTGATGCCGGTCGTTCGGGCATCGAGCTGCAGCGGCAGCGATACGTTGCTTGCCTGCAGGAGGCAGCCACACTCAAGAGCCAGGTCGAAGCACTTGAATCGCGGCTGACGGCGGCGCAAAAAGCGGTCGTCGATCATGAGCGCAAAATCGACGCCATGACAGACGCGCGGCAGCGTGGGCAAGAGTCGCTGGCCGCCACGGAGCAGCAACAGCACAAAATCACCGCAGAAGTCGCGGCTCATACGCAGCAAATCGAGGAGGCGGAAAGCGAATTAACGACGTGCCGGAATCTGCACGCTTCGCGATCAGCCGATTTGGCGCAGCTTCACGGCCGGCATTTGGGCGTGGCCGAACGAGCGGAAATGCTCGAGGAATTCGAGCGCACGCTGGAAGGAATCGGGGCGGGCGTAAGGCAAGTTTTAGAACGAGCGGGACGGGGACGGGAGAGCACAGGCAACAGGGGACAAGGGACGGGCGAGAGAGTCGATCACCCTTGGGCTTTGGTTAAAGGCGTTGTTGCGGATCTGTTGCAAGCGAAAGTTGAGCATGCTGCGGCGATTGATGTCTCGCTAGGTGATGCGGCTCAGTCGATCGTAGTTAGTGGCGACGCGAACGATATCAAGCGGCTAATGAGCGTGGCGGGCGACCTGGCAGGTCGGGTCGTCGCGATGAACGTTCCCGATGGTGCCACGACGATTGAGCTGACCGCGGAAATGGTCCAGGGAGTTCACGTCGTAGCTCGCGCCGACAAGCTGGTCGAATGCGCCGAACTCCACCGGCCTCTATTTGAAAAGCTGTTGGGACACACGTTCGTCGTGCAGACGATCGACGATGCCCTGAAGTTAAGAAGCCGAGCGCCGGCTGGCGCGCGATTTGTGACTCAAGCGGGTGAGCTGGTCGATGAGCATGGCGCCGTAGCCTTCGGGCCGCGGCAATCGGCGACGAGCTTGGTCTCACGAAAAAGCCAACTGCGGGCGGCAAAATTGGATTTGGCGGTCCTCGATCAGCAGATTCTCGACGCACAACGCGAGACGAGCTTTTTGAAGGATGAAGTCGATCGGCTGGATCGAGTGCTCCGGCAACATGTGCTGTCGCACAAATCGCTCGATTATCAGGCGGCGGAAGCGGCTGCAAAGGCTTTGGCGGCCAAACAAGCCGTGGAGCAAATCGAAAAACAAGCCGCGGAGGCGGGCGAATTACTGGCGAGCGCGAAGGCCGATTGCGAGACCACCGCAGCAGTCCTCGAAACGGGCAGGCACGAGTTAGCGGAGGCCGAAACGAGGGCCGAAACTTTGCAAGCCGACGTTTCGCAGCAGCAGGCGACGCTCGGGCAAAGAGAAGTGGAGCGGCAGGAGGCAGAGTCGCTTGCGACGGCCGCCAAAGTCGAACTGGCGCGAGTCGATCAGCGGCTGGAGAGCTTGAATCTGCGGATGTTGCAGTTTCAGGACGACAGCCGGGAGCGGGAACGGGCCATCGAGCAGGTGCGGCAGCAGCTTCGGCAGGCGACGGATCGGCGCGAGGCGGCTCAATTGACGATTTTGGCGGCGACGGCGGCGGTTGCTGATTTGAAGCTTTACGAAGAGACGCTGAATCGCGTTTTGCAGGATTGTGTACTGCGGCGCGACGCGGCATCGGCTGGGCGGACCGCGGTGGTTGATGAGTTGGCGGAGCTACGGCGGCGGACGCTGAAATTGCGTGATCGCGAGCACGAGCTTTCGCTGTCGGCCGAGCAGGTGCGGCATGAGCGGAAGACGCTGGCCGATCGCATGCGGGATGATTACCGGATCGAGCTGACAGAAATCGAGCAGGGAGCGTCAGCCGAAGAAACCGGTGAGCGGGCGGCAGTCGAAGAAGAGATTGAAACGCTGCGGCGTAAGATCAATCAAATCGGGGCCGTGAATCTCGATGCGCTGGATGAGCTAGATGATTTAGAGCAGCGTTTCGCGACGCTCTCAGCACAGCACAAGGACTTGACGGACGCGAAGCAGTCGCTGGAGCGGATCATTCACAAGATCAACGCCGACAGCCGGCGATTGTTTTTGGAAACGCTGGAAGCGATCCGCATCAATTTTCAGGCCCTGTATCGCAAGGCATTCGGCGGCGGCAAGGCCGACCTGATGCTCGAAGAGGGCGTCGATGTCCTCGAATGCGGCGTCGAGATCATGGCGACACCTCCAGGCAAGCCCTCGTTCAATAACTCGCTGCTCTCAGGCGGCGAAAAAGCACTAACCGCCGTCGCACTCTTACTCGCCATCTTCCAATTCCGGCCCAGCCCGTTTTGTGTGCTCGACGAAGTCGATGCCCCCTTCGACGAAGCCAACATCGGCCGCTTCGTCGATGTGCTCAAAGAATTCCTCGGCTGGACGCGATTCGTCATCGTCACGCACAGCAAAAAGACCATGACCGCCGCCACAACGCTCTACGGCGTAACGATGCAGGAATCCGGCGTCTCCAAACGCGTCAGCGTCCGCTTCGACGACGTCACCGACGACGGGCATATTCGCCGCGAAGCGCTCGATCGGGCGACGAGGGAAGAGCCGACGGAGAATGCCGCATAATCCTCTATGTGCTGGCTCCAAAACGCGAGTTCCACGCTCCCTTCAGAACAGCAAGAAAGTCGCGAGCAAAGCGCGGCGCGTCGCATAAGGGTGACTGACGAACTTGATCGCGCATCTGGGAGCGAATCATTGCCAGTTCGTCGAGTCTCTTGGCCCAATCCACCGCTAGGTTCACGTAACCCGATAAGTCGTCGGCGACAAACTGGGAGAAACCTGCATTCGTCAAATGGCTAAGTGAGTGCCTGCCGGCAAATGTTTTACCTGGGAAAGTAATTACGGGTACGCCCATCCATAGCGCCTCGCAGGTAGTTACGCCGCCGGAATAGGGTTGGGTATCGAGCGCAATGTCCACGCGGTTGTAACAAGCGAGCAATTCCGCGTGTGGTGAATTGCCTTCGAACAATAGGCGTCCAGGTGCAATGCCCCGCTGGGCAAATTCTCCGCTCAGGCGCGCTTGTAACCCTGAATCGTCGAGGCCGCGGAATTTGAGAAAGAGCCGCGAGTTGGGCTGCTGCGCCAGAATGGATGACCAGGCGTCAAGAATCTGTGGGTTAAACTTGGCCGGCGCATTGAAGCAACCGAACGTTACCCCATCAGAATTTAGTGCAGGCAATGCACCTACAGCGGGCGCGTATTTCGGCGGTCCGAAGCAGGCGTAGCCATTTGGCATGCGCAGAACTTTTTCCGAGTACCAATTTTCTTCGCCAGGTTGAACGTGGAATCGATCCGCCAGCAAATAGTCCATCTCACGCAATCCCGTAGTCCCAACGTAGCCAAACCACGAAACCTGAATCGGAGCGGGTTTCTGATTGAACGTAGGAAGGCAATTACCGGTGTGACCTGTCAGATCGAATAGAACGTCGATTTCGTCTTCGCGAATCGCCTTCACTAAGAATTCAGTTCGAAAGGCCTGCGCCTCCCTCCAAATATCCGCACGCTGTCGAAATCTCGCAGTGTATTCATCATCCACGAAACCATCCGAATAGCAGACGACGGTACATGCCGATTTCTCGAGGGCCTCAAGAACCGGCAGCACCATGGCGCCAGTCGGGCCACGGCCGAATCCGTCAGAAACGAAGCCCAGCCGTAACGGCGCTCCGGCTTCACGACGCATGGGCCTGGCAGTGATTGCTTTGGTCGCCCCGACGTAAGTGGAATACCATCGCTGGTGTTCCCTCAACAAGTTTTCCGGTGTTATATCGCTTGTGTATTGCAGGGCCACCAGAAAGTTACTGTGCCGTGGCGATTGCGGTGCCAACTCGACTGAACGCCGAATCGCGGCCGCCCCTTCATTGGCGCGTGCAGAAGCGATAAGGGTCCAACCCCATAATGACCAGGCCTCTGCATCCTCTGGAGTTGCGGTCACAAGCGTTCTTATCACAGCTTCTGACTCAGTCAGCTTGCCTTGCTGGTAAAGTGCGGTTGCCAGGTTGTGGATTGACTGGGAATGTTTTGGATCCAATTGAATTGCCTGCCGGTAGGCCAGTTCAGCGCCGGCGTAATTCATTAGCAACAGGCACGCTCGTCCTTGCACTCGCAAGGCATCCAAAATGTGGCCTTGGCTTCCGCAAATCTTGGGAACTAATTCGAGCGCCAAGCTTGGTTGTCCCAGATCGCAAAGCAGGCGGGCGTAGTTCGACAGCGCGTCGAAATTACCTGGTTCGAGGCTCAGGCTTCGTTCGTAGCACTCCTTCGCCTCGTTAAGTTGCCCGCGATTGTGCTCAATGGCACCCAGATTCGTCCAAGCAGCGGCAATTGTGGGATCTAATGCCAACGTCTGGCGGTAGTCGATGGCTGCTTCATCCCAGTGCCGCAGCATGTATCGAACATTTCCGAGATTGCAACGACAGACGGGATTCGCGGGATCAAGAGCCACCGCGCGGATTGAGCATTGCTCGGCCTCAGCAGCACGACCAGCCGCGAGAAGTACGAGGCCCAGGCCGTCCCAGTACTCCGCGTCATTGGGATCGAGGCTAATCGCTTTGCGGAGGCGAGCTTCCGCGTTAGGCAAGTCAGCATTTTGGCCGGCCGCAACAGCCCAATAGTACCAGGCCCGCGGTTCGTGCGGCGCAACTTTCAACAAATTACGGCATGCTTCGTCGACTTCTCCAAATCGACGAAGTCTGACGAGTTGCCCAATATCTTCGAGCGCTATGCTAAACGGCG
>DASXLL010000127.1:0-2095 GCA_036496265.1 Pirellulaceae bacterium | reverse complement strand
CGGGCCAGGGCTTGAACCAGCGCGGCTCGTAATGAATTCCGTCGCCGGCCAAGTAGCGCTTAGCGGTGAAGCCGACGATTTTTCCGTCGACCGCGAGGCAGGCTGCATCGTAGAGCGCGTTTTGATGCAGCAGCGGCAGACCGAGCGAGACGATCATGCCCTTGGTGTGCGGTACAATTTCGCCGAGCACACGGAGGGCCATGCGCTGTACGCCGGCGGAGAGAAATGCATCTTCGCAACCATAGCCGCTGATGCACAACTCGGGGAGGCAGAGCACGGTGACACCGCGGCGGCGCGCTTCGTCGATGGCTGCGAGGATATTCGCCTGATTGGCGTCCCAGGCCAACGGCGTTTGATTCAGTACAGCCGCGCCGACGTGAAGAAGTTGCATAGGAGCCAACAAACAAAACTGTTTCACTACATGCCCACGCCGAGCCGTTGGTATGGCACCCGAACGCGCTCCGCTACGGTCGCCGGGGCGGCGGCCTTCGCGTCGCGGCTAAACTGACGATTTCCTTTGCAATCATTTCTCGCTGCTGCCGAAGCGGTCGTCAAGTTGTTGGCAACCTTGTTGGGTGTAATACTTGACCAATTCGAAGCGGAGTCCGCGCGGGGAGATTTGCCGTTGCTCCCAGCGGGCGGCGAGATCGCTATGGCGGTTGCGGTATTTATCGACGGCTGCACGCTGCTCTGGCGTGAGTTGGCCTGGCACGGCGGGGGTTTGTTGAGCACCACTGGTTGGCGGCGGGATACCTTCGGCGATTGCTTCGCGGGCTTCCTGAAATTCGCGACTGGAGCCGGTGGCGACTTCGTCGAGTGTTTCGATGACGGCAGCCGTTTTGGCGGCCGAGACCAGGTCCATTTGGGCGCTGACGTTGGCGGTGGCTGCGAGGGCGGTGGCGAGCAGCGGGCTGCTCTTGGAGTATTCGGCGACTTTCACGCGCAAGGCTTGAAAGAGATCGTCGGTGGGATGCAAATCTTTTTGCTGCATCAATTGGGCGAAGTGATCGTAAACTGCTTGTTCGATTTGGCGCTGCGGATCGTACATGGGCTCGGAGCGGCCGACGATTTGCAGGCGGGGCGAGAATAAGGCGCCGGTTGGGGAAACAAAGCCGGTGCCGACCGAGAGTCCGAGTTTGGCGAGATTAGCTTGCGTGTGCCCGGCGGCGGCCGTTTCGGTGATGGGAAAAAATGCTTCGCGGGGCTGGTCGGTTTGCTCGGCACAGAGCAAGAGCAAGCCGGCGCAATAGGTGTGGATTTTTTGCCCGGCGAGTGATGCGCCTTTCAACGCGGCAATGCGATCGGTGCGGAAGTTCAAATCGAATTCAGCCGGATTGCCGATGATGGCGGCGGCGGATTCGCCCATCTTGGCGGCAACTTTTGGATCGGGATGACGGAGGAAGACGTA
This sequence comes from Pirellulaceae bacterium, assembly GCA_036496265.1. Lineage (GTDB taxonomy): Bacteria > Planctomycetota > Planctomycetia > Pirellulales > Pirellulaceae > CAYLLN01. The sequence goes on along the minus strand of DASXLL010000127.1, from coordinate 687 downwards.
GTTTAGCGTGCGATCTAAAAATGTTTCGACATTGGCGGCGGGAATTTTCGTGCCGCGTTCTTCCAAGTCGACGACGACCATGCGGCGCTTGCCGTCGGTGCCGTTTTCGGCGGTGACGACACCGACATGGGTGAAGAGGCCGGGCGACAAATCGGTGAATAAGTTGTAGGGCGAGGGATTGCGCATGAGGAGCCAATCGCCGGGTTGCACTTCGAACTGACCGAGGCGATACGAGTTGCCTTCCAGGCCATGCTCATTGCGGGCGGTCAGCCAAGACGACAGCGATTTAACGCGTTCTTGTTCTTGGGGCGACCACTGGGCGGCGTCGATTTTCGAGAGACGGGAGAGGAGCTTTGCGGCGGTGATCGGCGGCGCCGGGACGGAAGCGTCTTGGCCGGGGCGGGGATCTTGAGGCAGACCGAGCGTGCGAATTGCTTCAGCGGCGGCTAAGACTAAGCTGGGTGGCGTGCGATCGTCGAGTACGAGTGCTGAGAGATCGGTTACGGAATCGATATTGCCGGCGGCCGCCATTAGCTGAGTTACTTTTTGTTTTTGAGCGGGCGAGAGCGCAGCATTGGGGGAGAGAGCCGGGTTCATTGTGTCCGACATGCCGTTGGGGGCAGCCATTGCGTTTGGGCTGCCAGGGCTTTGTGTGTTGCCCGCCGCGCCGTTGGCAACCATGGCGCG
>DASXLL010000126.1:0-11534 GCA_036496265.1 Pirellulaceae bacterium | reverse complement strand
GGCGATCCGCTGACGTATTCCGTTTCGGTGAGCGATCCGAGCCTATTGCAGGCAACCGTTCCGACGGGCAATAAGAGCCTGCAAATGAACGTCGAGGGCTACGGCCAGATGACGTTCGAGTTGTTCGATAACCTCGTTCCGGACGTCACGAGCCACATCGAGTCCCTCATCAACAGCGGCGACTTCAACGATAGCTCCAGCTTGCCGGTCAATTTTTATCGCATTTCTCACGAAGGCGACGGCAGCGATTTCGTAATTCAAGGCGGACCGCAATTCCCGAGCGGTACCTCGCCGCTGGGCCAATTCGACGACGAGTTCAATCCCGATTTGCAGTTCACGACGTCCGGCTTATTGGCAATGGCCAAATCGACGGACGATACGAACGACTCCCAGGTTTTCGTCACCGGCGCCCCGACGCGGTTCCTCGATTTCCAACACTCGATTTTTGGCGTGATTACCGCGGGCGATTCCGTGCGGCAGGCGATTCAGCATTCGACATCCAGCGGCGACGGCCCGCCGCCATCGACAATCAGCATCACGAGCTCGCAGATCATTACGGATACGACGAATGCAGCGCTCGAGCTGAAAGCCGCTCTTGGTGCAAGCGGCACGTCGGACGTGACAGTGACCGTTACGGATACCGTGACAGGCCAGACGTCTCAGCAGACGTTTCATGTCACCGTGACACCAGACACGGAAAGCCCCGCGCCCTATCTCAACAAAATCGCCCCCGTTAGTGGCACCACGGGTCAGCCAATTAATGTTAAACTATCAGCGACCGACGTGACAGGCGGCGCCGACGTTTTCGATGCCGTGAAGCCGGACAGCGAAACGACGAACTACACGATAAACGTCGATCACAATACGGGCCTCGTGACGCTCACGCCGCCGGCCGATTTCACGGGCACTTTTCATGTCACGATGTCGGTGCAAGGGGCAACGACGCGGACGACGGCCGATCAATCCGACACGGAGGATGTCGCCGTCACCGTCGCGGCCGCAGTGCTCGGCGCCAACAACGATACGACGACGGTCGCCGAAAATGCCTCTGCCACAACGATCAACGTCCTGTCGAACGACACGGGCAATGGGCTAACGATCACGGCTGTCGGAACACCGACGGCCGGCGGCACCGCCGCCATTTCCAGCGACAGCCAAAGTATTCTCTACACGCCGGCAGCCAATTTTCAGGGGCAGGACACGTTTACCTACACCGCGAAAGACAACACGGGCGCAACACAAACTGCGACGGCCACAGTCAACGTCAACGCGACGACGACGAACACGACAACGACTGGAACGCTCAGCGGCTTCGTGTATTTCGATGTCAACAACAACGGCTTGTTCGATACGGGCGAATTGGCGATCGGCGATGTGACCATCACGCTCACCGGCACGAAAACGAGTGACAGCAGCGCCGTTAATTTGACAGCCAAGACCGGGAGCGACGGTTCGTACTCGTTCAGCACGCTCGATCCGGGCAGCTATACACTGAAAGAGACGCAGCCGGCATTTATTATCGATGGCCAGGACGCGATTGGGTCGCAGGGCGGAACGGTTGGCAGCGACCAGTTCACGATTACATTGGCGGCGGGGACGACCGGCACTGACAACAATTTTGGCGAGTTGGGGCGCGACATCACGACCATCTCAATCAAGGACTTCTTTGCCTCGAACTCTCAAAACGACGGCATCGCCGCGTTCGACAGTTCGGGTAGTGAGCTGTGGCAGACGCTTGACAGCAACGTCTGGCAAGGATTTTCGGCCGAAACGTTTTCGACGACCGCCAGCGCGCTGAATGTGTCGGCAACGAACTCCGCTGCTCAGCCGGTGAGTGCTTCCGTCAGCACCAGCAGTCCTTCGGTTGAACTGATCAGCCAAGCAGGAGGAGATTCACTGTATCGGCTGACGGCGACACCGACGAATTTGGGTTTCACCAACTCGGAAACGAGTCCGAGCGGCAATACGAGCACGAATTCGACGCCGACAGCAAACAACGATACGTTTTCGACGGCGTTCAACACGCCGCTGACGATCGCCGCATCGGGAGTGCTCTCGAACGACACCGATCCGAATAACAAATCGCTGACCGCCGCCGTCAGCACGCAACCGGCAAATGGCACACTGACGTTGAACAGCGACGGGTCGTTCAGCTACACGCCGACGTCAGGCTTTAGCGGCAGCGACAGCTTCACATACACAGCCACGAACGGTGCCCAAACCAGCAGCGCGGCGACCGTGACGATTGCTGTCGCCGCGTCGCCTAACGCACCAACGGTCACTGCCCATACGTACTCGACGAACGAAGGCGCCGCACTGACGATTTCGGCCGCGTCCGGCGTGTTGGCAGGCGCGACAGATCCGCAAAGCCTGTCGATGACAGCCGCGGCCGTCACTCAGCCCGCGCATGGCACGCTGGCGCTCGCCGCCGACGGCTCATTCGTCTATACACCGGCAGCCGCGTTCAGCGGCAGCGATACGTTTACGTACACGGCGAGCGATTCGAGCGCGACCAGCCAGCCAGCGACGGTCACGATCACCGTCGTTGCGACGACGACGCCGACGGCCAACGCGGACAGCTTTTCCGTGACTGAGGATACGCCGTTTACTGTCGATGCGGCTGGCGGTGTGCTCGCGAACGATTCGGATCCAAACAGCTCGACGCTCACGGCGGCGGTGGTGACTCAGCCGTCAAATGGCACTTTGTCGCTCAATTCGGACGGCTCATTTACCTATACACCGGCGACGAGCTTTACCGGCAGCGATAGCTTCACGTACACGGCGACGAACACGAGCTCGCAGAGCGCAACGGCGACTGTCACGCTGACGGTTAATCCGCCGAATCACGCGCCGGTGGCGGTGGCTGATTCCTACACGACGGATGAAAACACGCCATTTTCGCCGCAGGCTGCAGCGGGAGTGCTCGCCAACGACACGGACGCGGACAGCCAGACGCTGACGGCCCAAATCGCCGATCAGCCGCAGCATGGGACGGTTTCGCTCAATTCCGACGGCACGTTTACTTACACGCCGGCGTCGAATTTCAGCGGGACGGACACATTTACTTATCAGGCGAGCGACGGGACGGCCCTGAGTGATGTGACGACGGCCACGATCACCGTGAATCACGTCAATCAGGCGCCGACCGCGAACGCCGATTCGTTCGCCGTTGCCACCAATGGCACGCTCGACATACCTGCGTCGCAAGGTGTGCTCGCCAATGACACGGATCCTGACAATGACTCGCTAACGGCAGTGCAAGTGAGCGAAGCATCGAACGGCACGGTATCGGTTGCTCCCGACGGGTCGTTCACGTATGTGCCAGACACGGATTTCTCCGGCGACGACACATTTACCTATAAGACGAACGACGGGAATCTCGATTCGAGTGTCGTGACCGTAACGATCACGGTCGGGCCGACGAGCAATGTTGCGCCGCTGGCGATCGACGACAGCTTCGAGGCAACTGGCTCATCGTTGACAGTCGATACGACGGATAGCGTGCTCAATAACGATATGGACGCGAACGGTGACACGCTGACCGCCCAGCTTGTCATCGCGCCGACGAATGGGTCGGTGACGCTGAATCCCGATGGATCGTTCAGCTATACCGCGAACGCCGGATTTACCGGCGACGATGTGTTCGAGTACCAGGCCAACGATGGGCAGGCCAATTCGAACCTGGCCAAGGTGACGATCACGGTGGATGCAGCGGAAGGCGAGGCCAATTCGGGCCTGGCACACGATGCGGCGCTGTTGTCGCTGTTGGGCGATGGGATGTTGAGCTAAGTCACGCCCTTCGCGCTGGAAACCGGGAGCATCGCGGCGTAAGGGTTGTAGGGCTTATAGCAGCGACGTGCGCAGCACGGCAGGAATCCGTACTCGTGATTTTTGACGCAGCGGTTACTGCGGCCTAAGTTTGCTGTGGTTACAGGCTTGCCCGGCTGCGCACTCTCCCCTGCCCTTTTTCCAACCAGGTGTTTGCATGGCTCCGACGTTTGCGACTTTCACCGAACCGTTCATCGACCGACGCTCAGCCACGCCGTCGAGCGTCAACCCGCAGCGAGAGCGGCGTCAGTTCACGAACAGTCATGACGAGTTGTCGCCAGATGCTCGCGAGTTGGCGCAGGCCATCGACTCGTACAAGTTGGTTCACCGCCGGCGGTTCATCACGTATGAGGAAATGCTCGCGGTGGTGAAGTCGCTCGGGTACAAGAAATAGCAACATCCCGCAATCTTTGAATTCGCCAGCCGGGAGCAAGCTTGCTCCCGGTTTTTTGTTGCGCAGCTCGGATTAACGATTCGCGGCAATTAGATCCGTTTTCGCTGGCGGCGGCGCTTTGAGCGTCCGCAAAAAGGCGACGACGGCTTGCTGATCGACAGGCGGCAGCGTCTTGAAGGCTTTGGTGACAGGTAGTGCGTCGCCTTCGTGTCGCAGGATGGCGTCGTAGAGCGAGCCGATGCTGCCGTCGTGGAAATACGGCGAGGAATCGGCCACACCCCACAGTGGCGGGGTGCGCCATTCGTCGGGTTTCGGATGGCCGTCGGGTAGCGGCACCTCGACCAGGATTTCGTGCGTGTAGCCGTCGCTCAGCTTCGATGTGAGGCTGTGCAGCATCAGGTCGCTGTAGATGCCGGCGACGTCGCCGATGTCGGGAGTGTGGCACTCGGCACAGCCGATAGAAGCAAACAGTTTTTTGCCCCGTTCGGCGGCGGCCCGTTGCGCCGGCTCTTTCGGCGTCACCTCGATGGGCCGCGGAATGGCATCAACGAAAGCGACGAGTTGGCGGAATTCCTGTTTCGTCAGGTCGGCTTCGTTGCAGGCATAATTCTTAGCTAGAGGCTTGGCTTGGTCCATTAGCGGATTGCCGAGGCCAATCTCGTTCGCACAAGCGGCGGCGACGAATTCTTTCACCGTTGCAAATTGGGCCTTCCAACCGAAGCGGCCAAGGCGACCGTCGGGCAAGGTGCGGGCGCGGCCGGCCCCGGCAGTTTGAAAGTCACCGCCAATTTCACGGCCGAGTTGCTTGGCAACTCGGCGGGCATGGTTGAGGCGAATTGCCGTTTCGGAAAGGCGATCGATCAGACCATCGCCGAAGAGCGCGATTGAATTCGTCGTTTCGACCTTCACGGGGTTGAAATCTTCGAACTTGATCGTGCAGCCGCCGACGACGCGGTCACCACCGACGATGATCGGAAACGACTGGGAAAGAAGAGCCTGGCTTTCGGTATATTCCTTGTTTACGGCGAAAGCATGCACCAAGCCCTTGTGCATTTTCTTGTCGCGGATCGTCGGATGGACTTCATAGGCCACCACGTTGTGCGCCACGTCGCCGCCGCCGCCAACGCCGCCTTGGAAGTGGCAAGCGACGCAGGAGTTAGCATTGAATACGGGGCCGAGGCCGTCGCCGTGGGCTTTGGGGTCGCTGGCGACCCATTGGTGAACGAAGAGCTCTTGCCCAGCCTCTTGCATTTCGGGAGTGAAGCGCGGTTCCATGCGCCCGGCTGCTGATGCCAAGACAAGCCAGGCCACGACGCCTGTTCCAACCGAAACGAGCGCTGCCTTCCGCCAACCAAGCGATACGGTTCTCATAGCCGAGCCTCCCGAAGAAAAGAAACGAGAGAACTTATATGTAGTAGGCACAAGGGCACCGCCCCGAAGCGGTTGTCTCTGTGCCGTCAACCGGCGAACCAACTGACAAGTAGCTATTAGCCTATGCCTCCGCGGTTTGCCGCACAAGTGTTTCTCAAGGCGTTAGCATTGAGGTTTCCGGCTTGAGGGGACAGGGGGGCAAGATTTAAGACTGTAGGACTAAGAGGATCGGGGCGCTCAAGTTTGTGTTTTATTTTCTAAAAAGTAGTAATGGCAGGTTCCAAGTGGTTGTTGGGCGCGAGCTTTGCGCGCACCTAAACGGCATGAAAGTGGAACGTCCAGGTGCTGGATGGACTAACGTGAAGGTCGATTTTGGTGTCGGTGGCGGCAGGGTTGTCGTTGATCGCGGCGGAGCCGCGTGTTGAAAGGTCAGACAAGAGTTCCGGAGGCAGGGCGATGATGTCCTCGTCGAGGTGTGGGGAGGTGGAGACGGCGATTTTGAGCGAATGAGGCTCGCGGCGGGTGCAGCGAATGATGCGGTTGAGGGGCTTCGCGCCGGCTGGAGGTGGAGCGAACTCGCGGGAGACGGATTGGATGGTATCGAACAGGTGGAGAAGCTCAGCGCGAGGGCCTTCGAAATGCCATTCTTGATAGTCGTCGTGGCATTCGCTGTAGATGGCGAGCGCGGTGTCGTAGCTGAGCGAGTCGGCGCCCGTGGATGGTTGTTCCGCGATGTGCCAGTCTTCGGTGAGCAGGCGGCGGACGGCGGCGCTGGTGGCGGGTGGATACAACTCGATCGGTTGACTTTCAAAGCCGCCGTGGAGGTGGAGCGTTAGTGCCGGCACGGGGCGGAGCGTGTCGGGATCGCGGCTGATGTGAAACTTGGTGACGGCAGAGCGGGGGAACGATTGTTCGACGCCGCTGGCGTCGAGCCAAAAGAGGCCGTGGTCGTCCAGTCGAACGTTGGCCGGGCCGACGAGCGATTGATGAAAGGCTCGCCAGCGGCGATAGGCCATAAAAACGGCGAGCGGAATCAGGCCAAGAAGCGCGGGAGCCAGCCAATCGCGCGGCAGCGCGGCGAAGATAATTAGCGCCGCCACAATGCTGGCCAGCGCGACTTGCGCGAGCCCCAGGCGGAGCACGTTTGGGTCGCCGGCGGTGGGGATTCGCCAGGAGAGCATGGGGGAAAGAGTTTGGGGTTCAGGAATTTCAGTTCAAAATTCAAGGTTCAAAGTTCAAAGCGGTACGGCGCAATAAGTTGAATGGCCGACTGGCCGGGTATTCAATGGTACTGGCAAGATAAGTTTTCAAGCAGAGGAGCGGGCCTGCCGGAGACTTCCTTCGCTGGCTTCTGTTCCTCATCTGGTGTGTGGCAATGCCTGAACGCATTTTGATCCGTGGGGAGCTTTCGGTTTGGGTCCATGTGGGACGAATTCTGGCATTCGTTGCCGCGATAATTGGCGTTTTTGGCGGTGTCATGGGGCAAGCGTGGGCCTGGTGGTTGGCCGGGGGCGGCGCGATTGTGTGGATATGGCTTGAACTGATCGCGTGGCGGGCGAGGAGGATGCGGACGTGGCTGACGATGCATCCGGATGGGATCGAGGTTGAAAGCCAGGCGGGACAGGTTGCGATTCATGATTCGCAGGTCTCGGCGGTTGCGCTGCAAACGAAAAAGAACTTGACGAACGGCGAGCTGACGTCGGTGACCAGGCGGTTCACGATTTGGGCGGAGAGCTGGCCGGAACCGATTTTGATGGAGAATCGAATCAAAGTTGGCCGGGTTGATCCGCTGGCGGGCCTCATTCAGCGGCTTTTGGAGCGATTGCGGGCGCGAATGGAGGAGGATATTGCCCGCGGCGGCACGGCGAGCGGTGAAAGCTGGCATTTGAGCCGGTCGGCGCTGACGATGGGAAAGTTGCCACATGAGGAGCAACTTCCGCTCTCCGAGGTGGCCGCGGTTGAGTCGCGAGAGGGGCAGATGTGTGTGTGGCGGCGAGGCGTGGACGCGGCCGTGGCAAGGTTGCCGCTCAGCGGTCGGAATGTGTGCTTGTTGCCGGCGGTGATTGGACCGTTTCTGAGCGACGGGACGAAGGTGCCGGCGGCTGGCGCGGCGGATAACAGCGGTTTGGGGCGAGTTTTGTTCGAAAAGCGCGCCAGCCGGAGCACGGTCTTGGTGCTGGGGATTGTCAGCGTAGGGCTGGTGGCGATGGGGGCGGCACTCTTCGAGCTTTTTCAGAAGAATCGGGCGGATGAGGAACTTTTGGTTTCCGCATGCATCGTGGCCGGGCTCGGCTCGTTACTGGGGTTGCTTGGCGCGTTGCTCGGATTTTCAGCGTTTCGCTGTCACGAGAATGGGGTGTGGAGGAAGACGCTGCTTGGTACTCGGACGCTGCGGTATGACGAGGTAGGCCGATTTCAATATTCGGCGGTGAAACATTATCACCATGGAGCGTATTTGGGGACGCAGGTGACGATGCGATTTGTGCCGGAGGCGAAAGGCGGTCAGAAGCTGAAATACTCGACGCGGACGAAGGGGGATGACGATGACATCGAGCGACTGCGCGATTCGGTAAGCGGGATTTTGGCGCAGCGAATGGCGGAGAAGTTTGGGGCGGGCGAAATCGTACGCTGGACGAAGAATATCGAGTTCACGCCGGAAGGAATTCGGTATCGAGCGATTGGATTTGTAGTGCGAAAGGCGCCGCAGATGCTGCGGTGGAAAGATTATGTGCGGTGGGAGATGTCCCGCGGCGTGATTCGGTTATTTGCTCGCGGCGCGAAGAAGGCGGTGATGACGGAAAACTCGTGTGCGGAGAATTTTTGGCCGGGCTTTTATTTTTTGCAGAGGCTGATGCATCAAGAACAACACGCAGAGACTTTGGCGCAAGCTGACGTGTGACAAAAAAATGCAAGGACAGAAAGATTAGACAAAGAACGCACTCATAAGTCCCTTATTTTTCTGTCCATCATTTTTCTGTCATTTGGTACCTCTTACGCCCCCTTCGGCTTTCCCCAGTGATCGCGGTAGGTGCGGCTGACGAGGCGATTGGCCTCTTCGTCGCCAACAACCTGCTCAGTTTGCGGATCAAAGGTCAGCGAGCGGCCCAGGCGAGTGGCGATATTGCCGAGGTGGCAGAGCGACGACGTTAAATGGCCGATGCGGGCGTCAGCGTTGAGCTTGGAGTTGCCGCGGATGGATTCGCAGAAGTTAAGGACGTGCGATTTGTCGTCCTGGCCCTTGGGCTCGACTGCAACCTCTACCGCCGCGTTTTTGTCATTGCGAACTTCGATTTTGCCGCGGCGGCTGAGGAACATCTGGCCTTTGGTGCCGTAGAACTCGGCCCCGCTGTCGGTGTTGTGCGGATAGTTGGTGGACCAGAGGCGTTGCTCGTAGATGAACATCTTCTTGTGGCCAGGCTTGCCGTCGCCGGGGTATTCGAAGGCGACTTGCTGTGTGTCGGGGAATTGCTGATCGTCGTCGAAGAAGAACTTTCCACCAATAGCCGAAACTTTGGTGGGATGCGTCTCGACGCCGAGCCCCCAGCGGGTGTAGTCGATGTCGTGGACGCCGTCGTTGCCCATGTCGCCGGTGCCGAAGTCGTACCACCAGTGCCAGCCGCCGTGGGAGCGATTCTTTTGATAGGCCACGAGCGGCGCGGGGCCGACCCACGTGTCGTAATCGAGGCCGGTGGGCACCGAAGTGGGCGTTTCGTGGCCGATCGTTTTTCGCTTCTGAATGTTCCAGCATTTGGCGACGAGCACATCGCCGATGATTCCGTCACGGAGCAGTTTCATCGCCTCGATCATCATCGACGTGCTGCGGACTTGGGTGCCGTGCTGGACAAGACGGCGATTTTTCTCGGACGCTGTCACCAACAACCGGCCTTCGCGGATGTTGTGCGAGATTGGTTTTTCGACATAGACGTGTTTTCCAGCATCAACCGCGAGAATGGCGGCGGGCGAGTGCCAATGGTCCGGCGTGGCAATGCAAACCGCATCCACCGATTTGTCGTCCAGAATCTTTCGCAGGTCGCCGACAACGCGGCTGGAATTGATCCCGAGCTTTTTCGCCGTTTCTCCGCGGCGAGATTCATCGACGTCGCAGACGTACGCCAATTCCACATTCGGCGTGTTCTTAAACAGCCCTCCGTCATGCGTGCCGCGGCCACCGCAGCCGATGAGGCCGACGGTGATTTTGCTACTGGCGCTTTGAGCAAAAGTTTTTGGTGCGCTGGCCGCGAACGCGGCGCTTGTCGCGGCGGATTGGAGGAGGAAATGGCGGCGGGTGGAAGTTTTCATGACATAGGCTTTCGTTCGGTTTTCGAACCTAATAGCCGGGAGCAAACCTGCTCCCGGAGAACTCGTGGGGCAGGCATCTTGCCTGCCATACAAACTCGGCAGGCTGGAAGCCTGCCCCATAAAGTCCGGGACCAAGTTTGGTCCCGGCTAATGGGATAGTTTTATTTTTTGACGATTCCGGCGAGCGAGTCTGCCCCTGCCTGAGCAATCATGCCATCCTGCTGCGCGGTCACCCCGCTGACTCCGATAGCCCCGATCATTTCGCCATCGATGATGAGCGGGAGGCCGCCTTCGAGCGGGACCGCGCCGGGAAGGCCGAGGAGGGCGTTGCGGCCGCCGGCTACGCCTTCTTCGAACGTCTTGGAGGAGCGCTTGAAGCCGATGGCGGTTTCGGCCTTGCGCTGCGAGACGTTCACGCTGCCGTATTGTGTGCCGTCCAAGCGTTGGAAATAGACCAAATGGCCGCCGTCATCGACGATGGCGATGCAGACGTTCCATTTGTTCTCGCGGGCGTGTTTTTCGGCTGCCGCGGCAATTTGGCGCGCGACTTCGAGCGTCAGCGTCCGCTTGGTCGGCAAATCGGCCGCCGCAACCCGCAAACTCGCGGCCGTCATAATCGCGCCCACCGCAATGGCCGCTATAAAAGTACGAAAAATTGCAGAACCGTGATTCATGTGCTAAGTCCTTTAGAACGTTGTTTCCTTCAAAATCATCCGCGACGGCAACGGCAAACGCAATTGGCGGTGTCGCTGGTTCACAAAATGGACGGCGAGCGGGGGACGTAAGTCCCCCGGTAACTCGACCTCCCGCGTGACGCGACGTAACCGGGAGGCTCACGCCTCCCGCTCGCCTCAGCAGTAGTTGACAGGCGGGGGGTGGTGGGGGAAAAAACGGGCGCGAGCAAAATTACCAGCGGCGGAATGTGGCGGCGAAACGTTGCACGCTCCCCGCGATTCACCTAGGAGAGCGGAATTATGTGGCTTCATCTGCCGGAAATGAGCATCAATCTAGCCCAAGTGCTGCGGATCATCCCCAGCGCCGACGGCAAGATCTCCATCGTGCAGCCGGACAACATCACCGTGACCGTGGACGGAACGAACGCGGCCGCCGTCTGTGCGTTGCTCAACACGCAACCTGCCGGTCACCTCGATAGCTGGCTCGGCCGCCGCATTCAAGCCATGCAGCCGCCGGGTGGCGCGGCCGCAGCCGGTGCCGCGGGTGGCGCGACGTCGTAGTTGATTTGCTCTTTAGTTGATTTCGATTTTCAAAGCCCTGCTGGAGCAATCTAGCGGGGCTTTTTCGTGCGCGGCATAATGTGCGAGGGAGACACGCACAGCGAGAATTGTGAAATCTCCAGTGCCGAAACCGACAAGGCAGCACCAATGTTTTCTACTGCGAAAAGGGCCATAGCTCTTGTATTGGTGGCCTTTCTTATTCGGATTGCGGGGGCCGAAGAGAACTCAAAAGAGTTCGCGTCACACAATTGCCGTTACACGCTACCTGCGAACGATTGGAAGTGGCTAGACCCTTCGACCGTGCCTCAAGCTGTATGCATGGCACAGAGCCCTGATGGCCTCATCGTTATACTCACCATTGTGCCCGCGAAGGGGCTTGCGATCATCAACGATAAGTTTGTGAAAGG
>DASXLL010000125.1:0-1637 GCA_036496265.1 Pirellulaceae bacterium | reverse complement strand
ATTCGTCATTCGGTTTTCATCATCTCCCTCAAATCATCAATCAGAAATCAACAATCGAAAATCCTTCCTCCGTGTCCTCGGTGGCTCTGTGGTAAAAAAGAAATGCCTTCCGCCCTCCACCTTGCATGTATCCTGTCGAATCGGGGAGAGGGATGAGAACGATGGCTACCCACGAATAACCTGTCCCCTTCGAACAATACTCGTCCCCTTCGCCCGACCACTTAATCAATACGAAAGCAACCTAAATGGCAACCGATTCCCGTTTTGGCGCAGATGGAACTCGCTACGACGAGCCGAAAAAGCGAACGTTCTGGCAGTCATGCCTGATCGGCTGCCTCATCGTCTTTGCCATCCTGTTAGTGCTGGCCGTTTTGGCTGGCGTCTGGGTCAGCCAACATTGGCGCGGCTGGGCTTCGAACTTCGGCTCGATGGCCATGAAGCAGATGGTAGCCGATTCCGGGCTCGCCCCTGACCAGAAGCAAGCGATCGCCAATCAGATCGATCGCGTGGCAGACGGTTTCAAAACGGGCCGACTATCGGTCGAACAAATGCGCGGCATCATGGAAAAGATCACCCAGTCGCCGCTGATGGCCTCGATTACGGCCTCCGCTGCCGACAAAAAATACATTTCGAGCTCCGGTCTCACTGATGCCGAAAAAGCAGATGGCCGGATGACCGTGAAACGCTTTGCCAGCGGCGTGTTCAATCGTAAGATCGACAAACCAGTCATGGAGGCGGCGCTGGCCCCGATATCGGAGGAGCAGTCCGGCGGCGGCCGCGTCGGCCTCAAACCGATCGTGTCGGACGACGAATTGCGAGCGTTTTTGAAAGCGGCGAAGGAACAGGCCGACAAAGCCGGTATTGCCGAACAGGTTGAAAGCGTTGACGCGGCAGGCGAATTCAAAAAAGTCGTCGACGAAGCGTTGAAGGAAGACAAGAGCGAGGCGGCGCCTGACGCCGTTAAGTAGCAGAAGATTCGAGCAGCGCCTGCAGCTCCTGCATCGCCAAGAGATCGCGCTCGCGGCCGGTGGATGCGAATACAGCCTGCAGATTCGCCAGCATCCGCGCAAGCCACTGCCGGCCTGTCGCGGGTACGAGCCACTCGGGCGTCGGCGGAATGGCCCGGCCAGTTGCTTCCGCGATACGTTGGTAGACGTCGTCTTCCGTGAGCAGGCCCCCGCCGTAAAACGGGTCGACGTACATCAGCGAGCTGGAATTCGCGCGCGGCGAGCTCGCGTCCGCGCATTCCACCGCCGCTAGAAAATGCCCCGGCGAATTAATCCCATGCACTGTCACGCCCACGCCTTCGGCGACGCATTTGTAAATCAGCACGAGCGTAATTGGCAGGCCGCGCCGCGTCCGCAGAACTTCAGGCAAATAGCTGTTCGCCGGGTCGTAATAATCTTCGACGTTGCCCCGGAAACCGATCACGTCGAAGAGCACATCGTGCAAATGGGCCAGCTTGGCGTCGGCATTCGGCGTATGAACGCGGCGCCGGACGGTCTCCACCAGTTGCCCGACGGCCACTTCAGCTTGGGCGAGGTTGGCGGTCGGCCGCTCATGCTGGGCGATCGCGAAAGCCGCACGGAACAAACCTCGCGTCGTTTCAATATGCGGCAATTGCTCGGCGAAAGCCG
>DASXLL010000124.1:0-2091 GCA_036496265.1 Pirellulaceae bacterium | reverse complement strand
GGCTCCGGATGGCTCAGCTAGCGCTTGCTGAGGGTCTCGCGTTCGTGTTTTCTTACGGCTTCGAGCCACGCCCGGCCCACGGGCACGCTTTGTTGCAGGCAGTAGTAGTCCCAGATGGCGCCGACCGGCAGCGTTTTACATTCTTCGACGAGGGCGAGTCGACCGGTGAAGTCGCCCGATTGTTCGAGTTCGCGGAGCGTGGCCGTCGGTTCGACGAGGGCCAGGAGTAGCGCCTTGAGCATCGCTCGTGTGCCGATCACCCAGGCGGCGATGCGGTTGATGCTGGCATCGAAGAAGTCGAGGCCGATGTGGGTCCGGCCAAGGTAGGCGCCGCGGACGAGCTCCTGAGCGATTGCTTCGAGCTCGTCGGATAGGATGACCACGTGGTCGCTGTCCCAGCGCACGCCGCGGCTCACATGGAGCAGGATCTCGTCGAGCCATGTGAAAACCGCGGACAGTTTGTCGCTTACGACCTCGGTCGGATGGAAGTGGCCGGTGTCGAGGCAAAGCAACTTCTGGTTTCGCACGGCGTAGCCCAAGTAAAACTCGTGCGAGCCAACGACATAACTTTCGGAGCCGATGCCGAAGAGCTTGGCCTCGACCGCATCTAGATTGTGTCGCCGGTCGAGGGGTTCGGCAAAGATTGCGTCGAGCGACGCAGCCAATCGCTCGCGCGGGGAGCGGCGATCAATCGGCAAGTCTTTGCAGCCGTCTGGAATCCAGACGTTGGTGACACAGGGTGAGCCGAGGGCGGCGCCGATCGAGGCCCCGATCTGGCGGCAGGCGATGCCGTGTTCGATCCAGAATTGGCGGATGCCGGCGTCGGCGCTTGCAAGCGTGAAACCGCCGGCCGCCTTGGGATGGGAGAAAAAAGTTGGGTTGAAATCCATGCCGATTTTTTTGCGATTCGCCCAGTCGATCCAACTGCGAAAATGTTCCGGCGCGAGTTCGTTGCGTTCGACGCGTCGGCCGCCGGTCTCGGCGTAGAAGGCATGCAGATTGAGCCTGTGGGAGCCCGGGATGAGCGACAGGGCCATGTCGAGGTCGGCCCGCAGTTCATCGGGCGTGCGGGCTTTGCCGGGATAGTTGCCGGTGACGGCCAGTCCGCCGCCAAGTTCCTGCCCGGCGTTTTCGAAACCACCGACGTCGTCCCCCTGCCAGCAATGGAGCGAAATGGGAACGGTTGCCAGCCGCCGCAGCGCTTCGTCGACATCGACTCCGAGCTCCGCGTAACGCTCCTTGGCCGTTTCGTAGGCGGCGGCGATGGCTGAATCGTTTGTCGTCATTCGACCGCACCTAATCGTTAGCCGATGGAACTGTCATAATGGAAAAACAAACAACAATATATCAGCCGATGGTGCGGCTGTATCCTCAATTCTCCGATGAACAATTGCGTTGCAACCCGGTTCACAATACAAATTGTTCTGATTGAAACCTGGCAGAGCCGGGGGCTACCGGGGTGAGATATGTCGGTGACACAATCGCAAAGAAACGATGCTCAACCGCGTCGTTCGCTGACTTGGCTCGGCGTGGTGTTTGCGCTTGTGTTTCCGTCGGTTGTCACTTGGGCGTACTTCGTGCTGGCGGCATCGTCGTCGAAAGCTGTCCAGGGAATCACGTTTGGTGCCCTCAAGGCTGGGCAGTTTTTATTTCCGATCGTGTGGACGCTGGTCGTTTTGAGAGAGCGGCCAAGATGGGCGCGGCCGCGGCTGTCCGGCCTCGGGGCGGGAATTGTGTTTGCGCTTGCGGTGATACTAGGAGGTTGGCTGGTTTACCGCGAACTGCTCAGCGGCAGCGCACTGCTCATCGCGGCAGCGGGCAAAATCAGGACAAAGATCGCCGGCTTCGGCCTGGATTCGGCGGCGGCGTATGCGGCGATGGGGCTGTTCTACTCGCTGGTTCATTCATTTCTCGAAGAGTACTACTGGCGTTGGTTTGTGTTTGGGCAATTGCGGCGGCTGGTGCGTTTGTGGCCGGCGATTACCTTTTCCTCGATCGGCTTCATGGCCCATCACGTGATTGTGCTGGGGAGTTATTTTGGCGGTCTGTCGTGGATCACGCTGCTACTTTCGTCGGCGGTAGCGATTGGCG
>DASXLL010000123.1:0-8133 GCA_036496265.1 Pirellulaceae bacterium | reverse complement strand
ATCCTGCCTGCCAGAAAGCGTTCGCGTAACTCAACTTTGTGGCTTGGAGAAGTTTGCCTGGGTGCAGCACCTGGTATCAGTGGTCGAGGGAACACTCTGCGAGGGCCAGACGCCGCTAGACCTCCTGCGGAAGTGTTTTCCGGGCGGGTCGATCACCGGCGCCCCTAAACTACGTGCCATGGAGATTATAGCCGAGCTCGAACCCACGTTGCGCGGCGCATACTGCGGAGCGTTTGGCTACCTTGGTATTAATGGCCAAATGGACATGAACATTTTAATTCGAACTATAACTGCAGGGCGCGGCTGGTGGCAATTGCCGGTTGGCGGTGGCATCGTTGCTGACTCGAACCCGCAACACGAATACGACGAAACCTGGTCCAAGGCGCAAGGCATGCTGCAGGCCCTACAATTTTAGGATGCTCCCCGATGTTGCTCTTGATCGACAACTACGACAGCTTCGTCCACAACTTGGCTCGCTATTTTCAGCGGCTCGGCCAGGAGACGATTGTCGTCCGCAACGACGCCATCGATGCCGACGGTGTGCGAAAACTGCAGCCGGCAGCCCTGATTTTGTCGCCTGGCCCCTGTACACCCGAGCAAGCTGGCGCGTCGCTCGAATTGGTTCGCGCGCTTCACTGTGAGCTACCGATGTTAGGGGTTTGTTTAGGGCACCAGACGTTGGCTCAAGCGCTCGGCGCGCGAATCATTCGCGCGCCTCGCCCTGTGCACGGTCAGTGTTCGACCATCGAGCACGCAGGCAATCGCTTGTTCGTCCGCCTGCCGTCGCCGATGACAGTCGGCCGTTATCACTCGCTGGTCGTCGATGCGAATTCGCTGCCAGACGCCATTCTTCCAACAGCGTGGAGTGAGGACCGCTTGCTCATGGCATATGAGCACGCCGAATTGCCGCTCTTTGGCGTGCAATTCCACCCCGAGTCGATTTTGACGACCGGCGGATACCAACTGCTGCAGAATTTTCTGGGGTTGATCGGGTTGTCGGTGAAGGCCAACGCTAAAGCGATTGCGGCAGATGAGGACTTAGTTTTGCGGCCCTTGGAAGAATGCAGCGCTGCCGCCTCGCTGCTATGAACTGCATTGGCGACGCCGCAATTGGTGGCAACCAATAGTCACCAAGCCGGAAAACAGCAGCGCAAATATGCCCGGCTCGGGTCCTGCGCTTGTTGAAAGCATCAACTACCGGAACCGCCGAAAAAACTAACTCCGAGATCGGTACGCCAAATTGCACGGTCGGCCGCATTGACGTTGGGAATTCGCCGTTTAAAAGATGTCGGCCCTCACGAGCATCTGAGGTTTGCCCGTTCGTTAACCAACTGCGATGAAAAGTCGCGAAATTCTTATTCGCCTCGGCCAGGAAGATCGCCCCTCTCAATTCGTATCCCGCTCATTTCCTGGCGACTAGCTCAAGGCATCGCAGGTGACCCGACGCCCCCCGACTCGCAAAGGGGTGGCCCGTGAAAAACCTGACTCGCCGTGCCGGCTGTCATTAGGCTAAAATTCACGCGCTCGGGCATCACTAACAGGCTACTGCATCGCTCGACGGCAATTCGCCGCGACAATTCTTTGGGAGGCGATTATCATGCGCTGGACTGCCTCGATCCTTGCCGCCTGCTGCTTAGTGGCTGCTACGGCGACCGGCCCCTGCCCGGCCGCGATCTATGCCTACACAGCCACAGACAAACCCAGCAATGGGCCGGACGCAAATTACAATACCGACGTCTGGACCGTCTCGACCAACGGCGATACACCGGTCACCAACGGCGATTCAGATCTACTCGGCAATTCGGGCACCAATGGCCTCAATGGCACGAGCGGGGCCGGGGCCGGCGACTTGGCCTGGGGAATTCATCTAAACGACACCAGTCAAGTCCGAGCCCGCGCATCGATTACCGATCTTATCGGCCGGCCCCTTAGCAATCCCGGCGAGTCGGTGGCCATCGACTTCGATCACGGATTGGTCGGCGATGGAATTGTGGCCGTCACCTTCCACAACAACCCAGACGACGGCAACGAGGCGGGCTTTGTGCTCTTCGGCCAAGATGCCCACTATACTCTCGTTGACGCCAATCTGGACGGCGACATGACTCCCGTCGGCGTGACCAGCGACGGATTCAACCTCAAGTTGACGCTGCTTGGTCCGGGCACGTACGAGCTCGACGTCGATAAGCACGACATGCAGCCCTACAACTCCGGCCCGCACATGCTGCTCAATGGCGTCTCGAGTCTAGCCACGCTCGACATCGAGGCGTTCGGGCTGGGCGATGCGATGACGCCCGGCACGGGCCCCGAATACACGGTTTACTTCAACAATCTCGTCATCACAACCGTTCCAGAGGCCTCGTCGATCGCGATGATTCCGTCGGCCCTCGCGACCATTGGCCTTGGCGCTTGGGCCAGCCGGCGTTGGCGGCGGCGCGATTTCCGCCGGTCGTGAGCCGGGCAGCCGTGAGCCGGTCGCCTTAGAGCCTGCGCTTCATCACGCGGCCGCAACACACCAGTCCGGCGAGGCCGCAGATTGTCGCGGCGAACAGAGCCGCCGACGCTTCGGGCACGGCCGTCACATACGCGAGCTTGAAGTCGTCGATCGAAAAGGTATCCCAAGTGTTAATGCCGCTTGCCAGTGACAGAGTGGCCACGCGAATCCAAAGATTCAACGGCTGGTCGTTCACCGCCGCCGGCAACGAATAACTATTGGCGGTCTCTCCGAACGTGCCGAGATCCGTGGGTTTCCCAGACAACTAATTTCCAAATATTAGGAGTTTTCTGGCTAGGCCGTTCAATGACGGTTACATCTTGCAAAAGGTCATCAACATTCGCGGATATCAACGTGGGATCAGCTTGCTTATACGCTCAGGCGTAATGCTCGCCGAGATTCAATGAAAATATCGCCAAGTTGCGTACGTGTTGAACGAAGCGGCGTGTAAGTCCGGCGGGTCGACGAAGATGAGCCAAACAGATGTTCGTATCGAGCGAGAAGCTCACTCGGGAAGCTCCCGAAGCCGGTCCAGTTGTCGCTCGGCCACGACTTGTTCCAGATCGTCCTCGAGACTGAGAAGATGGGCCAATGCTTTGGCGGAATGACGCACTCCCTCACCCCACGATTGACCGACCGGCGCCTGGGGGAGCACAATTTCGACGCACGTCTTATCCGGCAGGCTGAGCGGAACCGTCGGCCGGATACGCCGTTCTCGTAGACTGCACGGATGGTATTCACAGGTCGGTCCCCAGACACATGTTGGAGGGAAAGCTGTCGCTGATTAATTTTAGCACAATGAACTGCGGACGGTGAGCGCATAAAAAAGCCCGCCGGTTGGCGGGCCATTGATTCCAAACTGACTGAAAGCTGGCGGCTAACAGCTAATGGCTGTCTTTTTATGCGTTCGCCCCTTAACTCTCTAGCGCCTGGCGACGCATCAGTGAGCGGCGGCCACAGCAGAGACCGATCAGGCCGCAGACCGCGAGGCCCCAAACGTGCGGCCGCGATGCTATCGGCAGCGTTGGCAAGGGAGACGGCGCGGGTCGCCCACCTAAGTTAATCGTTCCCGAAATCGTCACTGCGGCGGTACCGCTGCCGGCTTGCCCGCGAGAATCGCCCCGGCCTCGCGTGGCAGTCGCTCGCCATCTGGCGTAGAATTGACGAAGATTGCCAGGGAGCCATTCTGCTTGGGAGCCTCTGATGAGCACCGATTTTCACCAAATCCAGCTCTCTGACGAGCAAAAGCTGTGGGTCGCCGAGCTTGCCGAGCAAATGGGCAAGCCTTGGGCCGAAGTACTCGACGAGCGATTGGCGCCAGAGCCAATATCGACGGAAAATGGAGAGGCATCGACGCGCGGCCACCTGAGCCTTGAAGAGCGGCAGGCATGGCTCGAGCGCTTTAACGACTGGATGGGCCGCTTTCGATCGTACAACCCTCATGTTGATGACAGCCGCGAAGGCATCTACTCGGATCGTTCCTAATGCTGATTCTCGTTGACACCAACATTCTCGTACGGCTTTTGGAACGTGAGCACGTCGACCGGCCGCAATGCAACGCCAAGCGATCTCTTACCTCTTGACGTTCAATACCCAGGATTTTGCCCGTTACGACGGTATCACGGTCGTGATCCCACGGAACGCGGCGAAATTGCCGGCAGCCGAATAAGAGGTTGGCCGCCCGCGCACGAAAAAACGCGGCGTTCGGGTTTCGGACGCCGCGCTCAGGGTTTGATTACGAAAAGCCTGTGTGGCCAAAACGACTTCAACTTAGCCAATCAGGCGGCGGCGGAGGGCCACCAAACCGATCAGGCCGCCCGAAAGCAGCGAAACCAGCGTAGCCGGCTCCGGCACGCTAACGGCCAGATTGTCGATGATCACGCCCGGAGCAGCGGTCGCCGAACCTTGCCGCATGTAAACGCCGGCCAGTTTGACGGCGTCCACCCCGGTATTAAAGGCGTTGACGTACGGCGTGTTGCCGATGCCGTGGATTTCGGTGGGGTTGATGTACAAGGCACCGTTATCGTTGGCCAATCCGGCGACCATGTTGTACTTCATCAACAGATGATATTCCGTGCCGAACGCGAGCACGGTCGTGCCAAAGTTGGCGGCTGGCGGAATGGTCGAGCCGGTGCCTACGGCCATCACGTAGCCTGCGCCGCTCGATTTGGCATAAATGCGGCCGTTGAAATTCGAAGATCCGCCGTCGCCCAGGTGCAGGAAGTAATCGCCAGCGGCTTGGGCCGAGTTGACCGTGAAGTCGGCATCCAAGAAAACTGTGCCGACCGTATTGACCGCGGCGAACGGATGATTGGTGTCTTCGCCCGAGGTCGTGAGCGTCACGACGCCTTGCGTTGAAGCGAGCGATACCGTTTGAGCATTGGTGCCGGTACCGCTGTGCGAAGACCAGCCGTCCTGGCCAGGAGTGTTTACAGCACCAGGTGCTAGCGCGCCGTTCGAATAGGTCGGCGACGTGAAGGTCGTGGAGTAAAGAACTGTCGCGCCGGCTGAATTGGCGACGAGGCTCGCAGTTACCACCACGGCGCAGAGCGCGAAGCTCCGCGATTTAATGACTGAACGTAGATTCCTATACATTAGCGTTCCCTTTCCACAGTGCCTGTCAGATCAATGCCTGATTTCAAAACCCCTAAGGATCAGCGCGACGTGCGACACTTGCAGATCGTGCGATCAATCCTCCCGGAGAACCACCATTTAATCTAACCACCGCATCGCGCGAGGGGAAGCAATTAATTGGCTTGTCGAGAATTTTTGCTGAAATTTCATGCAAACCCCACATTCGAGCTACGGCATTGGGGCGCGAGGCCCCAGGGGAAATCGTTAGGCCGCGCGGCCGCGCATCGCAACGGCAGGGCTTGCAAACCGAATGCGGGATTATTTCACAGCGGCCGCGTTGCCGCGCTCGGCGGCTGGCGTCGTGGCGCGGAATTTGGTGAGCCAGCTTTCGATTTGGTCGGCCAGATCAATTTGCCCAGCGGCCCGCGCCATTTCCTGCGCTTTCTCCGCGGTCTCGATCGCCTTGGCGGGCTCGGCGGACTGGGCGTAGGCCTTGGCGAGATCGGCATAGCCGGCGAAATAATTGTCATCCAGCCGGATCGCGGTCTGAAACTCGGCGATCGCCTCGGGGACCCGGCCAGCGTTTCGTAGCGCGAGGCCGAGGTTGTGATGCCCATCGACGTACTCGGGCCGGATGCGGACGGCGGTTTGAAACTGGTCGATCGCCTCGGCGAGCTTGTCCGACTTGGCGAGCACGATGCCCAGATTGTAGTGGGCTTCGACGAAGTCTGGTTTGAGCCGAATCGCTTGCTGATACTGTTCGACCGCCGTGTCGGTGTCGCCCATATCTCGAAGCGTATTGGCGAGATTGTAGTGCGGCATCGCGGCCCGCGGCTCGAGCCGGGCCGCGGTTTGGTAGTGCTCGACAGCCTCGCGCGGCCGCTTGAGATCCACGAGCGCGTTGGCCCAATTGTCTTCGGCCTGCCAGTAATCGGGCCGAATCTCAAGGGCCCGCTGATACAAGTCGATCGCCGCTTCCGGCCGGCCAACGTGGGCGTAGTGCGCGCCGAGATTCATGAGGGCTTCGGGGTAGTCGCGTCGCAAATCGAGTGCGGCACGCAAGTACGGCTCGCCCTCGTCATCGCGATCGTGGTCTTGCAAATAGGCGCCGAGGTTGTTGTCGGCCATCCAGCAGTCGGGGTTGCGCGCGAGCGTGGTCTTGTAGAGCTGCACTACGTTGCCGTACATGCTGCTTTGAAACATGGTTAAGACGGCCAGCGCGACGACCAGTCCGCCACAGGCGAGATTGCCGAGGGGGCGCGCCGATTGCGGCAGCCGCGCGATGCCGAGCGTGGCTACCGCGGCCGCGAGCGCGATCATGCCGAGGCTGGCAAGGTACTGGAAGTGATCGGCCACAAATGAGAACACAAACGGATAGACATTGAGAAAGCCGAGCGCGGGGAAGAGTGTGCCGACGAAAAACAGCCACGCGGCGAGCGGTGCTCGCGACCGCTTTCTCGCTAGCCATAACATCGCAGTGGCGGCCAGAGCGGCCAGCGGAAAAAGCCATTGCCACCACACGGCCGGATCGACCTTCCAGCGTGGATAGATGAAAATCATGTTCGTCGGCCAAACGAGCTTGCCGAGATAGAACCAAACCGCCCGGCCGGCGATCAGGCCGCGCTGCCAAATGCTTAGATCGAAGGCGGCCCCTTGAGCACCGATCAGTTTTCGCTCGACGATGGCCGTGAGGCCGCCGGCCGCTGCCGCGAGCAGAAAGAATGGCACGAGCGGCAACCCATCGCGTCGCCACGAGAGGGTGCCCCGCTGCCACCAGAAAGTTACTAAGAGCGCCGCGGGCAAGGTGGCGGTGACCGTCTTGGTCAAAAGGCCCAGTGTGAATAGAACCAGCGCCAGGAAATGAAGCGACGAGTCCCGCGTCTGGTCGAAACGCAAATAGGCCAGCATCGCGCTCAAGTAGAACACGGCCGAGAGCGTATTTTTCTGCTCGCTGATCCAGGCGACCGATTCGACTTCCACCGGATGCACGGCGAAGATGGCGGCTGCCAAGAGTGCGCCAGGAATCTTGAGCCGCAGTAGCACGACATAGGCCAGGCAGGCGGCCGCCGCATGGAGCAGGATGTTGACTATGTGGTAGGCGATGACGGAATCGCCCCACAGACGATGTTCGAGCCAAAACGCGCTGTGGAGTAGTGGATAATACTGCTGCGTGGCTCCCAACTCGAACCAGATCGCGTAGAGGCCGCCGAGCGAGCGCAGTTCCGGCTTCGTGATATGGCCATCATCATCCCACAGCATGCCCCCTCGAATGGCCGGGAGGTAGGCGACGGTGATCAAAACGAGGATTAGCCCGACGGAAACCGAGGCGGTCGAGAACTGCGGTGAACGAGACGGCGCGAGCCAGCGCCGCTGAAGTCTGGGGGCAGCCTGCGGTGAGGATTTCAACATCGGCCGCATTGTAGCCCGATCGCGGCTGATTGAAGGAGTGAGGTTCTCGGGCGCAATTTCGCCATTTCGGCGGCTCGATGCCGTTAAGCCGCGTCAATGTCGGCGGCTAAATGGAACTGCGCGGCCGCGGCGCGTCGGCGATCCGGGCAATTCGATTGCTTTCGGCATGGTAAAGGCCTCAAGCCAACGGGGAAAAATCCCATTAAACGATAAAAAAGTGCTGGACAAGCCGGAAAGGCCCGTTTAGACTAAGAGCTAGGACAAGTAGTTTAACCGCTGTTAAAGTGGTTGACATGGTGGCGGTTCTCTTCATACACGGCCCAGATTAGGGCACGAAGTCCTGGCGGTTTTGGTGCGAGAGCGCGAGTTGGCTTTAACGGCAACTCGGTTGAGGCTATTGAGCGACTCGGTCCATTAATGACAGGCAAAGAATCACAGCGGCCTCATGGCCCTTTTCTGATAATGAGGATTTGAGAGAGGTTGCAGTTTTTCACACGTTGTTTTTCCTGCTCGGGTAATAGGAGAGATCTAATGAAGTGTACACAGCATCGATGGTTTGCGGCGGTCGCGGTGGCGATCAGCATGGTGGGCGCGAACAAAGTGTTTGCGGCTCCGTATTCTCCCACCGCTAGTATGATTCGCGATTTGGGTGACACTAC
>DASXLL010000122.1:0-3574 GCA_036496265.1 Pirellulaceae bacterium | reverse complement strand
AGGGGCTTCGGCCGAGCAGATCAAGCACATGGCCGAGCGGGTCGAAGGTTTGGGATTGAAGGCGCATATCATTCAGGGCACCGAGCGGACGGTGATTGCGGCGATCGGCGACAAACGCGATGGAACGAAAGAATCGCTAGCGAGCGGGCCAGGAGTTGAAGATGTAGTGCCGATTTTGGCGCCGTATAAAGTCGCCAGCCGCGAGGTGAAAAAAGAGCCGACGCAGGTCGTGGCCGGAAGTCTGAGGGTGGGCGCGGGGACGCTTGGGATCATTGCGGGGCCATGTTCGGTTGAAAATGAAGAACAGATTTTGGTGGCGGCGCGTGCTGTGAAGGCGGCGGGAGCGACAGCGCTGCGCGGCGGGGCGTTTAAGCCGCGGACGAGTCCATATAGCTTTCAAGGGTTAAAGGAGACGGGACTGAAGTTGTTGGCCGCTGCGCGAAAAGAAACGGGCCTTGCGATCGTGACTGAGGTGGTGGCGACGGAAGATGTGACGCTGGTCGCTGAATATGCCGATGTGCTGCAAGTTGGCGCTCGCAACATGCAGAACTATCGGCTGCTGGAAGCGGTGGGACAGGCGAAGAAGCCGGTGCTGCTCAAGCGCGGGCCGAGCGCGACGATTGAAGAGCTGCTGCTCGCCGCGGAATACATTTTAAACGAGGGCAATCCGAACGTGATGTTGTGCGAGCGGGGTATCCGCACGTTCGAGAGCCACACGCGGTTCACGTTGCCGCTGGCGACCGTGCCGTATCTGCACCACAAGACGCATTTGCCAATTGTTGTCGATCCCAGCCACGGCACAGGACATACCTATCTTGTGCCTGACATGGCCGCGGCCTCAGTCGCCGCCGGCGCTGACGGCCTCATCCTCGAAGTCCATCCTGATCCGGAGCGGGCGCTGTCCGACGGCTACCAGTCGCTCAATTTCCCACAGTTTTTGGAGACAATCGCCAAGTGCCGGGCGGTGGCGGCGGCGGTAGGGAAGAAGATGTAGCGATTACTTCTTTTCTCGCCATTGGGTGAGTAGCGCTTCGAGCTGCCATTGTTTGAGTTGCGGCAGCCACGCGAGGAGGCATTTGGTGGCGTCGTCGAAGCGGATTTCGCCGCCTCCGCCAGCGGAGATAAAGGCCTCGTCACCAATCGTAGTGCGGATTTTCGCGATTAGTGCATCCGCGGTTGTTTCGCTGCTGAGCAGGTCGGCAATTTTATAGAACTCCAACTCCTCGCGGTCCGCGAGACCGGCTGGAGTCAATACTTGAAGCGTCTGCGAGTCAACGATTCGCACTGTCAGGTCCAGAGGAGTGAGCAGTGCCTCTAGTGCGGCGACCAGCGGCTGATTGTTGGCCACGAGCGTTCCTTCGCCTGCCGGGTTCCAGCCCGCACGGGCCGCGTCGCGCCAATCGACCAATATCCGCATGCCGGTGGCTTCGCCCAGACGATCGAAAATCGTCACGAGGCGCGTTGGCTGGCCGTAATTGAGTGAAATCGATTTCGCCAGTCTCGGGCCGGCCTGTTTCAGGCGGCTGTCGAGCTTGATGTAGGCCGGATCCATTTTTGCCTTGGGCGGCAATGGCGGTGTGTGGCTCGCGCGCAGCTTTTCCAGAGCGATCAACACCTGAAATTGCACTGCGCGGCGGTGCCGAATCGTGATCGTGCCCTTCGCCGCATCGACCGAGATGCTCCCCTGCCCGTCGCCGCCGCCCCATGATCCCGGCTCGACCACGGCCTCCAACAGCTCGACCAGCTCGGTCAATCGCTGTTCGTCGGTGCCCGCCAGGTCTTTTACGTCGTGCGCAAGAGCGGCGAATGGGTTGGGTTCGGGCCGCCGGATAATCAACTGGTCGTCGCTCACGACATATTCGAGAAGCAAAGGCGTCAGGGCCTCGGACAGCGCCTTGCCGGCCGTCGTATTCGCTGCCTTGAGCGTGACCAGCGACTGCGGCGTCGCGGGCGGAAAGGGCACATCGAGCGTGATGGGAATGGTCGAAAGGTCGGACATCAGTTGCACGAAATCGGCCAACGTCGTGTTGCTGGTTTCGATGCCCAGCAATGGCACGGCCAGGCACTTGGCGACATCGATCTCGCGGGGCGGCGGCCGCGGGGCGATCGGGCGGATGGGCGTGGTATCGGGCGCGGGCGGCGGATTGGAATCGGCAGAAACGGGCGCCGCGGGTTTGGCGAGCGGATCGTGGCCGGGACCGCCGATGAGCGAATCGAATTTGGCCAGCGAGTCGGCGGTTGGACTTGCGGCTGCAGGCGCGGGTGGCGCGGGCGTCGTCGTGAGTCCTAACGGATCATCTATGGATGGCGCGCTAGCCGCGGGGCTGGCGGTAGCAGTTGCCGTCATTGGTTCGGCTGGAGCAGCGGCTTGGGTCGATGCGGGTTCTGGCTGAGATGTTGGCGCAGGTTGTGGAACCGTTTTGGTGGTCGTTGTTGAAGGCGGTTGTTTGGTGGGTGCTACGGTGGTTGAATTTTTTGCCGGCGTCGCCGCATGAGCAGTTCTGGGGCCGGTGGGCCGTAGCAAAATCACCGCGCAGACGCCGATCAGAGCCAGGCCTACTCCGAGCACGATCGAGGCGGCCATGAGCAGCCAGTAGTTTGTGCGCGGGCGGACAGGCGAGGTTGCCGTTTCGGGATCTGGCGGCGCGGCCCTCTCAGCCGGTGGCGCGGGGATTTCGCCGCTGCTGGCAGACTTTTTTCGTGGGGGCGATTCGGTGACTGCGTTCGACGCCGCCGCCGGCTTGGAAGGGGATAGAGGTTTGGTGGGGGCCGGCACCGGACCGGTCGGTGTTGTAGAGGACGGTGTGACACTGGATTTTGGGACTGGCGGAGTAGCAGAGCGATGGACAGGTGGGCCGCCGACGAAACGGGGCTTGGGAGTTGTCGGAGCAGAGGGCGGCGGCGTAACGGACGGAGGTGGGGGTCGCTGCACGCGAGGTGGGGCATCGGAGAGCAGCTCGTCCAGGCCATCGAAGGCGGAGCTGTTCGGCGTGCGGCCGAGATCGAGTGCCGGACTTTCAACTTCGGTCGCTGTCGGAAAATCGGAACGCTGTTCGCCGACTTCCGTGAATGCGGGCGGCGGTTTTACCATCACCATGCCGCCGCATTTGGGGCAGGCCAGGATTTGGCCGATGGCGGCCGGGTCGCGCACGTTCAGCCGCGATTTGCACGTGGTGCAGGTGATAGCAAAAAGTTCCATGCCGCTTGCCAGCGATTTAGCGCGTGTGCCCCGGCGCGCGAGGAGTCCTTTCAGAATCGTTTGTTAGTAGGGCTTTAGTCAAGTCGGTCCGGCGTAGGACAGGCTTCGGCCTGGCATAAAAAGCGATTTAATCGGAATCCGCGGCGTTTGGGCCGGGTTTTCCTAAGGACCTTTTTGCCCGACTTTTTTGACAGGAGGATTGGCGGTTATTACATTCCCGTTCGGTAACTCGACGGTTGATTTATCTTTGGGAGGGACTGCTGCTATGAGTAGGGCGGTGTTGCTGAGGATTTGCGGGTGTGTTGTTACGTTTGCAGTGGTTTTAAACATCGTCGGCCTTCTGACCGGCCAAGAGCCGAAAGACCCGTTGTTCCG
>DASXLL010000121.1:0-13549 GCA_036496265.1 Pirellulaceae bacterium | reverse complement strand
ATGCTCCTGAACTCCTAAAATGGTTCCTCCAGCCCAAGGTTTTACACCTTAAGCTAGCGCCCAATTTTTGGGGTCCACCTCACAGATAGGAAATCTGAATCTCAGGAAGTTTCTCAGCTGCATCCGACACCACGCTCGGAGCGGCGTAGGCGACGCCAGTTCCTTTTCCACCGAGGCCCCGTTCTTGGATCAATTGATCTCGCAGCTGGCTGGGAAGCCTTTCGAGGATTTGAAAGGCGGTAAGAAAGGCGGGCTCTGTTCCCTTTCCAGTTCGAGCGTTCTTTAGAACCGTCTCGACTTCACTCAGAATGTCCGACGGCATCAGCGGCATGACATGGCTCCAGATCCGAAGATAGCAACCTCAAGTCTCCGATTCTAAGAGCAGCAAGTGGTGCCCGCAGCAGGCCAAGGCTGACCGCGGCTATGACCGACGGTGCGGCCGTCTTGAAAACGTGCCTTTGGTGAAAGTCACGCTGGCACCTAGAGAATGTACCTGGGTACAGTCGGCCAGAAATAAAAAGAGCCACACGACGTAAGTCGTTGTGGCTCAAGGTACACCCAGCAGGATTCGAACCTGCAACCTTCGGTTCCGTAGACCGATGCTCTATCCAATTGAGCTATGGGTGCGTGGTTTGATCGCAAATAGTTGCGGACAACGGCGATTGGCGCAGCTAGCTGGACAAACGGCCGCGAGCGGAAGTTCGGGCCGAAAGCAGCGAAAATCCAACCGCCATGTTAGCCGTTGTGGGCTTTCCTGCAAAGACAGCAAGGGGAAGCAGGCCGCTAGCGGTGCTGATGATGGCGTGTTTCCCTGCTCCACGAAGACAGCGGGTGACGTGCCCGCGCTGAGCGGAAGTAGTATGGTGAGGTGATTCGCGGCGGTGTGGTCGGCGAAGGATTTGGCCGACCTCGTTTGAAGCTAGCGACGGCTTTATCTTGCGGCTTTATATTGACTTCGGTGCTACCACCGGATAATTACCGCAATGCGTGTCTATTTACTCAAGTTTCCAGCGCGGGGCGCCGAGAGGCGCAGCGGCCGTGGCACGAACGTGCGGCCTGTGGATGACGGTATGTTTGGCGCTTGCGGTGCGCGCGAATACGCTGCTGGCTCAGTCGATTCAGTTCCCTCGAACGCCACCGGCCGCATCACTGCCGCCGACGCTGAATAATCCGCCGCCGATCAGTTCGTCGATAGCGCCGGGGGCGGCGGCCACATCGATCAACCCTTACACGGGCTCGGCTGCGACTGCGGCTCCGTTCGATCCGTATTCGGCTTCGGGCTCGGCCGCGTATCAGTTCTGGTCCACGACGCCGCCCTCGAATGCGGCGGGCACTTTTGCGCAGCCGCCGGTTTCGCCCTACGGAGCAACTTCGCCGTTGGCGCCGCAGGGATCGTTTCCGACGTACGGCCCGCCACCGGCATCGACGGCCGCGCCGCCCTCTTACATTTTCCCGAACAGCACGACGCCACAGCTCGATTTGTCGCAGTCGATCCGGTTCGTTCAGGACGTGCGGTTCCGCGATACGTACGTCGGCGGCGGGAATGATCCCAACGACGTGGGCATCAACGATACGGAAGTGGCCGCGACGTTCACGGTGCCGAATTTCTTGACGACCGGACAGCCGCTGTTCATCACGCCCGCGTTCGCGCTGCACTTATGGGATGGTCCGAGCTTCCTGCCGGCGGATTTGCCGGCGAATGCGTATAGCGCCTATCTCGATACTCAATGGGCGAGCGATCCGAACTTGCAACTGGGCGTCGAATTGGGCTTTCGCATCGGCGTTTATACCGATTTCAAAACGCTCAACGATCACAGCCTGCGGATTCAAGGACTGGGGCTGGGCGTGTTTCGGCTGACGCCGACGTTGACGGCCAAAGCGGGCGTGATGTACCTCGACCGTAACAAGATCAAGATTTTGCCGGCGGGCGGACTGTTGTGGACGCCGACGCCCCAGGTGCGATTCGACATTTTCTTCCCACAACCGAAGTTGTCGGCTTATCTCACGACGGTGGGCCGCTACGAACTGTGGGGGTATATCGCGGGTGAGTATGGCGGCGGGGCGTGGACGATTCAGCGGGCGGACGGGACGAGCGACCGCGTCGATATCAATGACATTCGGGTCATGGCGGGAATTGAATGGACGGGGCCGCGGGGACTCAACGGCTTTGTGGAAGGCGGCTTTGTGTTCAAGCGACAAGTGATTTATGTCGTGACGCCTAGCGACTCATTCAATCCGGGCGACACATATATGGTGCGGGCGGGGATTTCGTATTAGGCCGCGTGAGTGGTGAGTAGGTGAGTGGTGAGCAGGAATGAAGTGCGCTGCGATATCCCGATGGATTGGAAGATCAGCCATCGGGGCGGCACTGGCGATTTGTATTTTGGGAGCTCAAGCTCAGGGGCAGGATCGGAATGGAAGCGTGCCGCCGCGGCCGAGGTATGTGGGGCCGCCGGCGAGCATTGATGGGCCGGAGCCAATTCCAACCCCGAGCGACCGGGTAACTTCGCCGAGCGATCGAGCCGCGCAACCGGGGGAAGCTGTCGTTGTGCCGGAAGGGGAGATTGCAGAGCCTTTGGCGCTGCCGGGTGGGACCATTGAAAATTCTCTGCCGCCCGATTGGCTCGTCGAGGAGCCGCAGCCGCAGAAATTGAGCGCTTACAAGAACGGCTTCTTTCAAAAGCTGTCGCTGCAGGCCGATTGGCTCGGCAACGAAGGTGATCCGCATGATTTGGGAATTACCGAGATTGAAACGTATGTGCAAGTCGGACTGCCGGCGCCGATCAAGGAATGGCCGCTGTTAATCACGCCCGGTTTTAACATGTCGATGATCCGGGGGCCGACGGTGACGGACCTGCCGCCGCGGCTGTACCTGGCGTACGTCGATATGATGTGGCTGCCGCAGATCGTGAAGGGTTATACGCTGCTGCTGTCCGTCGTGCCGAGCGTGTTCGGCGATTTCGACGCGCACCAATTCCGGCTGACGGGCAAGAGCTTGCTCATCGTCGATTTGCAGCCCGATCGACTGCAATTCGTCGGCGGCGTGTTGTATCTCAATCGCGAAAATATCCGGCTGTTACCCGCTGGCGGCTTCATTTGGACGCCAGCGGATTGGACGCGGCTGGAATTGATCTTTCCAAAGCCGAAGCTCGCCGCGCGGTGGCACATCGGGCCGGGCTTCGAAGATTGGGTCTATACGACAGCCGAATTCGGCGGGAACACATGGCCGATTTTTCGCACCGGTGGCGAGCGGGACAATGTAACTTACATCGACTACCGCATTCTCGTCGGCTTCGAGCGGAAGCTGGACGGCGGCGCAGGTTACCGCCTCGAAGGCGGCTATGTCTTCGGCCGCAGCATTTCATTCACGAGCGGCAACGGCGATTTCGACCCGCAGGATACGTTTATGCTGCGGGGCGGAATTACGTATTAGGCTGTAGACTGCAAGCTTGAGGCCACAGGCTTGAGGAAACGCAAAGCGGATAGCTAGTCAGAGCCGCGGCGGGGACGGCCGCCCTCGAGACCGCCAGCGGTGTCATCCTTCTCCTTCTTTTTGGGTTTCTCTTCCTTGGGCACCGTGTAGCGACGGAACTGCAAGATGTCGTCGGCTTCGTTCTGCACGTGCAACTTGCCATTGGCGTCCATAATGAGCATTTCGCCGATATTGGTTAGCGTTTGCGACGCAGTAGTGGTGACGATCGGCCGGATTTGCTCGCCGCCCATGATGTCGGCGACCATTGCATTGGTCACGATATTGTATTTATCCAGATCGACGACTTCTTTCGTGACCGGATGGATCACCTTGGGGATTTTGTCTTTGTCCACCGACTTCCCGTCGAGCGCGACATTGAGCACGTAGCCGCGACGAGCGTTGGCTATTTCACCGGGGACATCGGCGACTTTGTCCTGCGCGAACACGACGGCGAGCGCGGTCGCCGCCGGCTCATCCGTAACGTCGACGTTCTTGAGCCTCATGAGCATTCGCTGGGTAACCTTCCCGGCAAAGACTCGCTCGCCGTGCGGCACTTCCGCGATGGGGCTGGGTTCGCTCCAGGGCGTCCAGAGCCAGTAGGTCCGGTATGCCAGGCCGGTCTGCTTGTCCTTGGGCCGCGCGGCATCCGAAGTGTCGATCTCCTTAACGCGCTTGCGAGCGGTTTCGGCCAACGATGCGTTCGTCGGAGGAGTGACGCCGAGCATCGGGTGGTTGGGATCGTGGACCATGACGCGCGTGCGATAACGATATTTGCGGCCGGGCTTCACGTTGACGTCGGTGAAGCGAATGAGCTGGTACTTGGGAGGGGTGGACGTCGCCATGCCGGCGGCGCCATAGCCGCCTTCACCGCCGCCCATCATGGGAGCGCCGCCGGGTCGCGGCATTGTCATTCCGCCGCCGGGCCGCATGCCGCCGCCCATACCGGGCATTCCGCCTTCGCCGCCACCGCCCATGCGGTTCATACCGAGGCGCATGCCGCTGCCATAGCCGCCTTCGCCGCCGCCGGGCATTCCCGGCATTCCGGGCATCCCCGGTGCGCCGAACGTGGGCGAGGATGGCGCATCGTCATCACTGGGCGTTCCGGCCGGCTTTGTTGCACTGGCAACACCTTCAGCATAAGCCGGATTGACGGCGGCCAGCGGCACATCCGGATGCGTCAGCAAGTCCCACAAATTGCGCGAAAGATACGGCGGAGCAGGATGGGCCAGTGATTCGGGGGACAGATAATTGGCCCCCAAATAACTTGGATCGACAACTTCCGTCGGAAAGCCGGCATATAGACCGATGGCTCCAGTATTTTGATCGCCGGCTAATTCCAGGAACACTCGAGCCGGCGCGGGCAAGTTTTCCCACGGCAGCTTGTCGGCTTCGGTCGCGGGATCGACATCCGTCACGTCCGCCCGCTGGACGCGATATTCCATGTAATAGGGCGCGTCGCGGCGAGGATCGTAGTCTAGCGATTCGGTAAATTTCTTGTCGTACTCTTCGGTTTGGCGCTGAATTGGCACGAGGGCCATCAGCGTCACGGAAGCTACGTCGCGGGCGATCGTTTGCTCGGCATTTTGAGGCAGATAACCAAGACCCGCGGCTTCCGGATAGAGTCCGCCCGGATTTGCTGCGCCATTTTCGCCGCCATACGCCATGGGACCGCCGCGACGCGTTGACGTTTCGCCGCTTTCTTCACTGGCGCCGGGTTTACCCTTCTTCTTGCGCTCCGGCCGGCCGGTCGCTCCTTCGCCGCCGGCGAGTTTTTCTTCTTCTTTTTTCTTCTTCTTGTCTTCGATTTCCTTCTTTTTCCGATCTGCGCGGATTTGTTCCTCGGTCTTTTGCGGAAACAGTGGATCGACGTTCTCCGACTCCGTACGCGGATACGACGCGAGCGGACCAATGACGGGCCTTACGATCAGTTTCTCGGGCGCGAAAAGAGTAGGATCTTCGCGGGGGCTGAGCTTGGGGAAATCGGGCCGGCTCCAGGTGTTGACGAGCATGTAGGCCATCGGGTCGGACGGCTTTTGAACATCGCCGACTTGCTTGACGATGCTGAAATCGGGTTGCCGGTCAGGCAGGACCGAAACTTCCGTCCAGCGGTTCGGGTCGTCAATGTATTGCTTCGCGCCGCGGGTTTTATCGATCAGCGCCTGCGGCGAGAGACTGGGCTCGAGATGCGGCAGGCTGAAGCCGCGATAGACGAGCAACACCATCAGTCCTACGACGATGACGAGCAGGATTTTCTCGATGTGCAGCAAAAACAATTGCTGCAGCTTGTCTTTATCCAGGCTGATTTTGGGCTTTTTCATGCTAGGCAAAACTCCTCGACGAAAGCTGATTCCCCTGGACTGAACTTTTCGATTTGCTGCTGGACTTTTTTTCTGAAGCTGACGGGCGGAGCCCGCCGCACGGTGGTTCTGGTGGGCCGGCGCTCGGCTGCGCCAGCTTGTCCCACCCTACTTTATTGGGCTCCGGGAACTGTGGTTGTCGCTTCAGCCTGGCCAGGCGTAACTCCTGCGGCATCTTCTGTAGGTGGTGTTTCTGGTGCAGGTGCCGGTGCGGCTCCGTCGGTTGGCGGCACCGCGCCCTCGGCTGGCGACGCTGCGCCATCCGCAGGTGGCGCGGCCCCTTCGGCCGGTGCCACCGCGACAAGCTGATCCTTGTTGGCCGGATTGTAAATATAGACGATACCGTACAACTCGACGGGAACAATGTTCGGATCGACGGACGCGTCAGCCGTGACGCTGCCCGGGATCATGGCGGCGCGACCGGTGATGCCTCCAAAACCGCTTTCACCGCCGCCTGGCATGCCGCCGCCAAAGCCACCGGGCATGCCGCCGCCGAAACCTCCCGGCATACCACCACCGAAGCCGCCGCCGCCAAAGCCGCCGGGCATTCCGCCGCCTTCGCCGCCGCCTCCAAAGCCACCGCCGAATCCGCCACCACCGCCACCAAATCCACCGCCGGCAAAACCACCGCCACCGCCTTCGCCGCCGGCGTATCCGCCACCCATACCCGCGCCGGCACCAGGGGCAGCCGCGGGGCGGTTGATCCGGACCTGGCGAATCTCAACCGGCAGCCGCGAATTGCCACACTGAGCCAACAGCACGTTCAGCTTGCGTTGATCGAGGACGACGCGGATGCGGACGGGCATGCGTTTGGCCACGGCGAGCAAGGCGTCTTCCGGAGTCTGCGATTTTAGCGCGCCACGCAAGCGTTCCGGCGCAAGCGGCTGGTATTTGTCATCGACATAGCGGTTCATCGCGGGATCGCGGGCGAGCAATGCTTCCATGCCGCCGCCTGCGCCGTCGGGTGAGCCGCCCGGAGCGGGCGCGCCACCGCCCTCACCGCCAGGTGCCGGGGCCGGCGCGCCGCCGCCTTCGGTACCGCCGCCGGCCACGTCGCCTGCCCCAGCTGCGCTGCGGCCGACGGGAGTCACGGTGCCGGCAAGTCCATAGGCGCTGCGGCCGATGCGAACGAAATCGATGTATTTCACGACAGCATCGTGGCGAGCCTGAGCATCCTCCAGCTCACCCTTCGTGTTTTCCACGCGGTTTGTGTTCCGGATAATCTGCATGATGCTGTTGAAGACCCAGTAATCCTCCTGGGCATAAAGCACTTCGAGCGTGGTGGGCAGCGAGGAGCGCATCGTGAAGCCGAAGTGCGTCTTCAAAATCTCTTCTTGGTTTTGCTGATTCCAGAGCACGACCGAATCATCGACAATCGGATTGCCGGCCGCATCGACACCGGGGGTCGCTCCGCCGCCAAAACCGCCCGGACCTTCGCCGCCGCCAAAGCCGCCACCGAAACCGCCCGCGCTGGCGCCCTGGGTCGAGACGACCCATTTGGCCTTAATGGTTTCGGCTAGCGTGGGCAATTCTTCTTCCATGAAATTGCGATATTCTTCCTTATAATCACGGGGCAGATCGTCCCGGGCCGCCACTTTGCCATCGACAACCGCGATCTTTTCAATCGGCCGCAGTTTATCGACGAATGCCACAAAGCCGGTTTGCTTGAATCTCTCGGGCCAAACCAGAACGTTTTCCTGCTGCTGATACTGAAGCTGCCAGCCGTCGAGCACTTCCTTGGCATACTTGCGGCACAGGGCGTCCATGCCGTCGATGACCGTTTTGTTCGGATGCAGCGGCGTACCTGTCACCGACTTCAGGCCGTCGAAGCTGCCGGTGATCTTGCCCTTCTGGGAGTCTCGTTCAGTTTGCAACTTGCCCGTCGAGACCCACCAGCTTCCCAGGCTGACACCAAGAATGCCCAGGCACATGGCCCAGAATGAGTGTTGTTTAACCAGCGCGAGTTGTGTTTTGAGTTGATCCATAGCTATTTGACTCCTTCCGGCGCTGCCGGAGTTGCGGGAGTGTCTGCCCCGGGCTGGCCGCTGGTTGGCTGGCCATTCGCTGGCGAAACGGCCGCAGGGGCGGTTTCAGCCGGTGTCAATTGTGCCGGCGCGGCTTGCGGACCAGCGGGAGTAATCGCAGCTTCGGTCACCGGCTGCGCCGCCGGATTGGGAGCCGCAGATGGTGGAGCGCCGGGCGCCGGAGGCCCAGCAGGCGCTGATCCGTCGGCCGGCTGAGCCGCAGCGGCTGCATCAGCCGCGGCTTTCGCTTCCTCTTCCTTTTTCTTGCGCTCTGCGAGACGCACATTCAACGGCTTTTCTTGCCACACGAACTGCACGGCGAAGTCGTAGCGGAAGACCTTGAATGTTGCCGGATTCCCATTCGCGTCAACCAGCGGCGCCCCCGCGGCGCCCGGAATTCCCCCGATACCTCCTTGCGGTCCCATTCCGCCGCCTAATCCACCCAGGCCGGTCGGCATCGGAGCGCCTTCACCCCCGACGCCGCCCGCTGCTGTCCCGGCATAGTTCGGATTCGCAATCTCCCTCATCTGCGGCCGCGGACTATATGCCAAAATCGCATAGCCAATGCCCAACTCTTTCATGGTGAATGGAACTGGCGGCTGCCCCGGACCGGCCGGCACATTAACAACTGCCTCTTTTAATTGTTTCAGAAGCGTCTTGCGAACATGGCCCGAGCCAATATCGCGACGGTCGGCTTTCGGGTCGTTGTAAAAATGAAAACCCTGCAGTTCGACCACCCAGCCGGGACCTGTTGGAGGTGGAACGTTAACGCCGGACATATCAACCGAAGCGGCCATCTCGACGCCCTCGGCACCGCCCTGCATTCCCTCGCCACTCCCACCCGGCATCGCATCTGGCGCCGGTGCAGCCGCAACGTCGGCCGGCGCGGGAGCAGGCGGCGCACTGCCGTCAGCCGGCGCTGAGCCGGCCGGAGGGGCCGTTAGCCATTCGGGATTAAGATCCACAAACTTCTGCTTCACCAAGGGGGTAAACCAGACGCTCAGCTCCGGGAAGAACTGCGTCTCGATTTGCGTGATTTTGAGATCTTTCCGCTTATCAAAGGGCAGCAATTTGACATCGGGTGTCGGCGCTTTGGGATCAAGCCCGTCGGCCATCAGCGGCAGCGACTTGTTGAGGGCCTTCATCATTTCCAGCCAGAGCACGCGACGGTCGGCCGAGCCGACCACTTCCAGGCCGATCTTTTGCATCCGTTCGAGATCGGCTTTTTTGGCGGTGTCTTGCGTAGTCCAGTTGGTGCCTTCGCTTTTGACCGTTTCGGCGCCCTTGATGGCGCCATCCCACTTCACGCCTTGAATTTCGCGCTCCGGATTTACCTCCCACCAGCGGTTGTACCAGAAGGTGTAGTTCAAAGCGCAAGCGAGCAACATCGCTGCCACGCCCGCGACGGCCCAGGGCTTTTTGGCCCGAATCATGCGCTGCGTGAGAATCTCGCGCGGCAGCAAATTCGTCGAAAGCTTTGCCTTGCCCAGGCCCTGCAAGCAGAGGCCGTAGCAAGTCGAAAACGCCAGGACGTTGTCTTTGAAGCTCGGTGCCGTGACGACCGTCGAGCCACCGAGCTTATTGAACGAATCGATCTCAATTACGTCGTAGCCCAGGTGCTTCGACAAATACTGCACCAGACCCGGCAGCTTGACCGTGTTGCCCAGCATGACGACGCTGCTGATCTTCGCCTTGCGGTCGAGGCTCTGGAAAAAGCCGATCGAGCGCTGCACTTCCGTGACCATATCGGCAAAAACGGGCCGCATGGCCTGAAAGATTGCCTTTGGGTCTTCGGCCTGCTTCGGATTTCGCTTCAGATGTTCCGCTTTGGCGAATGTTAGCTTCAATTCCTTCGAGAGCTGCTTCGTGAAGTGATTGCCGCCGAGCGGAATGTTGCGCTGCCAGACGCGGTAGCCGTTCGTCACCACCAAGTCGGTCGTGTCGGTGCCGATCGAGAGCACGATCAACGACGACGGCGGGCTTTCCGAGCTGTACTCCTCGCCCTCCGCCAGTTCCTTGGCCACATCGTGTGCGATGTAATTGTAAATCGCGATCGGGGCGAGCTGGATGACGTCGATCTCGATGTTCGCCGTGTTATACGGCGCCATCTGCTTCGCCACCGCCTCTTTCTTCATCGCGAAGAGGCCGATTTCGGTATCGAGGGCAAACCCATCGACCTCCTGTCCTCCCGCCATTCGCTGGAAGTCCCAAATCACGTCTTCCAGAGCAAAGGGAATCTGCTGCCGGGCTTCGTATTTGACGATGTCGGCAATCTTTTTGACATCGACGGGCGGCGGCTTGAAGTAACGAGCGAGGCCCGACTCGCCGGGCACCGAAATCGAGACCTTGTCCCCCTTCACCGTGTTCCGCAACAGGAACTGGTCGAGGGCCTCTTTGACAAGCTGCGGGGCGTCCGCTTCCGGCTGTGTGAGCAGCTTCGGATATTCGATGTAATCGAAACCATCGGCAACGATTGAATCGCCATCCAAATGGCAACGCAGCGCCTTGAGGGCGCAGCGGCCGATATCAATTCCCCAAACGGCAGCACTATTAGCCATGTGACATCCTCACGGACAAAAAGCCCCTGCGATCGGCACTTGCATCTGGCGGCGACGATGTAAGCACAACTCGCGGCCGCTCCAAGCTTTACGCGACGCCAGAAGTGGTGCCAGAAATGATGATTGACAAGATGCGGCTGACACAAGCATTCGCGTTCCCAAGCCCCTAATACCAACGCTTCACTCTACCGGCGCAGCGCGATAAAAGTCAACTTGCTGTCCGTTAAATTCGCGTTTAGGGCGGGGAATTCGGCGGTTCCCGGCTGAGGCATGGCCACGACGGGCGGGACCGCGTCGATTATCGTGTGTGCGGGAGCCATTTTGATGAGTTACCGCGAGCTGATTGTCCTCCTGCCGTGCCACAGCCTGGAGGACTTTCCAACGCATCACGAGGGGGACGACGCCCACAGCCTATTGGCCAGTTGGTCGGCGTTGTGGCATCCTGCACTCTTGGCCGCCGCAGGCCAGGCACCTTCGTGGCGACGAGTGGATGACCCGCCGAGCGAGGTTAAGGATCGGCTGATTATCGTACCGTCGGTTTGTGTGCAACGGCTGCCCAGCGGGTTTGCGCAGCGGGTCAAAGATGAAGGCGGAGTTCTCGTTCGGACGACGAATAATCGAGAGGAGATCGTCGCGGCCGCGCTGGTCGGCGTAGGCCCGAGTTCTGAGGTCCGAGGCCTGAGCCCAGAGTTGGCAGCCGACTTTTTGGCGCTCGGCTACTGCTACCTGCAAATCGAACTGCTCACGCGGCAGATGCGGTATGCCAGCAACCTCGACGAAACGTATTTTAAGACGACGGCGGTTGCCGCGGCTGTGGCGGCGATTGAAGGCAATGAAGAGTTGGCCCGCGAAAAGCTGTCGGCGTGCTTCAGCGTGCTGGCCGAAGAGCGTGACCACTACTATCCGGTCGATGCATTCGTGCTGGACTTGAACTTGACGGCACCGACGACGTTTGGCGAGTCGTTGCGGGCTGAGTTCGCGCGAATAAGCCCGACAAATGTGCTGATAACGGCCGACGCCGTTGCTGAGATGGCGGCGAAGGAGCTGACGACGTTTGCCGCGTTGAAAGATGGTTTGGCAGCTGGTCGCATTGGTCTTATCGGCGGCGAAGCGAACGAGGGCCAATTGCCGCTGTTGTCGCACGAGTCAATTCTGACCGCTTTGCAAACAGGCTTAGCGAAATACGAAGCACTGCTTGGCCAAAGGCTAAAGATTTTTGGCCGTTGGCGATACGGCCTGACGCCACACTTGCCGGGAATCTTGCACCGCCTCGGTTTTCAAGGCGCACTGCACGCGGATTTCGAAGAGGGCAAAACGCCGGCTGGGGTGCAATTCAAAATCCGCTGGGAAGGCCTCGACGGCAGCGCGATCGACGCAATCTCCAAATCGCCGCTCGATGCCAGTAAGCCGCAGACCTTTCTCTCGTTGGCCACGAAGCTTGGCGAATCGATGGATTCGGACCACGTCGCCACAATTTGCCTCGCACACTGGCCAGGGCAGGCCAGCCCGTGGATCGATGACCTCCGCCGCATCGCCCGCTACTGCTCAGCGCTCGGAAAATGGGTCACGATCGACGAGTACTTTGCCAAAACCGATCAGCCGGGGCAGCTCGACCGGTTCGAAGCCGCGCGTTACAAGTCGCCGTATCTGAAGCAGGCGGTTATTCGGAAGCAGGATGATCCGGTGTCGTCGCAGATGCGGTACTGGGAGGAAGAAGCTCGGCGAACGGCGACGGAGACGATGGAAACGCTTGCGACGTTGGTGACGGGGAAAGGACAGGGGACAGGGGACAGGAGACAGGGGACAAAAGCTCACGAGGTGGATGCCGCGGCTCGACAAGTGGCGACCGCGCTGAGCGGTAGCTCAACCGGGGCGCACGGCTGCCTGGTTCTCAATCCGTGCAGCTTCGTCCGGCGGGTTGGCCTCGAGGGAATGGGATTAAATGGTTTGCCTACGATCGAACGGCCGGTCTATGCCGCGGACGAAACCCCCGGCCAACTGCGCGCGGTCGCAGATGTTCCCGCATTCGGATTCGTGCATCTAACGCCGGGCAAATCCGCGCCGCGCGACAAGAAGGCCATCCTCCTCGCCGAAGACGGCGTTCTCCGCAACGAATTCTTCGAAGCCATCATCAATCCAACGACCGGTTCTCTTGCCGCCATCCACGAATACAAATCCCGCGGCAATCGGTTGTCACAGCAGCTCGCTCTCCGCATGCCCGGGGGCAAGCAAAAACCCGGCGATAGCTATCGCGATCCGGACGAATCGGCTGTGTATTCGGTGATGGCCGCCGATTCGATGGAAACAACGATTTCGACAACCACGCTCGGTGAAATTGTGACTCGTGGGCGGTTGCTCGACCTCAATGGCAATCAGCTTGCCGGCTTCGTCCAGAAATATCGCCTCTGGCGCGGCAGCCGCGTGCTGCATGTCGAAGTGGAGCTCGATCCGGCGGAAGAGCCGCGGTCCGATCCCTGGAATTCTTATTATTGCTGCCGGTTTGCCTGGCCGGATGAGCTGGCCGAACTCTCTCGCACGCTAAACGAGACGCGACAGCCGGTGAGCGAGAAACGTTTTGAGTCACCGCACTACGTCGAAATTAGCGACGGCAAGAATACGACGACGATTCTTACGGGCGGACTGACGTTTCATCGCCGCCACGAACAGCGGATGCTCGATACACTGCTGATTACGCGCGGCGAGCGCGAGCGCAAATTCCGCTTCGGCATCGGAGTCGATCTGGCTCATCCGATGCACGAAGCCATCGGCCTTTTAACGCCACCCATCGTCGTTCCTGACTGCCCGCAGCCATCATCCGGCGCCAGCGGCTGGCTGCTGCATCTCAGCTCGCGCAATGTCATCGCCACGAGCATTGCGCCGCTCGCGGACGGCGAACAAGTCGTCGGCTTTCGCGCTCGACTGCTAGAAAACGCCGGCCGACCTGCCAATCTGGCCGTCTCAGCCTTTCACGAAATCAAATCAGCCGCAACAACTGACTTCAACGACACCATGATAGCCGACCTGAAAATCGAAGACGGCAAAGCGAAGCTCGACATGGCCGCCCACGAGTGGGTTGAAGTCCACGCTCGCTGGTAAGGCATGGCTAAGACGATGCAGCGCCACGGGGTCGGGCGTCGA
>DASXLL010000120.1:0-20101 GCA_036496265.1 Pirellulaceae bacterium | reverse complement strand
AAAGGAACACTAATTTCCGCTAATCGACACTAACGGGCACAATAATGATGCCCCTCTCCGTATCTTATTAGCGAAGATTAGTGCCGATTAGTGTTCCGTCCTCTCCGAACTTTTGAGCCTGTCGCATGAAAACTTCTCTGTTGCTCTTTTGTGCGTTGTTGCTTTCCACGGCGCTATACGCCGCCGCACCGTCGAAGCCGAATATTTTGTTTATCTTCGGGGACGACGCGGGCATCGACGCGTTCGGCTGCTATGGGTCGGACCGGGCCAAAACGTTCACGCCGAACATCGACGCGCTGGCCAAGTCGGGAACGCGGTTCGAACGCGGCTATGCGACGCCGCTCTGCGGGCCGTCGCGGGCGCTGCTCATGACGGGCCGCCATGGTTTTCGCACGGGCGGGCTGACGAATCAGACGGCGGGCAATCCGTCATTCAAGGACGAACCGTCAATGGCTCGCATTCTGAAATCCGCTGGATATGTCACGGGCATGGCGGGCAAATGGCGGCAGATGTCGGATTCGCCGGGCGACTGGGGTTTTGATGAATACATCACCGACCCGACGGCTTCGGGATGGTTTTGGAAGGACAATTACACGAAAAACGGCAAAGAAGTGAAGTTCGATAAAGAGGTTTACTGTCCCGACCACAATAACGATTTCGCGATTGATTTTCTCCGCCGGCACAAGGATCAGCCGTTCTATTTTTATCTCTCGTCGCATTTGATTCACGGCCCGATTTTGCGCACGCCCGATTCGAAAGAAGGGGCCGACGCGAGCCAACTTTACGACGACAACATCAAGTATCTCGATAAGACGGTCGGTCTCCTTGTCGCGGAACTCGATAAGCTGGGGCTCCGAGAGAAGACGATGATTCTGTTCACGACCGACAACGGCACGGCGACGGTCGGCTATCGCGAAGAACACGATCCGAAAAAGCTAACGGGTCAGATCGGCGGGCGGCACGTTCACGGCATGAAGGGGCAATTATTGGAAGGCGGCTGCCGCGTGCCGTTTATTGCGAGCTGGAAGGGGACGCTGGCGGGGGGCGGCGTTAGTAAGGATTTGCACGATTTCAGCGATTTATTGCCGACGTTCGCCGATTTGGCCGGTGCGACGGTTCCGAGCAATGTCAAGTTCGACGGTCAAAGCTTCGCGCCGTATCTGCGCGGCGAAAAATATACGCCCCGCGAAACGATCTTCGTCCAGCTCGGCGCGGGCTGGTACGTTCGCAACGATGGTTACAAGCTGAATGAGCGCGGCGAGCTGTTTTCGCTGAAAGACGCGCCGTTTGTTGAAGAGCTTATCCCCACAGACTCCACCGACGTAGCCGCGAAGGCCGCGCGCGGCCGACTCGCGACAGTGCTGACAGAATTGAATCCCGCCGGGGGCAAAACGGTGGCCCGCGACGCGCCTAATGGCAAACCGAAGAATAAGAATAAAAACAAGATGGGGAAGGCAAAGGCGGCATAAGATCGGCTTTTACCCGGTCTGCAGGCGCCGCTAGCTCGTCTCCGGTATTCTCATTCGACAATATCCTCTCGATCCCATCCGTAACGAATGGTGCTAGCGGTGGCGTTGATATACTAACCCCGTCACGCTACGACTATACCAAGCGAGTCTGCAGATGCCAGACTTTGGGCCATCTTCGGTACGACGGGTGAGGCTCATTGACGCACGAGCGACAGACAGACCGCTTGTTCTGGCCAATCTCTATCGCGATTTTCCGGCAGACAAGTTGGAACTGATTGAAATTGACTGGGCTGATGCTCGTCAGCGAGCCGCAGATTCTGATCAGGCTGTTGGTCTGGCCCCCCTTGAGCATGCACATTGGGATTGGCGAAACAAGCGTGATAGCATAAAAACCGGCCACCACATGGCCGTCGTTGTCGAATATGAAGGCGACATTCAAGGCGCGATGGCCGTTTTGCGTATTCCTCGCGAGGCGCGCCTTGGCGTCGGACATCTTGTGTATATCGATTACGTGGAGGCCGCCCCCTGGAACCTCAGAGCATTTGCGAATCAGCCGCGGTTCCTTGGCATCGGGACTGTGCTAATCGCTGATGCCATCCGACTCAGTACGGAAATGCAATTGGGAGGCGCGATTGGCCTCCACTCTTTGCCTCAGGCCGAGGAGTTTTACTCGAAACGATGCAGAATGACTCCCCTGGGGCAGGATTCGAACTATTTCGATTTGACATACTTTGAGTTACCGGCGCGCGACGCAACAGACTGGCTGGCCGCAATAGGAGATTCGGCATGAACGGAACATCATTGGACCTCTTTCGGCAAGCTGCAGAAGCCGAGGGCGGCATATCGATCTCGGCCGGCGCACGGATCGCGCACGTTCGAGCCGCCATTCAATCCGGCCGGGCACTCTACGTTGACCTTTCCGCGATTCCCGAAGACAAACGCGGTACGGTTGTCGAACAAATCACTGCCATAGTAAATCGTGCCACCGCGGTCGTGCCACAGCCGCAGACACATCCATCGTCGGAATCGACGCACAAGCAGAGCTGAAGGCTGGCATATTTCTACGAGCTGTTTAGCCCCAGCGAATAGAATTCGTTTTCGAAGAAGCAACTATCTAGTTGAATCTTGAAATAGGCGCCGAGTTCCTGCAAGCTTCGT
The DNA here is from genome assembly GCA_036496265.1 of Pirellulaceae bacterium. Taxonomy (GTDB): domain Bacteria; phylum Planctomycetota; class Planctomycetia; order Pirellulales; family Pirellulaceae; genus CAYLLN01. The sequence continues at coordinate 17,474 of DASXLL010000120.1, read as the reverse complement.
CGCTCTTTCAACTCAGGTCCTTCGCCATCAGGCCCAAATCCGTCCGTTCGCGCCAGCCCGTGCGCTTCCAGAAGGCTTCGCCGGCTTCGTTGCCGCGGATGACGAAGATGGTGCAGCGGTTGATGCCTTCCGCCTTGAGGCGGTCGAGCGAGTGCTCGACCAAGAGTCGGCCTAGCCCAGCGCGGCGGAATTTGGCGGCGACGCCAAGGTGGTAGAGATAGCCGCGGCGGCCGTCGTGACAGGCGAGAACGGCGGCGGCGAGCTCGTTGCCGCGGCGAATGACTGAGCAGAGGCCTGGGTTGCGGGCGAGGATGCGGGCGAATTCGTCGCGCGTTTCGTTCGCGCGGACGCCTTCGCAGGAGTTCCACAGCGCGAGGGCTTCGTCGTAGTCGGCGACAGTCATCGGCAGCAGTTGAAAATCGGGAGGCATTCGGAGTCCTCAGTTGGCAACTTTTGGCGGTGCGTCTAGCGCCCATCGCCGGCGATGTTAATTGCCCACGAATTTTGCATAGAGCGAACGGGCTTCGGCGATGTCTTCGGTGCCGCCGATCACGGCGCGGCCGTCCGGGAAGACGGTAATCGTATGGGAGCCGATTTCGGCGCGTACCAGGTACTTATTGCGGCTGACGGCGCCGACGGCGGCGAGTTTCTTCTCGAGTTCGTCGAATGAAACGGCATCGCGGCCGGGAAAGCTGAGCTGAACGGCGTTGCGGCCGCAGAGTACGGCGGTGTGGCTGCCACGTTGGCCAGTTAGCCAGGGAAAATCGCGGCGGCCGCAGCAAGGACAGTCTGTGGCGGGCGCAGGTTCGAGTTTGATCTGGCGAATTGTGTTGTCCCACAGATCGAAAATCGTCCACGGTCGGCTGATTGCCTCTGCGTGGCCGCTAAGGATCTTCAAGGCTTCATTGGCTTCGAACGATGCGATGACACCAATGATCGTGCCGAGAATGCCGGCGCTATCGCACGTCGGCGATGAGCCTGGCGGCGGCGGCTCGGGCATGAGGCAGCGGAGGCACGGCGTTTGGCCGGGCAAGATCGTGAGCGATTGGCCTTCAGCGGCGAGACAGCCCCCGTAAACCCAGGGAATACCGAATTTTACAGCGGCGTCGTTCAGCAGAAAGCGCGTTTCGAAATTATCGGTGCCGTCGATGATGCAACCGACGCCGGCGGCGAGTCGCTCGATGTTGGTGTGATCGACATCGGCGACGATGGGCTCAATGGTGATCGTCGAATTGATTTTTTTGAGGCGTTCATAGGCCGCGATGGCCTTGGGAATTCCGGCGGCGACGTCGTCTTCGTCGTAAAGAACCTGCCGCTGCAGGTTGTTCAACTCCAGAAAATCGCGATCGACGATGCGCAGATGACCGACTCCGGCGCGGGCTAGCGTGTTGATAACGACCGAGCCGAGAGCGCCGCAGCCGACGATCAGAGCCTTCGACGCCAGCAAGCGGCGTTGGCCTTCGACGCCGATGCCGGGAAAACGCATCTGCCGGGCATAGCGGGAGGTTTGGAGATCGAGAGGATCTTCGTTCATACGACGTAGCCCGCGAATTGTCCGACGGATGCGAGGTCACGCTGAAGATCATCGCAGGCAGCGCGGGCATCGCCAATGGCCAGAGGCGCGGCGAGTTTGCGGATGGCGACAATGGGCAGCTTAAAGTTTGCTTGGAGATTCGAAAGCACGGCGGGATCGGCCGATTCGGCCCAGATCGCATGGGCCCAGGCTTGCGGCGCGAACGGAACTCGCGGCAGAACCGCTTGAGCCAGCAATAGGTTCGGAGCGATGCCGGTGAGCTTGAAATTCGTGCCCGGAGGCACACGGACGATAGCCATGGCCGCGGCTGGATGCAACGCGAGCTGCCGAAGCTGCAGCGGAATATCCTGTTGGGGATTAAGATCGGCGATAGCCGGAACGCCCAGCTCGGAGGCTTCGACGAAACGATCGACGTGATAGTCAGCGATGTAGGCGCTCGCGGTGGATTGCCATTCGGCGGGCATGGTCGCCGTAGTCGAGCCGGCGCCGACGCCGCGGAGGACCCAGTTCTTTGCTTCACTGCGGAATTGTTGTTTTCGGGCGCCAAGTGGCCGGAAGCCGATCGAACGGCGAGAGGTGGCGAGCGTTTTGCCGTGATGCAGCAAATTGACCGTCACATCGTAAATGGCCGGGTTGTCGGGCGACCAGAAATTGGGATCGGGAACGACCGCGCGGGCCAAGAGAGTCGGGCCCTGTCCCAAATCAACGAGTGAAACAGAAACCGGCAGCGTTTGGGCGAGCCGGCAACGCGGGCCGCGGACCTCGCCGGCGATTTTCACGCCTTCATCGTTTATCGGCCGGGGCAGCCGGGCATAGACGGAGGCCCGGTGAACGGTTAGCTCACCGAAGAAGACATCGAGCAATGGAAGTTCGGAGACCACGTGGGGGACAGGCAACAGGGGCGGGAACAGGCGAGGGAAGTCAGGAGGCAGCGAAGGCGTTGATTAGCGATTGGCTGAGGTAGCGGCCGGTGTGGGATGCTGTGGAACGGGCGAGTTCTTCGGGTATGCCGCAGGCAACTACCTGGCCGCCGTCGTCGCCGGCCTCCGGTCCAAGATCAATAATGTAATCAGCCGAGCGCATCAGCTGGAGGTTGTGTTCGACAATAATCAATGAGTGGCCGACGGAAAGGAGGGCTTCAAAACAGTCGAGAAGCGTCACGACATCGGCAAAGTGAAGGCCGGTCGTCGGTTCATCCAGCAAGAAAAGCGTGCGACTTTTGGTGGCTGCGGACAGGTGGGCGGCGAGCTTGAGTCGCTGGGCTTCGCCCGACGAGAGCGTGCTGGCTGATTGGCCGAGCTGCAAGTAATCGAGCCCCACGTCAATCAACTGTTTGAGGCGCGCCTGAACCTTGGGCTGACCGCGGAAGAAGCTGAATGCCTCACGGCCCGTCATGGCAAGGACATCGGCGATGCTTTTGCCGCGGTACTTGATGGCCAGGACTTCCTTGCGGTAACGCGCACCGCCGCACTGACCGCATTTCTTTTGCACATCGGCCATGAACTGCATGTCGATCGTAAGAAAACCCTCGCCCTGGCAGGCGCTGCAACGGCCGGCTTCGACGTTGAAGCTGAAATGGCCGGCGGTGTAGTTGTGCGTGCGAGCCTCGACCGTGTCGGCGAACACTTGCCGGATCGGATCGAAGGCTTTGATGTATGTTGCGGGGTTCACTCGCGACGAGCGGCCGATCGGCGTTTGATCGACGAGAATGCAATCGTCGATTTGGCCGCAGCCGACGATTTCGTCGAAGGGCAGGGGAGGGGGCTCACAGTCACGGCTCTTGCGGCTGCAGATCGCGCCGTAAAGCGTTTCTTGGACGAGCGAGCTTTTGCCGGCTCCGCTGACGCCGCTGACGACGCACAGTGTATTGAGCGGAAATTCGACGGTGACATTTTTCAAGTTGTGACCGCGAGCGCCCATCAGCTTGATCCAGCCATGGTTGGTGGGCCGGCGTTTTTCTGGGATGGAAATTCCGCGGCGGCCGGCGAGGAATTCGCCCGTGAGGCTGGCGGAGGGCTTGAGCATTTGATCGAGCGGGCCTTGGAAGGTGATTTGGCCGCCGGAATCGCCGGCAGCGGGGCCGAACTCGATCAGGCGGTCGGCAGCGCGGATCAGGTCTTCTTCATGCTCGACGGCGATGACGGTATTGCGGCGGGAGGAAAGACGGCGAATCGATTGCACCAGCCGGCTAACGTCCTTGGAATGCAAGCCGGCGGATGGCTCGTCGAGAATGTAAAGCATGTTGACAAGACTGCTGCCGAGGACGGACGTGAGCATGACGCGGTGGGCTTCACCGCTGCTGAGCGTTCGCAGCGGGCGATCGAGCGAAAGATAGCCGAGGCCGACTTCAATGAGAAAATGGAGGCGCTGATTGAGCTGGTCAAAAATGTTCTGGGCGATGCTCCGACGCTGAACCGAGAGATCGAGTGAATTGAAAACAGCAAGGGTCCTGTCGATGGTCAGGCCGGTGAGAGCGGCGATCGACAGGCCGGCGATTTTCCAAGCGAGGGCTTCTTCATTGAGCCGCGTGCCGTGGCATGTCGGGCAAGTCCGGCTGCTTCGCCAGCGGTTGGCAAAAACTCGATAATGCAGTTTGTACTTGTGACGATCGAGCCAGCGGAAGAAGCCGGTGAGGCCGCCGAATTTGCGCTCGGGGACCCCTTCGCGGATGAGGCGAAGCTGCTCTTCCGTCAGCTCGTTGAAAGGCACATCCACAGGAATGAGATAATCGTCCGCCAGTGCCAGCAATTCATCCAGCTCGTGGCGATGCTTGGGAGTATTCCAAGGAGCGATCGCGCCGCTGCGGATCGTTTTCGTCGTGTCGGGCACGATTTTCTTCAAGTCGATGTCGCTGATCGTGCCAAATCCTTCGCACGTCGGGCACGCGCCGAGGGGACTGTTGAAGCTGAAGCGGCGCGGGTCGGGATCGGCAAAGAGGCGATGGCAGTTCGGGCACTCGAGGCGCGTCGAGAATTCGAGTCGCGGCCAGTTTTTGCCATCGATTGATGTTTGAACGGCACTACCTGGTGCGCCGGCGGCAACACTTACATCCGCAAAAGCGATGGCACGGCCCTCGCCGTGGCGAAAAGCGGTTTCAATGGAATCGCGGAGACGAATTAGGTCTTGCTGGCCAATGATGAGGCGGTCAACGACCACGTGCAGGTCGATGAATGAGCCATTGGCAGCGTCGGCGATATTGAGGACCTGGCCGTCGGCGATAACCCGCACAAAGCCGGAAGATTGAAATTGCGTCAACGGATTGGAAGCCCCCTGCTGGGGCTCGAAGCAGATCATCACCCGCGTGCCTAGCGGCAGAGCGGCAATTTGTTCAGCCGCAGACTGCGGGGAATGTTTTTCGATCCGTAAGCCGCATGTCGGGCAGATCAGGTCGGCGATTTTGGCGTACAAGAGCCGCAGATAGTCGATCGCTTCCGTGGTAGCACCGATTGTGACGCGGTTGGAACGCGAGGCCGTATGTTGCTTGACGGCGATGGCGGGCGGGATGCCGTCGATGCGGTCGGCTTCGGGTTTATCGAGCCGTTCCAGAAACTGCCGCGCCTGAAGCGAAAAGGTCTCGATGTACCGCCGTTGCCCTTCGGCATACAGCGTATCGAGGGCCAGGCTCGTCTTGCCGCTGCCGCTGACGCCGCAAATGACGATCAGCTCATGGCGGGGAATGTCGAGGTCGATGTCTTTGAGGTTATGGACTCTCGCACCGCGGACTTCGATATGGCCAGACGTCACAGGCGGCGCTCGTGCTTGATTTTTGCTCGCGAGAAACCCGCATTTTACCGGCCGCGGACCAAAGCCGACAGGCGACCGGGCGGCGGACGAGCTTTGCTATACTTCTCCGATGCCCGAACAGAAGGCCAACGCCAAGAAGCCGACAAATCCGCTCTATATCGCCGCGTTGCCCGTCGGTGTCTTATTTGCCATTACTGCCTGCGCGTTCGTCGTGATGACGCTCAAGGGCGGCGATCCGCAGGTTGGCGAGAGCACGGGACTCATGCGCCTGCTGGACCGCCACGGTGTGTTGATATTGGTCGTCGAACTGGCGATGTTGGGAGTATTGACTGTGGGAGCGATTTTTACGGATGATTTTTGGACGGGACGGGTCGAGCGAGACAATAAGCCGGCCAATGAGAATGTAAACTAGAGGGCCATTATGGCGGAGATTTCGAGATTCTTCGGAATCGTCATTCACATGTTTTCCGAGCGCGGGAGTCCGCATCACCGGCCGCACCTGCATGCGAAGTACCAAGAGTTTCGCGCTGTCCTCGCATTGGATAATATAGAAGTACTGGCAGGCCAGCTTCCGCCCCGCCAGGAACGGCTACTTTTGGGCTGGGCGGAACTGCATCAGGAGGAGTTGCTTGCAGCCTGGCAGATCGCGATTTCCGGGACGTCGCCGCCCTCCGTTGAACCGTTGAAATAATCATGGATGCCTACCCGATTGCAAGTGTCACTGCATTTGAGCATGTGGGACCCTACATGCTGCGTGTTTCGTTCGATGACGGCGGCAGCCAAACAATCGATTTCGCTCCCGTGCTGTACGGAAACATTTACGGACCGTTGCGTGACCCCGCTGTTTTTAATCAGGTTCGCATTGATCCGGACTTCCCCACGTTAGTCTGGCCCAATAAGGCGGATTTCGATCCTGCCACTCTGCGATATTGGCCAGAGTATCTGCCGCGACTTTTAGAAGTCGTTGAACGCTGGAAACACGCGCCCTCCGCGGCCCGCAGCTAGTTTTACCGATGACCTCAGCCGCCCAGCGCATCGCCAAGCTCCGCGAAGAGATTCACTTCCACGACCGGAAGTATTACGAAGAAGCGCGCCCGACCATCAGCGACCGCGAATACGATCGGCTGCTGCAGGAGCTGATCGACCTGGAAAAGCAGCATCCGGAGTTGGTCACGCCGGAGTCGCCGACGCAGCGGGTGGGCGGGGATGTGCAGACGGAGCTGAAGTCGGTGCGGCATGCGGTGCCGATGATGAGCATCGACAACACGTACAGCGAGGCGGAGATTCGGGCGTTTGACGAGCGCGTGCGGCGCGGTTTGGACGGAGAGCGGCCGGCATATGTCTTGGAGCCGAAAATCGATGGGACATCGATTAGCTTGCGGTATGAAAACGGCAAGCTCGTGCTGGGCGCTACTCGCGGCCGCGGAAATGTGGGCGACGATGTCACAATCAATGCGCGGACGATCAAGTCGATTCCGCTCGTGCTTCACCGCGGCGGCGCCGACCTTCCGCCACCGCCGATTTTGGAAGTCCGCGGCGAAATCTACATGGACAACGAGGATTTTCAGCGGGTGAACAAGGAAATTGAAGCCGAAGGCGACGAGCTCTACGCCAATGCCCGCAACTTGACGAGCGGCACGCTGCGGCGGCTGGATCCCAAAATCGTCGCCAAACGCCGGCTGCGGTTTTTGGCTCACGGCTTCGGCCAGGTCGAGCCGATGCCAGCGGAGAGTTATTGGGAACTGACAAAGCTGCTCAAGCAATGGGGATTTCCACTGCCCAAGAACGTGTCGCGGGCGAAGGACATCGACGAGGTCATCGAGCGGTTGCACGAATTCGAAAAAATCCGCCCCAAGCTGCCGTATATGACTGACGGAATGGTCGTGAAAGTCGATTCGCTGGCCCAGCGCGAGCAGCTCGGTGCGACCAGCAAAGCGCCGCGGTGGGTCGTCGCCTACAAATACGAAACTGAACAGCAGCCGACGGTGCTGAAAAACGTTCGCTGGCAGGTAGGGAAGGGTGGCAATCTGACTCCCGTTGGCGAGTTAGAGCCCGTATTCATCGGCGGTGTCACGGTGACGAATGTCACGCTGCACAACATTGACCAGATTAAGCGGCTCGATTTGCACTTGGGCGACACAATCGTCGTCGAAAGGGCAGGGGAGGTGATCCCGTACGTTGTCGAGGCGGTGCCTGAGAAGCGGCCGCGCGGCGCGAAACCGATTGAAGCGCCGATCAAATGCCCCTCGTGTGAATCGAAAGTCGAGAAGGAAGACGACACGCCTTATATCCGCTGTCTCAATCCCGCCTGCCCCGCGCAGCTCAAAGAGCGGTTGCGATGGTTTTGCCACCGCGGGCAGATGGATATCGAAGGCCTTGGTGATGTGCTGATCGATCAGCTCGTCGAAGGCGGCCACGTGCGCGAGTTCGCTGACCTCTATAAGCTTGAGGCGGAGCAAATCGCGGGACTAACGTCCGAAATCGAGCAAGGCGAGAAGGTCGTCACACGAACAGTCGGCGAAAAAGTAGCCAAGAAGGTCGTTGAAAATATTGAACGCAGTCGCGCCCAGCCGCTCGAGCGACTGCTGGCCGGCCTCGGCATTCGCCATATCGGCAACCGTGTGGCGCTCGTGCTCGCGACGAACTTTGGCAGCCTCGAAGCGCTATCCGCCGCTTCAGAGGAGCAGCTCAGCGCCGTGAACGAGATCGGGCCGGTCATCGCCAAATCCGTTCACGACTTTTTCGGCAGCGCCGCGGGCAAGAAAACGGTCGCCGATCTGCGTAAAGTCGGTATCGATCCGCAGCAAGAGGTTGTTAAGCCCGAAGCCGCCGCCGATTTGCCGCTCGCCGGAAAAACCATCGTCGTCACCGGCACACTCAAGCGCTTCAAGCGCGATGAAATTCAGGCCATGGTTGTCAAGCATGGCGGCCGAGCCAGCGGCAGCGTCAGCAAGAAGACTGATTTTGTGGTCGCGGGCGAGGAGGCAGGCAGCAAGCTCGATAAGGCCAAGGAACTCGGGGTAAAGGTGATTAGCGAGGACGAATTCTTGAAACTAATCGGCGGTTGAACCAATGAGGATCGCGCCTCGGTTTAACCAATCTTCTCCCGCAGGCTCTCCAGCACCGTCAGCGCCTTCTCCGCGTTGGCGGCGCCGCCGGCGTGTTGAATGAACGACCCCGCGTCGGCCAGCGCTTTCTTCGCCTCAGCCAGGCTGCCGCAGTTCTTCACGAAATCAGCCGCGACGAGCATCAGCTCGACAAAGCGGTCTTCGGCTGGCGGAGCGGAGTTCTTCGATTCAGCAGCACGCTTGGCCATAAAAAATCTCCCGGATGTTGATCAAGTATGTGGTTAAATGGGAAGCAAGATCGCTTCCGACTGTAGCTGGGTGGAAGAAATGATTCCACCACCCCTCGAAAGACTAAGGGGGACCAATCTATTCCTGGTTTAATCACCGGGAGAGATCCTTAGCGCACGAACTATTTAGATAAAAGTAATCTGCAACGGGCTCAAGTCAGTTGCTTGAAATTTCACGGTTGTTTAGGATTTTGTTAGCTCTCTTGGGGTTCTGTAAATTGCATGTGGGGGGCCCGCATCGATTGTGGGGGCTGTGGGCTTGGTGCAATCGCTACTCGTGCATGTTGTTGACCGCGTGATTTTTCATCGTTCATTTGCCGTCAAGGCGTCGGTCGTCTTGGCGATTTTCGTGATTCTGTCGGCTGTTGTTTCCTGCCAAAAATCGTCCGTCAAACTGAATCCGGTGAAGGGCAAGGTGCTTTTCAAGGACCAGCCGGCCGAAGGCGCGCAAATCGTCTTTCGTCCGGCGGGTGAAAACGCCCCGGGCGGTTCGCAACCCGGCCCTTCGCAGCCGAACCCATTCGGCGACGTAAAGGCCGATGGCACATTTACATTGCGAACGGAGCCAATCGGCGAAGGCGCCCCGGCTGGCGAATACGTTGTGATGATTTCCTGGTACACGAGAAGTGATCCTGAGGACGCGCTAACTTCGAAAAGTAAGCTCCCCGCCAAATATGCCGATCCGGCCAATCCGATTCTGAAGGCGACCGTCAAGGAAGGCGACAACGATTTGCCACCCTTTGACTTGAAGCCGTAAAAGCCAAGAAACAACCCGACAATGCAGGAGAATGAGGTCCATGCGTAATCGATCGTTCCCCTCTCGCTTATTACTGTCTCGACGGGGCTTTACGCTCGTTGAGCTGCTGGTCGTGATCGCCATCATCGGCGTGCTGGTGGCGCTGTTGTTGCCCGCCGTTCAAGCGGCCCGCGAAGCCGCGCGGCGCATGCAATGCACGAACAATATCAAGCAGTTGGCGTTGGCAGTGCACAATTTTCACGACACGAATCGGCGTTTTCCGGCGGCCCTCGAGACGCTGACGACTTCTCCCACCATCACCGGCGCCACGCCCGCGCCATGGGTCTGCTCGTGGACGACACGGTGCTTGCCGTACATCGAGCAACAAGCGGTTTTTCAGATATATCGGTTCGATCGCGATTGGCAGGACGGGACGACGAACTCGGCAGTTGGTGGTCCCATTCGAGTGAAGATCAAGGCTTTTCTTTGCCCTTCAGCCCCGGCGCAAAACACTCGTCCATTCAATGCTGACCGTGGCAACACCGATTATGCAGCCACCACCGAGCGCGAATTTCCCAATTCGTTCCTCAACGCCGCCCAGTCCAGCGCCGTGTCGCAGTCGGACCCCAACTTCATTGGCGTGCTCGGGCACGATAAGCTCATGTCGTTAAATCCCCCCGTGATGAGTCCCGCCAATCACCGCATGGCGTCCGTTACCGACGGCACTTCGAACACGTTGCTGCTCGCGGAGTGCGCTGGGCGAAACACATATTGGTTCAACGGCAAGCGGCAGGCCACGACGATTTCCAACGGCCCCTGGGCGGCTCCCGCGGCGCGAATTCAAATTGGCGGCTGTGATCCCAGCAATCTGAATTATCCCACCAGCAACAATGTCGCCGGTCCGCGGGCCGTGAACTGTATCAATTCCAAGGAGATCTATGCCTTCCATCCCAGCGGCGCCACGGTGGCGATGACCGATGGTTCCGTGAAAATGGTTAGTTCCAATTTGGACCTCAACGTCGCTTACGCGCTGCTAACACGCGACCGCGGCGAGACGATTTCAACCACTGATTTCTAATCGCGGCGTAACCATTCACGGCCCGACGCGGCGATTTTCGTCGCGGCACGACAACACGAAAATTTTCCCATCGCCCATACGGCCCGTATGGGCGATTTGCGTTATGCGATCGATCATTTCCGCCGCGCGGGAATCATCGACCCGGCTTCGATCGCAACTTTGCTTAAAAGCATATCGCGACTGACTGTACGCTTGTAAACGGTCTTTCGGGCGGCCATAGACTTTCAGGAGGTCGGTACATTCGCCGCCCCACAGTCCTGTGCGAGCCGCCATGGCGCACGCCATTTTCGCCAAAAGAAATCCCCGAATCTTTGAAAACAGGTTGATTCAGTTTTCACGCTAGTTTACTATTTCGTTAGCTCTCTTGGGAATTTGTAATTGTGGGGTGGCGGCCCGAGTTCGAACGTGGGCTACGGACCCCGTGCAACCTGACATTCCATTTGGATTTTGCGAGCGTGATTTTCTCTCGAGCCATGTTCAACAAGATCGGGATCGTCTTGGTGATTTTCACTTTGCTGTCGGTCGTTACCGCCTGCAAGAAATCATCCGTCAAGCTTAATCCGGCGAAAGGCAAAGTGCTTTTCAAGGACCAGCCAGCGGAAGGTGCACTCGTCGTCTTTTCGCCAGCGGGTGAGAAAAATGCGCAGTTCCGCGGCACTCTACCGAGCGCGACGGTAAACGCCGACGGATCGTTTGAGATTCAAACGGAGCCTTCCGGGGTAGGCGCTCCGGCCGGCGAGTACGCGGTGCTTATTACTTGGTTTCCGCCGCGTGATGAAAATCCAAACAAAAGTCCGAAGAACAAATTGCCCAACAAATATGGCGATGCGGCACATCCATTGTTGAAGGCGACAGTCAACGAGGGCGAAAACAATCTCGAACCATTTAACCTCACACCTTAACTGCCTATTGCAAGGACAGGACGATGCAACGCTTCCATAAGTCGAACCGTCAAAGAATGTGGCGACATGGCTTTACGCTGGTCGAGCTATTGGTCGTGATTGCGATTATCGGCGTGCTGGTCGCGCTGCTGCTGCCGGCTGTTCAAGCAGCTCGTGAGGCGGCCCGGCGAACCCAATGCACCAACAGCATGCGACAGCTCACGCTGGCGGTCCACAACTTTCACGATGTCAACCTGGTATTTCCTGCGGCCCAGGATCAATTGATAAGCACCACGGGCGCGACGATTGGTTCCTCGTGGCATACACGCATCCTGCCATTCATCGAGCAGCAAGCCGTGTATCAACAATATAACTTCAATGCCGCCTGGGACGACACGGCGACGAACGCCAAGCCCCAAACTGGCGTAATCTGCACCAAGATTAAAGGATTTCTGTGTCCTTCCGCGCCCCCGGAGAATACGCGACCTGTAAATAGCGGCCGCGCCAACACAGATTACGTCGCAACGACTGAACTAACCCGCGGAACTTACATGAACGCGTTAGTGACGAGCGCAGTCGCGGTGTCTGATCCACATTTCATCGGCGTCCTGGGGCACAACAAAGTCACGGGAACAACTCTCGATCCCGCCCGCCGCAGGTTCGCGGACATTACCGATGGAAGCTCGATGACGTTCCTGATCGCGGAGTGTGCGGGCCGCAATCAGCCCTGGTTCATGGGAAATCGACAGCAGGGCGCCCCGAACCGATCCAATGGGCCTTGGGCCAATAACGGCTCAATGATTAACATGGGCGGCTGCAATCCGACGAATGCGGCGGCAACGACTGGCCCCAAAGCGGTAAACTGCATCAACGACAAGGAGATTTACGGCTTTCATCCGGCGGGCGCGAACTCCTGCTTTGCCGACGGCTCCGTACATTTCCTCAGCGCCAACCTTGATCTGAGTACTGCCGTCTCGCTGCTGACACGTGAGCGCGCGGAACCGCTTACGACGACCGACTTCTAAACGGTCTGAAAAGCGATAATTGGCAGCACAAAAACCTTCCCATCGCCCATACGCCCCGTATGGGCGATTTGCATGATGCGGTCGATCACTTCGGCCGCGCGGGAGTCATCCACCCAAGCCTCGATCTCGACTTTGGGCAAAAAAGCCAGGGTGTATTCCGACTGGCCATACTCTTGCAGATGGTCCTTCTGCCGCCCGTAACCCTTCACTTCCCGAACCGTCATCGCCTCCAGCGGCGCGCGAGCCAGCGCCTCAACGACCTTCTCGGCCAGATACGGTTTGACGACGGCGATGATTTGCTTCACAGATTGTCATTTGTCATTCGTCATTCGTCCTTTGTCAATTGCGCTCGGCAATCAAATGACTAATGACAGTAGTTCCAATTCCTCGCCGCCACCGGCCCTGTGCCGGTGGAGCGACGACTGCAAGCTACCATGCCGTTCCTATAAGTTCTATTGATTTCCGCATCCTGCCCTGCCGCGGCGCGGCAGGATGCGGAAATCAAAGAGGGTGGGGTTCTAATTTGGCTGTAGCAACTCAGTCATGGCTCCGCCGACGCAAGGTCGGCGGTGGCCAAGGGCCGCAAAACTGGGGACTACCGAGTGACAAGTGACTAAGAGAAGAAATTTTCGCCGAACAGATTCACCTCAGGACCGGTTTCAACCTCGATGTCGCCGTGGATCGTCGTGCAGCAAGCCAGCCGCATCGTGTCCTCATGGCCCACATACGCCAGGCACGGCACCGGATCGGGCATCGGCGTCGGCACCACCGTCTTGAACTTCAGCCATTCGCGGAGCGTGAGCTTGTTGGTGTTCTCGGCCCCCTTCGTGATCAACACGCGGCACGTGCCACACATCCCGAAGCCATGGCAGTTGGCAAAATTCTCGTTGGCCCAACGGCCAATCGAGTTCACGAACCCCACATTCGTCGGAATCCCGGCTTTCAGCGCTTCCGTGCGAAGGTTCGAGCCCTCCGGAACTTCAATCTCCTTCTTTTCCTTCACGAACTTGACGATCGGCATGGATGGCTCGCGCTATAGGAACGGCTTAACGTTGTGATGGCCAGAATTTACCGTAAAGCGCGCGTGGCGCTAACTGGGGAAAGGGCCGGTTTAGACTACGAAAGACACGAAAACCACGAAAAAAGGCGATCCTTCCATCGCGATGGGTTAAATCACCAACCGAGCCACCGTCTCTCTACCTTTCGTGTCTTTAGTGTCTTTCGTGGTTACATCGCCCCTCAACTTAGCCCTTAGCAGTTGCTGATCACGCCTCGAACACGAAGTGCTTCATTAATCTGAGCAGCCGACTCGTAGACGACGGCATCCCACCCGGCGCTTTTGGCCGCGGCAACGTTTTCAGGCCGGTCATCAGCAAAAAAGATTCGGTCCGGGCTCGCCCCGGTCAGTTTCGCGGCCGCTCGATAAAACACCGGATCGGGCTTGATGGCCCCGAGTTCAAAGCTGAGGGCATAAACCGTAAACGCCGTCGCTAGTACGCGATAATGGCTCACGCAATGACCCCAGTGCGAGAGCGTCGTGTTCGAGCAGATGCCGAGCCGATAGCCGGCAGAGGCGAGTTGGCTGGCCAGGCCACACGTCGGCGCGTTGATCGCGAAAATGTCGCTGCCGGCCGTATCGAGAACGTCGCTGTCGGCTGAAGCTCCGGCCGCTTCGCAAAAACGAGCATAGAACTGCTCGCGCTGCAGTTCACCCCGCTCGTAAGCCCATTCCAGCCCGCGCTTGTCCTCGAACAGAATCCGCCATGCCAACTGCGGCTCGATACCAACCACCTGCGCCATCTGCTCCGCCATTTTCTCGTGCGAGAAATGGATGAGCACATTGCCCATGTCGAAGTAGATGAATTCGGGACGCATTGGTCATTGGTCATTGGTCATTGGTCATTGGTCATTGGTTATTGGTCATTGGTTATTGGTCATTGGTTATTGGTCATTGGTTATTGGTCATTGGTTATTGGTCATTGGTTATTGGTCATTGGTTATTGGTCATTGGTCATTCGTGCTTCGTCATTCGTCATTTACCAGCGGCACTCAGTCCTTTAATCCGGATGTTCCTATAGCTCGCTTCCGCCGGCTCCCCGCCATGGATCTGGACGGCCACTCGTCCGCGTCGGGGAATGTCGGCGTCGGCTTCGGTGTAATCAACGGTGGCCAGGCCATTGACCCAGATTTGAATGTGTGGGCCTTCGCAGCGGATAACGAGATCATTCCAGTCGTCGGTCTTGAGTACGCCGGTTACTTTGGCGTCGTCCGCCTCGGCCAAAAACTTCCGCCGCCGCGACTCATCATAGAGCCAACCCCAAATCGGCCGACCGTTCATCGTGCCCATGTCGCATTGATAGCCGATCATCTCGAAGTGATCAGGAATGCGCTGGCTGCGAAATTGCACGCCGGCGTTCTGGCCTTTGCCGACTAAGCGGGCCTGCAGCCGCAACTCAAAATCGCCAAATTCATCTTTGGACGCCAAGAATTCGTTGTGCGCGACTTTCTCCTTGAGCGAACCGGCGACAATGGCGCCGTTTTCGACGCGAAAGACGGACTGGTTGCCTTCCCAGCCGCTAAGCGACTTCCCGTCGAAGAGCGATTGAAATCCAGGTTCGTCGGCAGCAGCCACGGCGGTGATTAAAACGCACATCGAAAAACAAATCGTTTTCATGTGGGCACCCGGCGGTTAAGCAATGATGGAAGGCCATAGTCTAGCCGGAGCAGCAAACATGACCAGAAGGAGGCCATGGGAGTAAGGATAACAACAGCGGCCAGATACTCCTTCCCTTTGCTACCTTTGCTGCCTCTGTTCATTTATCTTCCACTGGCGCGCAAAAAAAAGAGACTCGCCGCGCTGCCGGCGTTTGCCAGCCGCTGCGGCGAGTCCCCCAGTCGCCAAGGTAAATAATACGTCGTTCGAACTACCGCCAACCAACCCCCAACGGACCGACGCGCACCGCTGCGGTACCGGGATAAACGCCAACACCGGCCGCGGGCGCGCCGTAGTACGTTCCGCCATAGGGCGCATAGCCATAGCCGTATCCAGAATAAGCTGGGGTATACCCGGAATAGGCTGGACCGTAGCTGCTGTATGCCGGTGCGCCGTAATAGGTGCTATACGCCGGGGCAGAATAGACCGGGGCGGCGCTGTAATACCGCTGGTACGACGGCACATAGCTTCCGTCGTACCAGTTCCAATAACTGCCCCAGTAATCGGCCGCCGAAGCTGGCGCGGGCCAAACAGCCCCCAGCGCCGCCACGACCAGTGTAACGAGCAAAACGATGCGAAAAGCCTTCATGATCGATCTCTCCTCGAAAAGTTTTGAACCGCTTTTATCGCCGCTGGAGTGTTTCCCGCAACTGGCGAATTTCTTCGCGTAGCTGCGCGATCTCGTTTTCGATTCGCTGGTGTTGTTCGGCGTTGCGGCGGTTGTGTTCCAGCTCCATCGTGTGAATGGGAAAGTTCTGCATGTCTTCATTCTCATCGTATTGGCTTTCGCGTCCGCCAAAACGATTCGTTTGGCGATTGTTGGACACAAAGCTATTGCGGCTGCCCAGCGTCGCCGTGAGTTTCGTCTGCTCATCATTACGCAGGATGTTGAGCTCGGCCTTTTCTCCCGGATGTTGCTGGTCGAGCGCGCTCACTAAATCATTGCCATTGGCCACTTGGTGGCCGTTGATTTGCTGAATCACGTCGCCCGGCTGCAAACCGGCGCGGGCCGCAGGGCCAGCGGGATAAACTTGCGCGATCGTCGCACCGCGCTCGTCATCGCGCTGTTTCAAAAAAACACCCAGCCAAGCCGCATCTTCCTGTTCGTCAGACCGCCTTTGTCGCGAATCGGCCGAATTGGCGCGATCGGCACGAGCGGCTTGCCGGTCAACTTGTCCCGCCTGCTGCCCTCCTGGCTGGGGCTGGCCACGCTGAGCAGCTTGCGCCGCTGCGGATGGCTGCGCTGCGGATGGCTGCGCGGTCGCGGCAGCATTCGGATTCGCGTTTTGTGCTGCACCCGGCTGCCGGGCCGTTTGCGGCGCTGGATTCTGGCCCCAGAAGGTCGTAACACCGACCAACGCCAAACCAGTGAATACCAACCAGAGAACGGGACGGGACAAAGCACTGCGGCAAGCGCTCATAATCGCTCTCCCTTCGAGAAATGGGGACCACATTTCGATCTGCAATCCCTTGCAAACTACACGCCACCGTCGGGAAAAAAAGGCTCACGATGATTCATCCGCCGCGCTTGGCGCTTTTTGCCGCGGCGCGCTTCGAGCCAATCGGATGGTCTTATCGTTCGAAGGTAGCGTGCCAAAACCATTTTCGGCGCAAGGCCCTCCGAATCCCTTGGCACAATGCTTGCCCACTGTCTTGCCTCGATTCGTCCTCCCGCAAGCAGGGCCCAGGCATGTCAATGCAAACCGATTCATCGCTGATACCGCCGCAGGCCCCACCCGTGCCGGCGGGCGGTGTTGCCTCACCGCCCACGGATCCGCCCCCTGCCAGCGGCAAGCCCTTGCAAGGACAGGAAGAGACAAATAGGCCCCTCACGCCACTGGATGAAACGCCAGAAACGGCGAGGGCGTTTTCGGAAGAGGACCAAATACTCTGGCGCGCGGCGGCGATGGATTTGGGGCGCATGACTTACTTTCGTCATGCCGGCGAGCCGCTAGAGTTTGAGCAAGCCGAGGAGGAACTGTCTCGCGCGTGGGACAAGCGGCAGCGAACCCGCGATCAACGTGTGTCGTGGGAAAAAGCTCGGGAGCTAGCCCGCGACGCGTGGGACCAGGCGCGAAGTGCATTGGCGTTTGGCAATGCCAAGTCGAGCGCACGGTAACCAGCTTCAGTCGCCTTCCGCTCGCGCGCGGGAGCTTTGAACAGAAGCCCGCAAAGGTAGCAAAGCTGGGACTTTTGTTCCGTCTTTGCTTTCTTTGCTTCCTTCCGTTCCATGTCCTTTGTCGTTTAGCCCTCGGGCAGCGGAAGCGGCGCTGCCCCGGCCTCCACAAGAACCCGTTCGGCATCCGCGAGCGTTGGTCCGTTTTCGCGCGGACATTCATCGACTGTTACGAGCAACTTGCCCCGCTGCACTTCCTGGTCATAAAAATTGGCCGCTTCTTTTTCGATCC
>DASXLL010000119.1:0-39122 GCA_036496265.1 Pirellulaceae bacterium | reverse complement strand
CTACGAAACTGGAATCGCTGTCAGTGACGAGGAACTTCAACACCTCCGCATCACTCCTGCAAAATTCCACGGTGACTGGAACTATTCAATCAAACCACGCCGTTAGAAATTGTCAAAGTTATTTTTTCGCTCTGCCTAACTTCATATGTGTGTGTTGATCGGCGATCGGATCGCCGGCAGCCTCCCCCGCCTATCCGACCAACCTTTCTCGTTTGCCTGCGACAGCGTCCGCTGGACAGTCGGGCGACCGCTCAGGAACGCCGAATGGCGCCGCGAATTTGGTGCATTACGGTCAAGCTGGTGTTGCTCGGCGCTCAGTTCGCGCTCAGCCAGGAGCGGTCGCAGCAGACGCTGCACGCTCTGATCGACGAACTGGTCGAAAATGCAGCCGTCGGGCCCCTTTCGCCGCGTTCGACTGATGCCGATTTTGTCCGCCGCATCTATCTCGACCTGACCGGCGTCATTCCCGCTGCCGAGCAGGCTCGCGCGTTCGTGGCCGACTCGTCAATCAGCAAGCGGCAACGCCTCATCGAAGAATTGCTCGCCAGCCACGCATTCACTCGGCATCTGACCATCACGCTCGACGTGATGCTGATGGAGCGCAAGCCCGACAAAGCAATCAAGCAGACGGAATGGGAAGCGTTTCTCTACAATTGGCTGGCCGACGATAAGCCTCTCGATTTGCTGTATCAGGAACTGATCGCGGCGGACGGTGCCGACGAACAGCACCGTGCGGCCTCGCGTTTCGTTTTGGACCGCGATGCCGAACCAAACCTGGTGACGCGCGACATCGGCCGCCTGGCCCTCGGCATGGATTTGCAATGCTGCCAATGCCACGACCATCCTCTCATCGATGACTACTACCAGGCCGATTACTACGGCTTATTCGCTTTCGTTCATCGCACGGGCGTGTTCACAGACGCCAAAACCAAGCTCATCTCGCTCACGGAAAAAGCCGACGGCGAAGCCAGCTTCAAATCGGTCTTTACGGGTGCCGCCAACGACCGGGCCCTGCCGCAAGTGCCCAAGGGTGCGATGCTGTTCCTCGAGCCGCGGTTCCGCTCGGGCGACGAATACCAGGTCAAGCCGGACAAAACCATTCGTGGCATTCCCAAATTCAGTCGCCGCGAGGCCCTCGCCGAGATGCTGCCGACGAGCCGCGAGTTCGCCCGCAATGTGGCTAATCGGCTGTGGGCCATCATGCTCGGCCGCGGGTTGGTGCATCCACTCGATTTCCATCATGCGGCCAATCCACCCAGTAATCCCCGCCTGCTGACGCTCTTGGCTGATGAATTGGCAATGGGTCATTTTCAGTTGCGGCCGTTCTTGCGCGAGATCGCCTTATCAAAGACCTACCAGCGATCGTGTGATGCACCTTGCAGCGAAATCGTGAACCTGGCCGATATTGCGGCCCGGCTAGAGAGCCTGAAGCGCCAAAGAACAGACCATCAGCAATCGGTTCAGCCGCTCAAAGATGCCCTGGCAGCGGCTCGGAAAAACTTTAAGGCTGTCGAGTCAGAGGACCTTCGTTGCTTGGCCGAAATCGGCAAGCTCGAAAAAACCGTCGTTGAAACCCGACAATCGTTCGATAAAACGCTCGCCGAACGCAAAACAGCCGAAGAGACGTTCGCCAAGCTTCACGCGGCCATGGAAGCAGTATCAGCCACCACTCAAAAGCTTACCGGCGTGGCCATCCAGCTGCCTAACGAATCGTCATTGGCAGAGATCATCGCCGCCGTCTGTCCGCTGGATGAAAAACTAATGGCTTCGGTCGCCGCGGTTGAAAAACAATTCGTGGAGCACGCTGTCAAAGGGCAGGCATTGACTAAGCAACTCGCAGAGGCGGAAGCAACAGTCGCCTCCGCCGTGGCGGCACGGGCCAATATTGACCGATTGCAAGACCTGGAACGCAAGCAACTTGAAGCCGAACATCGGCTGGCCGACGCGAATTTCGTCAGCAAGTCGATCGACGCTCAAATTGCCTTGGCAACCGAGATTCTGGACCACGCTGCCTTGCAAGCCACCGATTCGGTCAAGGCAGAATCGGCATGGGCCGCAATCATCGATCGATGGACAGTTGCCGGCCAGGTTGCGCCGCTGAAGCCACTCACAGCCGAGCAACTTGGCCTCAGCGTCATGCAGGCCACCGGCGCGCTGTCGTCCCAAATGCAAACCGTCGATGCCAAGCTCAAGAAAGCTCCGCCGGAAGCTCTCAAGACCGCAACCGAAGCCGACAGCCTCCGTTTGCGACCCCGCTTTGTCCAACTGGAGCTGCTCTCCGAAACCCGCAAAACGCTGAAGGAATTTGTGCGCCAATACGGCGGTCAGCCGGGCGAAGAATTTCAGGCCACGGTCAACCAGGCTTTGTACTTTCGTAACGGCGGCGTTGTGGATGGCTGGCTTGTACCGTCGGGGGAGAATCTGGTCGGACGATCCGCGAAAGTCGCTGACGTTGAACAATTTGCCAACGAATTGACTTGGGCGATATTTTCTCGGTCCGCGAGCGCAGCCGAGAAAGAGACAGTCAGCAACCATTTGAGAAATCGCGACGACAAAGCAGTGGCCATCAGCGAGCTGGCTTGGTCACTGCTCGCCTCCACGGAGTTTCGTTTTAACCACTAACACTAGTTTCTCCAGCTATTGAGAATTCGGTCCAGCGACGGAGTATCGACATGAAATGCGATTATGCTTGTCATTCGGCTGACCACTGCCTTTCGCGACGGTCGTTCATCGGCGGGATCGGCCTGGGAGCCACCGCTATTGCCGGTGGCCTCGGAGCGGCGTTCGCAGCGACGCCCGCCGTTTCGCAGCAAATCAAAGCCAAGCAAAAGCGAATTCTCAACATCTATTTGCACGGAGGAGTCAGCCAGCTTGAAAGCTGGGACCCCAAGCCCAATACCGATACGGGCGGCCCCTTTCGTGCCATTGCCACTTCGGTCCCGGGCGTCCATATCTGCGAGCTTTTGCCGCATACGGCCAAGCAGATGCACCACTTGTCGATCGTCCGCAGCCTGAACACCAAGAATCAGGACCATGGTAAAGGGCACGTCGAAATGACGACCGGCCGGAAACAGATGCCCGGCACCGACTACCCTCACCTCGGCGCCGTTGCGGCCAAAACGCTGACACCGGAAGGCTTTCCGCTCCCGGGCCACATTCTCATTCGCGGCGCTGGACCGGGCGGCGGTTCGGGAGCCTATTTGGGTCCCAAGTATGCCAGCGTGGTAATGGACGACGGCAAACCGCCCAAATACACCGAGCGGCCCGACAATTTGACCGCCGCAGCCGATGCACGCCGCAACGCCTTGCGTTCAGCAGCCAACGATCGCTTCACCAGCCGCCGTCGCACGGCTGATACCGACGCCTATACGTTTTCGTTCGACCAGGCGACCGATCTTCTCGCTCAGCGGGAAGTCTTCGAGGTGGCCAAAGAGCCCGCCGCCGACCAAGAGCGCTATGGCCAGCACGAATTTGGCCAGCATTGTTTGCTCGCCCGGCGTCTGCTCGAACGCGGCGTGCCGTTCGTGCAGATCAATCACTCGAATTATGACACACACTTCGAGAATTTCGATTACCACATCGAGCAACTCGGCGAGTTCGATCGGCCGTTTGCGACCCTCGTGGCCGATTTGGCCGATCGCGGCCTCTTGGACGATACGCTCATCTGCGTGATGTCGGAGTTCGGCCGCACGCCAAAAATCAACACCCGCTATGGCCGCGACCATTGGGGAACGGCCTGGAGCGTCGTCCTCGGCGGCGCGGGCATCCAGCGCGGCGCCGTCATCGGCAAAACGAACGCCAACGGCACCGCGGTAACCGACCGCGAAGTCGATCACGGCCATATCTTTCACACGCTGCTGGCCGGCGTCGGCGTCGATTCCAAGGCCGAGTTCGATATCGGCGGCCGCAAGTTTCCCGTTGCCGATCCGGCCAAGGGGCCGATCCGGGAGCTTTTGGTATGAGCGACGCGGCCTCGATCGCTCCCGAAAAGACGCACCAAGTGCTCGAATTCAGACACGAGCGCCCGCTCACCGCTTGCCGTTTCGATCCCACCGGCCGCAATGTTTTCTTTGGTGCTGAAGACAATCTCGTCCATCGCTTCGACCTTCAATCAAAAACGGTGACACCGTTTGCTGCCCACGACAGTTGGGTGCGAGCCCTCGGCTTCTCCCCAGTCGGTACCTCTCTCTATACCGGCGGTTACGATGGCCGCCTCATCTGGTGGAACGCCGCCGATCAAGAGCCGCGTCCAATAAGAACGATCCAAGCCCATAACGGCTGGCTCCGCGCCTTGGCTGTCAGCCCCAGCGGCCAGCTCATCGCCTCCTGCGGCAATGACAACCTCATCAAGCTTTGGAACGCCGCCGATGGCCGTCAAATCGCCGAATTAGCTGGGCATGCGTCGCATGTTTATAATGTGGCGTTTCATCCCACCAACGAAACGCTGGTGTCATGCGACTTGAAGGGCCAGGTAAAAGAATGGGATACCAATAATCACACGCTGAAACGCGATCTGACTTCCGCGGCCGCACTCTACAAATACGACACCACCTTCCGCGCCGACATCGGTGGGGCGCGCAGCCTGGCTTTCCGCAGCAATGGCAAGCAACTTGGCCTCGGCGGCATTACGAACGTCACCAACGCCTTCGCCGGCATCGGCAATCCGGCGGTCGTCGTACTCGACGTCGATCAAAACAAGGTCGCTCTGCAGCTCGAGGCCAAAGAAAAGCTCAACGGCGTCGCTTGGGGCCTGGTTCATCATCCACAGGAGTTTTGGATCGGTCTGGCCGGCGGCGGTGGTGGCGGCTGGCTCTATTTCTGGAAAAGCGACTCAGCCAACGAGTTCTTCAAGTTAAAACTGCCAGCCGACGCGCGAGACTTGGCGGTGTCCCCTGATCATACCCAAGTTGCCGTAGCCCACTCCGACAAGTCCCTCCGGCTGTACGCTCTCTCCGACAAATGAGCTTGGTGAATAATAAGTCAACGCCCCGACCTTTGTTTGTGAATTCGTCCAATTCTGCGCTGCGAAGTCCTCTCGGCTGCGCCGACCGAAATGTAGAACAGAAAACCGAGCACTCACGGCCTCGGTCTCCTGACGGGATTCTTGCGACGGTCTTCAATCCAATCTTGGTCGGCCTTTGAGAGTTGCTCGAATGGAATCTTTATCGTGGTGCCATCGCTCTTGCGAAGCGTAACTGAACCGCCCGCCATTCCGCCAAAGCTCGCGACCGTTGAAAACTTACCAGTTTTGTCGGTCCAGGTTCGAACTTCTGTTGCAACGGGTTGCTTTGAATCAACGGGTGGCTCCTGCTGAACGACTGATGCTGGATCCAGGCTGGGCTCGGGTGGCATTTCCTGCGGCGTTACGGCAGGGTCGGCCGGGGCCACCTCCGGCGTGGGCTGGGGTGAGGAATCTGCAACAGGCGGCGACGACCAATCAACATTCATCGCGATGATGAATATCGCGACTGCACCGCAGCAAAGAAGAAATGAAAATCGAAACCCCAATGAGTGAGAATAGATTGCCTAGGCAGCCGGAAACTGAGAACGACGCCTTCCGAGCAACGAATTTAAATCCGCAAGCCTCGCATGTTCGCACGATGTCAATTGACGACTCTCGGACATTGAGTTTAACGCCGCACTGCGGGCAATTGCCGCTGCTATATACCATCGCTCGGCCCTCTATCAGCAATACTAGGGCAGCCCGATGCCGATTTTCAACGGCGGTTAGTGCCTCGGCTGCGCCGACCGAGAGTTGCAACGTCGGTTGCGCCGACCGAAGCGGATTGTAGGCGTAGCCAGAGTTTTGCCGGAGTCGTAGTGGCGATTTGAATTGTCGGACGGCTAAACGTGTTCTTCTTTATGTGGGCAATTAGACTGAACCTGCTGCGCCGCTTTGCGACATCGTCCGTGCTCACCACCGAGAGCCCGGCTGTACCGGGAGCTTCCGATTTGCCGCGCGCGGACACCGCCAGCGAGATGAAATCACGAACCGCCTTCAGGGCCTGGCAGTCTTCCCGGTTGTACCGGATGAGCCGCTCTTTTAACGGGGGGTCGTGGCCGGCATCCCAGGAGTCGCGGAGGATGATGCTCTGGATACCGGACGCCTCGATTTCGCTCCACCGGAAGCCGAGGTACCCCGCGATCTCCTTTAGGCTGTTTGTGTAGGCGGGGAAGTAAACATGTGAGTGGATCAAGGTGAGGACGTTGGTCGCATGACCGAGGACCGTAGCCATCTGCCGGCCGGCGTCTTCGTCCAGCCCCCTCTGGATGGCCTTGATCGCGTCGGAGTCGTAGCGGCCAAAGTGGAACAGCTTGCAAGGCGCCAGGCCCGCCACGAGCCGGCCGAACTGGAGGAAGATGGACTGCTGCTGGTCCGGGCCGTCGGCCCAGAAGGCGTGGTGCGTCTCCTTGCCATCCTGGATGACCAGCGCACCGATCAGGTAATAGAATTCTTGCTCGGGCAGGCCCTCAATGTCGAAGTAAACAGACACGGGGGTAGCGGGCAGCACAAGGTTTCCGTGGAGATGCACCTTCTGCATTCGCAAGGCAAGGGCCTGGAGTGCGTGCTGGTGGGGCTTCGTCGGGTGCTTCGCCCGCTTCGCCGGCTTGCGATACCGGAACGTGTACGAGAGCTGGTTGACGGTGAAGATGCCCTTCCGGTTGTACGAGTCGATTTCCTTTCTGTGAATGCCGCCGAGCAAGCTGACGTGGTCGATCTTCAGGGCCTCTTCCCTGCACGCGCTCCTGAATTCGCAGATCGCGCAATGCGAATTCAGTACGAGCGGCGCTTCCATCGTGCCTTCGAGCTGGGCGGCGAGTTCCTTGAGCAACTCGCGCACCTTGATTTCAAGCGCATCGAGCTTAACTTGCCGAGGCTCAAGGTTGGGACCGCAGATCATGACTCCAGAGGACGGTAGCTTGCCCTGGATTTCCCCAAGCAGGATGCTGCGATAGGCAAGCAGCAGCTTGGCACTTACCGGCGGGTTCGGCTCCCGAACGTACTGGATCGCCCGGTAGGAGAAACAACCCAGGGCCGAGGGCACATCAACGCGCTCAATCGCGTCGATCCTTGCCGCAAGGTTCGCTGTCTGGACACGAACGTTCTGCAATCGGGTTTGGCCTTGCTTTAGCGTCGCATCGTCCAGCAGCGCGCGGGCGGTGGAAACAGTTTCGTCTGGGCCTGTGCGCAGTGCGCCCGGGTCTGGCTCGTTCGATGATTCTCGAAGTCTGTTGGCTCCCCGGTTCGGTCCAGTGCGCGGAGCCTGGCCTTATTGCACTGAAGGAACGCTTCGAGCAGTCCGTAAGTGATGACACGACGGTTCTCGTACATTGGAGGTACTCCTCATCGCCCCACCCGCCGACTGTAGCGTGGACAAGGGCACCTCCTGAGAACCGACTTGTCGCTTCAACAGCGGTCGAAGAAGAAGTGACGGCACCACGCTGTCACTTGGCATTCACGAATTCTGCGAGCGGAACGACTTCGATCTTCTTCGCCAGCATATAGCGTTTTTTGCCTGGATATACGACCCGTAGTTCGTCGAGGTTCAAATCGGTCATTGCGATGCTCATCGAAGGCGTGAGGACAGGCGCGCCCGCGCGTTTGCACTCAATGCCGATTCGTCGGCCGCGTTTGAAAAGCAGCAAGTCAAGTTCCGCGCCCTGGTGCGTGGCCCAAAAATAGGCGTCGTCGGGACGCAGGGCTTTCAGGATTTCCTCGACGGCATAACCTTCCCACGATGCGCCGATTTTCGGGTGATGTTCCAGGTCGCGCTGGTTGGCGATGCCGAGCAAAGCGTGGAGCAGGCCGGTGTCGCGGACATAAATCTTCGGCGCTTTAACCTGCCGTTTGCTGAGATTCTCGAACCACGGCGGAAGTTGCCGCACCATAAACACGCCGGTCATCAGGTCAAGATAACGGCGCACGGTCGATTCACTCACGGCGAGCGCGCGGGATAGCTCGGCGGCGTTCCAAATCTGGCCGTGGTAGTGCGCGACCATGCTCCAAAAGCGATGCAGCGCGGCTGCCGGAATGGTGATGCCCAACTGGGGAATATCGCGCTCTAAAAAGGTCTGGAGAAACTGCCGCCGCCACGACAGCGAATTGATTTCGGTGCGTGCAGTGTACGACAACGGAAAGCCACCGCGAAGCCAATGCTTGGCTTGCGCCGAAGTACCTAAGTCGGCCAGGCGGAAGCCTTCGAGCGGAATCGTTTCCAGGCGGCCGGCGAGAGTTTCGGACGACTGCTTGAGCAAATCCGGCGAGGCGCTTCCAAGAATCAGGAATCGGGCGGGGAGCGGCTTGCGATCCGCCAGCACGCGCAGCAGAGGGAACAATTCGGCTCGGCGCTGGATTTCGTCGATGACGACGAGTCCCTTGAGGGGACGCAGTGCGATGTCAGGATCATTGAGGCGGGCGAGGCTCTGCGGATCCTCCAAGTCGAAATAGTTGAGTGATTCTGCCGGAACGAACTGGCGGGCCAGCGTGGTTTTGCCGCACTGACGCGGGCCGAGCAGCGCCACAACGCGACTGCGCTTGAGCGCGGCGCGAACTAATTCCAGGTCGGACGTGCGGCCAATCATCGTTTAATTCATACTCCATGAAAATCAGTCAGTCAATAACGGATTTTCATGGATCAACTTCTTTCCCATCCGACGTTCGCTCTTGAATTTCCCGTCTCGGTCCATGCGCACTGCGACTTGTCGAGCACGGATCGCCCTCTTCAGCCTGTCAGCCAACAATCACCGCTGCGGACCACTGAATACTGTGACCTTCCGAGGCGCAACGCAAATGGCCTCTCCTGATTTAGAATAGGCCTGTACCCGCGCGGCAAGCAAGTCTGGATCAAGGACCTAAGCATGGAGAGTGTACGGAATTCTCTCGAAGATCTTTTGAAGACGCTGGGAGAGTCGTCGCAATTTATTAGCGCCAGAAGTTTGCCGCCTGTGCTGCCAGGTCTCGAAGTGAACGATGTCGGCACCATAGGTACGCCAATTTCTGCAGCGGACGCGAAACGGCTCATTGCAAAGGCAACTCAAGCGCCGTACGGCCGAGGCGAAGAGACCATCGTCGATACAAACGTCCGTCGCGTTTGGCAATTGGAGCCAAGCCAGTTCCGTCTGGAGAACAGGGAATGGGATGCCCAAATCGCTGCCATTGTGGAAGCTGCCAGCCAGGATTTTGGCATCCAGCAGAAAGTACGAGCGGAGCTTTACAGGCTGCTGATCTATGAGCCGGGCAGCTTCTTCGCTCCGCACCGCGATACCGAAAAATCAGAGCAAATGTTCGCCACGCTTGTCGTGTGTCTTCCGTCGCGGCACACCGGCGATGCACTAATCGTGCGGCACGACGGGCAGACGAGGCGGATTGATTTCGGCAGCAAAGAAGGGCAATTCAAAACGCAATACGCCGCCTTCTATGCCGACTGCGAGCACGAGATTGAGCCCGTCGAATCGGGCTACCGAATTTGCCTGATTTACAATCTGGCGACCGTTGGCGAGCGGCAGCCGACAGCGCCTCAAAACGCCGAGTCCGTTGCCAAGGCGGCGGGCCTCCTGCGCTTGTTGTTTGGCGAGCCGGCGATCAAAGACGAGCCGGCGAGCGAACTCGATAAGCTGGCCATTCCTTTCGCGCATGAGTATAGCGCGGCAGGCCTCGATCCGACGCAGTTCAAGGGCGCCGACCGCGCTCGCGCCGATGTGCTGCGGCGGGCTGCGGCCTCGCTCGGCTATTCGTGCCATTTCGCGCTGCTTACGCATTGGCAGTCGGGAACCCCTGATTATTCGACCATTGACTTTGATCCCTACCAACGGCGAAGCTCCCATCGCTGGTCCGATGATGATGACGACGAGGAAGAAGAAGACGAGGATAGCGGCGACGATTCCGAAGCGGAAATGGAAGAGGTCTTTGATGAAAGCTTGTCGCTCGACCACTGGCTAGATGAGCAGGGAAACGTCGAACCGTTTGGCGAGATTCAACTTCAAGACGATGAGATTCTTACACTGACGAGCAGGGAGGGATGGTCGCGAAAACAGACAATATCCGAAGCCACCGGCAACGCCGGCGCTTCGATGGAGCGTTGGTATCGCCAGGGCGCGATCGTAATTTGGCCGCATGACCGCACCTTTCGCATCTTGGCAGGCGAAGGCCAGCAGGCGGCGCTGCCCGAACTCGAAAAACGATTGTCATCCAGTAAAACGGACGCAGACTTAGCCGCGTGCCGATCATTCGCGCAGGAGATTATCAAACACTGGCAGCCACGGCAGCGCGGCCCCAGCGACAACCCGGCGTTTCCGCGACGGATGCTGGATGTGCTTCTGCGCATTGGCACGCTGGAGCTTGTGGAGACTTTCCTGCGCGACGTGCTGCCCAAGGACTTTGACGGCTCCGAAGGAAAATCGCTACTCGCCATGGGCCAAAAATTCGGTTTAGCGCCGCTAGGTCCATTGCTGTGCGTGCTCATCGAGCAGCAAAAGCCGACTGACTACTTTACCGATCTCTCGACCATCGTGGCGGTGTGCCGGCCGCTCTGCTGCGACGCGCCATCGCCTGCTGACGACCGGCGGAAGGCGTGTCGGGAACTGGCCGACGCACTGATGGCAGCCGCCCTGCGGTGGGACAAAGGACGGCGCGAGTGGCGCGATTCCAAAGATTCGCGCGCAGAGGTTGTTGATGGAATGGTTCAGATCCTGGCGTCGATTTCAGCCAGCAGGCAGCTCGATGCCTTTGTGGCGCATGTTCTTGCCGATCCCAAAAACTATGATCTCCATCGGGCGCTTATTCCCGGCGTGAAGGCGATCTATCAGTGGCTCTCCCAAGTGCCCGAAGCTGGCCCAGCCGCTACGGCGCTGTGGGAGCATTGCCGCGCCGAGCTGCGAGTAGCGACTGCTCACCCCATCGAGCCCCCTGCCGATTGGAAGCGCGAAGCAAAGCTCGATTGCAAGTGCGAGGACTGCCAGGCATTGGCCCGCTTTCTGCGCAAACCCGGCGGAGTGTGTCGGGCGATTTTCGATTCGCCAGGATCGCCGGCAACATCTCCATCAACAGATCAACGAGCACAGGCTCGACTGCACCCACGTGACCGAGCGGAAAGGCTCGCCGCAAACGCTCGTCTGCACCAAAACGCAAGCTTCTTACGAACGTCGCTTGCAGCAATACAAACTCGACCTACAACTCTTGGCCGAATTGGACGAGCTGGCCCCCGTCAAAGCGCCACCAGCACCGCCGCATTTCAAAAAGGCGAAGCGCAGCTCAAAGAAATAGGTCAAAAGGGAATGTCATCATCAGCAATATCATCGTCATCTGCGTTGAGCGGGGGGGGGGTCGCTGGAAGGCTCGAAAAATCGCTGAAGTCGCTGGCACAGGTCCTCGCACTTTGTCCGCAGACCGTTACGTGCGGCGGCAACATCGGCCAGCGTGCCGCAAAATCGGTCAATGACCGGACCGGCCAACGCGAACGCACGATTCGCGTCGTCCGAGTGGACAATGTCGCGGAGATTGTCAAAATCGCGACTCAGTCGATCGATGAGAGATCGCTCCTCCGTCGGCTTCTTCAAATCCACGATCAACTCCGCAAGATTCGAGCCGATGCCAAACAGCCGCAATTCGAGCGGGAGTCCGTCGGATTCCTTGGCCACAAAGCTGTGCTCCCAAACCATGTCGGGGTCGGCGTATCCAGCACCCGGATATTTCACACCCAGCCGCTCACGCTCCTGGCGCTCAGCTTCGAAGTTTCGGCTGAACTCTTCGTACTCGCGCTGCTCTGCTTCCCACTCCTCATGAGTCGCGTGAAATGAGAAAGCAAAATCCGAATCCATGTTGCACCCGTCGAGATGCCAGAACACCGGTCCGGAAAGACCGTCCGCCATCATTTGGCAGAGCGGACAGTCGTGATCGACGATAGCTTCCCCTGGAGCGAGACCCTCGGGCAGGCGGTGTCGCTCGCGATCGATGATGCTCCGGGGCGTGCGCCCGTGGTATTCAGGATCGGGCGAATCGAGCCATACGTCGCGGACTTGCCCCAAGCGCGGCACTTCGATGGCGCAAAAATCGCTTGCAGACATGAAGTTCGCTTGCGGCGATGCCGCGAGCGTTACGATCTGATCCCGGCACGACCACAGCAGCGAACGGACAAGTTCGTAATAGATGACGATTTCGTGCGTGCCAAAACCGCCCACGCGATAGACGTGCGAGTTCACGTCCAGCCCCGGCGGGCAGCCGTTTTGAGCCGACCATTGGTTCGCGCGATCTTGTAGATCCCAGTCGATAAAGCCTTTGCAAACCAGGAGCACGTTGCGCGGCGGCTTGCTGCGGAGATCACTTCTCGCGCCAAGCAGCCAGCGCGCGTGAATATCGCGAATAGCAAGCTGCTCCAATTCGCTTAGCTGTTCCGATTCGCTACGCTGCGGGCCATCTTCGGCGAAGCCGCGCCAGTTGGCGTTGTCAGGAACTTCGGCCAATGCCAATGCGGCAGGCTTGCTTCCTGCCCTGCTGTGGAACCACTGAAAACACTCAGTGGCGATGAATTCCAAGAGCGGCGGTCCATACAGAACGGCTCGTGCGTCTAGCGGCCCTTGCGCCAGCCGCTCGCGCCGCCGCGCTTCGGCCAGCGGCCGCCAGTTCCAGACTTGGCTTGATATCTGCCAATCGTCTGGCAAGTGATAATGGACCCATTGGTCAGTGGCTGCGTCGCCGTCATGATAAAGTATGGCGCCGTTGCGGCTGGGGCTCGAATACGTTGACTCGGCTGCGATCAAACGGGCTGCCAGGTCGATGACAACCAAGCCAGCGTCATATGGCTCGTTATGCGAACCCGCGCGGAACCAGCCAAAGGTGCCGCCACCGGCTGCACGCTCAAAGCGGCTCAGGGCCGATTCCAACTCGGCAATCGTCTCCGGTTCTGCCGACAATGCGGCGACCACTCGATCGACGACGCTCCCATGAATGTTTCCCGATAGTTCACGCTTGGCGTCGCGCAGCACCAGTCGCACTTCACTCATCGGATCACCTCGATATGCCGCGTCGCACGGTGAGATTGATTGGGCGCATAAGCTATCGACGAGGCATTATTGCGATTGGATATCGCGCGATCCAGCCGTTAAGCACGCACTCACTATGCAGCACGATGTATTCCCACAATTCCATCTGATGCAACCAAGTTGGATGAGCCTCGGGCTAATTCATTCATTAACGCAATGTCCGTCGATCGCCAGGGTGCAGACGGTCTGAGTGGTCCTCCATCCCGAAGCCGGCAAGCAAGCATCCGATCCCTTAAAACGCGCTGCGGTTTAAGCGTCCCGTACACCTTTGGACACCAAATCCTGAGCTAAACGGTTACCTTCGTGCGGCAACAAAAGTCTTTGCAGAGCCAATAGTTGCGTCGAACGGCACCGACGATGGCTGGCAACGGGCGTGGCGCGGACGCGGGTTACCATCCCGCGTCCTCTGTCGTCGCAAGTGGTTTCGCATCAAGGACTTACGTGTTCACAAGTGGAGGCGGCGGGAATTGAACCCGCGTCCCGCGATGTGTCCACGAAGGCTTCTACGTGCGTAGCGAGTGCTTTGCATTCGCCGCCTGGTCGTTCACTCGCAGACTACCAGGACAACTAGTCGAAAACTTTTTTGACCGCGAGCGTATCCGACGTGACTCGCGGCGGTCCGGATTTGGCGACTGACTTTTGGGCCTCTCCGGCTAAAGCCCGCAGTCAGTTGGCTACTTAATTAGGCAGCCAAGGCGAGATTGCTCTCGACAAGTAACATTGTGATCAGCTTTTAACGTGGCCAACTGATCAACCACGGCACGCCACTTTCGCTTCCGAGCATCCGGTCGAATCCAGTTCGCCCCCAAAACCCGCCGTGGGCGGGAATGACCAATGACCAAGCATCAATGACCAAACGGACACCAAAACCTGGCCTGACTTTACTATCGGTCATTTTAGATAAGTAGGTGAACGTCGGCTAGGTAAGGAGTTCGCGGATTACTTTGCCTTGGGAGAGGACCATGGGGCGGCCGATGGGGGTGTGGATTTCCTTGTGGAAGTCGATGTTGAGTGCGTGGAGGATGGTGGCGTGGAGGTCTTCGACGGGGTGGGGATCGGTGACGAATTTGGTTTTGTCGGGGGCTTTTTCGTCCACTTCGGCGGAGGTTTCGCCGATGACACGGCCGCCAGTGAGGCCGCCGCCGGCGAGGGCGGCGGTGAAGCCGTGGGGCCAATGGTCGCGGCCGCCGGGCGAATTGATTTTGGGTGTGCGGCCGAATTCGCCGGCCCAGAGGATGATGGTGGAATCGAACAGATCGCGGCTTTTTAGCTCGGTAATCAGTGCAGCAAACGCCGGGTCGAGGATATCGCAGCGGCCGCGGACGATTTCTTCGTTGTTGACGTGCGTATCCCAGCCGTGGAGTGTGACCTCGACGCAGCGGACGCCGACTTCGATGAGTTGAATGGCGGCGAGGCAGGCGCGGCCGAAGGGAGTGTCGCCGAATTGCTTTTTGAGGGAGTCGGGGGCGTTGCGAACGTCGAAGGCCTTGAGCTGGTCGGATGACATCATTTTGCGAGCGGCTTCGATGCTGGGATTGTGCATCGTTCGCTGGGCGAGATCTTTGAGTCGGCCGCGGGCGAAGCTGGCTTCGACTAGGTTGGTTAAATCATCGAGGCGACGCGAGGCGCGAGTGGCGGAAACGCGCGGACTTACGTCGGGAATCGGTTGGATGGGGTCGTTGGTCTTGAAGGCGTCGTATTGGTCGCCCAAATAGCCGCCGCGAGCGGGGAACTGATCGGGCAGAATCGAAACGTGGCGGGGAATTTCGACGTTGTCTTGAAGCTGATGGCAGACAATGGCACCTAGTGACGGATGGACGAGCGTTGGATCGGGGCGGAAGCCGGTTTTGACGTTGTGGCTGGCGCGTTCGTGGTCCCCCTCTTTGCTCACGAGCGAGCGGACGAGGGAAATCGATTCCATTTGGTCGGCAATCAGCGGCAGGTTGTCGCCGATTTGAATGTCTTTGGCGGCGGTTTTGATGGCCTTCGTTGAATTGTGAGAGCTTTTTGTGCCTGGATGCGGATCGAATGTTTCCCACTGGCTGGGGCCGCCGGCCATCCAAAGTACGATCAGTGACTTCGCGGGTTTGCCGTTTGGTGTGCTGTCGTTTGCTCGCGCTAGTTGCTCGGCAAGCGGAGTTAGCCAGCCGATGCCGGAGAGGCCGACGGCGGCTTGGAGCGCGGAGCGGCGGGAGAAATGGGCGGGTGAGCCGCAGTGGAATGGGGTGCTTTGCATGAACCGTGTTTCCGTGGTGCCGCGAGGGAGGACCTTCTAGTTAGTGCGGTCCCAGGGAGGACCCTGGAACCGAGTTGGACGACCTTGGGGCCGAGTTGTGCGCTAAAGTTTGAAGTTTTTTCATTACGACGGGGCTCGGCGGTGGTTGTAAGTGAATGGCGTTTATCAGGTTAGGAATTTTGGTTCCAAGGGGTTGGCGCTCAACTTGAGCCACGGGAAGACAGTTGATCCTACTTTTTGGGGCGGTACATGGCGGCGAGCGCCACTATCTATATCCATTGCAATTCGGGCAAAAAACCGGACCAAATTCCGGGCGATTTTGGGAAAATTTCGGGAAATATTTTTTGGGGGACGGTGGGTGGTGGGCACAGCCCACCCTACAGCTAGTGGTTCCAGGAGAATTCGGTGCTATTGGCGAGGGTCCAGTACAGATCTTCGAGGGTATTAGCGCGGTTGCGGCCTTCCTTCGATCTCAATCGCGCGGCGAAGTGCTGCGATTCCTCCAAAGTCGGCCGGCGGGTTAGGACGGCCAGATAGGCGGCCTCGATTTGCTTCTCCGGCCGCCCTGTGAGCGTTGCAATTCGCGTGGAAGCAGAAAACAGCGGATTGGGCTGCGTGCGTTCTTTGACGAGATTGCCATTCATCATGAGCAGCCGCTGCGGAATCGTGCTGCCGCGGTCGGTGAACTCATCCTCGCCGAGGTCGCCGTAGCGGCGGACGAACTGATTGGTTTGGCCGTACATGCCGATCCGCGTGAAGACATGGGCCTGGCCGTCGATCGTTTTCAGCGAGGCGGCTTGAATCAGCGAGCCGGAGATCTGTTCCGGTCGCAGCCGCGAGAGGGGAAAAACGGCCCAGGCATTTTCGTGCTGCTCGGTGACCTCAAAATCGGCACAGCTGTCGCGCTGAAAAACGTCGCTGGCCGCAATCAGTCGGATTAGGCGCTGCAGATCGTAGCCGTGCTCGACGAAATCGTCGGCGAGAAACTGCAGCCCCGGCGGATACGGCCCGGCGAGCGGGATATCGTCGATCGGTGCCACGAGCGGCTTGCCGATTAGTAGGGCCCAGACGCGGTTGACTGTGGCGCGGGCAAACGCTTTGTTCTTCGGATGCGTGACCCACTTCGCGAGTTGCGACCGGCGGTTGCCGTGGCCGTCGAAGAATTGATCGCCGAACGGAACCTGCGGCCGCACAGTCGTTTCGTGATCGGCGCCGAGGTATTTGATCTGATAAGCCTTCTCGCCTTCCGTGACGCCGACGAGCTTTAGCTCAGTCGAGCCAAAAAACGCCGCCAACTCGTGAAAGTTGGCCTGCGTGCCGCTGTGAGGATCGTCTGCATCGCCGACGTTGATGTTGCCGAGCTTGTCGTCGTGACATTGGAGGCAATCGATCCGCATGCCGAGAAACGCGCGCGCCGTGCGGCCGGCGAGACGAACGGGGTCCGGCTGATTGGCCGAGCCGGGATTTACGGTTGCCGTAATAAAATTCGTCGCTGGCTTGCCGGTCCAAATGCCTTCGTCGGCCAGAAGCTCGCGAACGACCTGATCGTAAGGCACATTTTTGGCAAGTTGGTCGCCGAGCCAGGCGGCAAATCGATTTCTGCGGAACAGGATAAAGTTGCCCTGCTCGTTGCCGACATAAATCCGCGCCAGCCGCTCGGTCCAATAATCGGCGAAGCGGCGGTCTTCGAGCAAGTGACTGATTTGCCAGGGTAAACGCCGCGCCGGGGGCTGCGCTTCGAGGGCACGAATTTCTTCCAGGGAGGGGGCGCAGCCGACGAGAGCAAGGCTGAGGCGTCGCGCGATGGTCAGATCGTCCGCGGTTGGAGCGATTTCCAGCTCCTTGCTCTGCCAATATTCGTGAAACTCGGCGTTAAGCTGCTCAACTGAATTGCCAAAATCGCCGTCCGATGCCTGCGACAGCGTCAGCGGTTCCTGCACCCGCTCGCGGCGGAGCAGCGTATTGGCCACGAGGCCGGCCAGGCAAACAGCGACAAACAGGCAATTGCGGGCGAACATCAGCGTCGGGCAGAGATTAATTGAAACGAAACGCGTGGCATTGAAGGTATAACCGAGCAACTCTCAATATCCGTTTGTACTCGGTTTGGACACAATAGGTTTCGTCATCCTGGGCGAAGCTGGATAAGTCAGATGGTAATCGTTCGCAGCAGCGAAAGAACGACGCCGATACACGAGCCTGGGCGTCCCCGGGCTAGCGATGGTAATGAGGAAATTGGTGTGGTTCGCGATCAGACCCCTCACCCCCAGCCCCTCTCCCCGGAGTACCGGGGCGAGGGGAGCTATGAAAACTTTGGGGTTCCGCATGCGGAACTCCGAGTTTCGTCCGCGGGCGAGGGGAGCCATGAAAACTTTGAGGCGCCGCCGGGGCAGCTCGCAGTTCCCCTGTCGCGAGCGAGCGAGGGGAGCCAACAAAACACTTGGACGCCCCCGGGGGTGAAGAGTTGGCCGGTCCGGTTTTGGTATGGGCTGTGTGCGGTGTTGGAATGGTTGTTTGGGTTTGTGAGTCTGCTAGCGACCCTCGCTTTGCTCGCCGCGATTCCGATTGTGAACCTGATCACGCTCGGCTATCTGCTCGACGCGAGTGGCCGTGTCGCGAAAAGCGGCCGGGTTCGCGATGGCTTCATCGACATTGCAAAATTCGCCCGCATCGGCAGTCTGGTTGCCGGCACTTGGGTCTGCCTGCTCATTCCTCGGCTGGTGTCGTCACTGGCGAGCGACGCGTGGCTGATCGATCCGGAGGGCTTTGCCGCACGGGTTTGGCGAATTGCACAAATCGCGATCACTGCGCTTGTGATCGGTCACATCTTGCTGGCATGGTATAGCGGTGGCCGGCTGCGACATTTTTTCTGGCCGCTGTTGGCTCCATTTCAACTTGGGGCGCGGATTTTGTTCAGTCGCTTGATTGGCCCGATCCTGCGTCCATTGATTCGCGCGATTTCACCGGCACTTGCCGACGACCTCTATATCAGTCTGCCAGTTTCAGCCTGGTTTCCGCCCGCGATTCTGCTGGCGGGAATTCGCCGCGGGCGAATGTTCTCTGAAGCTCGTGACGCCGTTTGGGATTTCGTCGTTTCGCTGCGATTGCCTCAATTGTTTTGGCTGGGGCTGCGCGGGTTCGCGGGCGCGCTGGTCTGGTTGTTGGTGCCAAGCCTCATGCTCATGGCGGGCACATCCGGCCGGGGAGGCGTCACGGTCGTCGTCGGGTTTCTCGGTGCGACCGCGATGACATTCGTATTACTGCACTTGCCATTTTTGCAGACGCGCTTTGCGGCTCAAAATCGGCTGCGTGCCATGTTTGAGCCGAAAGCCGTGCGAGCCGAATTCGCGCGGGCACCGGTGGCTTACTGGTTCGCGCTGGCGATCACGCTGCTGTTTGCCCTGCCGCTCTACCTGCTCAAATTCCAACCGCCGCCGCGCGAACTGTGGTGGACACTGACGATCTTCTTCATTTTGTTCATTTATCCGGCGCGGTTGCTGACGGGCTGGGCTGTTGGCCGCGCGCTACGCAACAGTCAGCCGCGACTTTTCCTCGTCCGTTTGCTTGCGGTTCTGGTCGCCGTCCCAGTCGTGGCGTTTTACGTATTTGTTGTCTTCTTCACGCAGTACACATCGTATGTTGGTCCTGCCAGCATTTTGGAGCAGCACGCTTTTCTCGTGCCGGTGCCGTTTTTGTCGCTGTGATGAGGAATGACGCAGAGCGTGGAAACGAGGAAGGCAAATTCGATCCGTTGAGGTTTCGGTTGCACAGGTATAAAGTTGCTAGCCCCCCTCGCTCACGCTTCGGGTTAGTGTGGTGGCATCTAGCCTTGGCCAAACCCACCAAATTGGCTATCTTTTTGGGTTTCGCCACTGTCTTTTAGCCGCGACTTCAACGTGAGGCCGCGGGCAGGGGTGATATTGTCGATTTGAGGCGCGGGGCAGACGAGTGGCTGATTGGTGGGCACAGCCCACCCTACGTCAATGGACAGGCGGGACGCCTATCCTACGTGAGCCCGATTCGGCGCTAGAGAGTTTGAACGCACGCAATGGTTAATCGAGCACTTATCCGCACGCTGGAAAATGACCCGGAAATCGACCGAATTTGGGAACAAGAACTCGCCAATTTCGAGGAAGCGGGCCTCTTTCCCGAACACGGGTCGATCAGCGCGGATTTCGAAGTCAATAAGATCGTCGAAGGGCGGATTCTGCGGGTTGAAGATGGCAACGTGATGGTCGATATCGGCTTCAAAAGCGAAGCCTCGGTGCCGCTTGACGAATGGGGCCCAGAGGAAGAGCAGCCGCAAGTTGGTCAGCTCGTGAAGGTGCTCATTCAGGACCTGGAAGACGAAGAGGCCCGGCCGGACGAGGGCGGCATGCTCCGCGTAACCAAGCGCGGGGCCGATAAGCAGATTCAGTGGAACGAGGTCATCAGCAAACTGAAGGAAGGGGACCCGGTCACAGGCACCGTCGAACGCAAGATCAAAGGCGGTTTGCTGGTTGATATCGGCGGCGTGAAGGTCTTCTTGCCGGCCAGCCAGGTTGATATTCGCCGCCCGTCGGATATTGGCGACTACATCGGCCGCGTGGTGCAGTGCGAAGTGCTTAAGATCGATGAAGCCCGCCGCAATATCGTCGTCAGCCGGCGGTCGCTGATCGAGCGGCAGCGGGAGGAAGACCGCGAAGCCTTGCTCAAGGAGCTGGAAACTGGGCAGACCCGCAAGGGCGTGGTGAAGAACATCGCCGATTTCGGCGCGTTCGTCGATCTGGGCGGCATCGACGGTTTGCTACATATTACCGACATGAGCTGGGAGCGGATCGGGCATCCGAGCGAGATGGTGGCCATCGATCAAGAGATCGAGGTCATGGTTCTGCACATCGACCGCGAGAAGAAAAAGATCGCGCTCGGCCTGAAGCAGAAGGGCAACAATCCGTGGGACCAGGTGATCGACAAGTATCCGGTCGGCAGCACGCACAAGGGCAGCGTCGTCAATGTGATGAGCTACGGCGCGTTTGTGAAGCTGGAGCCGGGTATCGAAGGGCTCGTTCACATCAGCGAAATGTCGTGGACACGGCGGGTGAATCATCCGAGCGAGCTGGTAAATATCGGCGATGAGATCAGCGTTGTGATTCTCGGCGTCGATAAGGAAGGCCAGCAGCTTTCGCTGGGCATGAAGCAGACGCAAGAGAATCCGTGGACGCGCGTCGCGGAAAAATATCCGGTGGATGCGATTGTCACGGGCAAGGTTCGCAATCTCACGAATTACGGCGCGTTCGTCGAGTTGGAAGAGGGCATCGACGGCTTGCTGCACGTGAGCGATATGTCCTGGACGAAGAAAATCAGTCATCCCAACGAGATGTTGGAAAAGGGCCAGGAGGTCCGCTGCAAGATTTTGTCCGTCGATCAGGAGCGCCGCCGCATTGCGCTGGGCATGAAGCAGCTTGAGGACGATCCATGGAACACGGATATTCCGGCCAAATATCCGCCGGGCAAGGTGGTCACTGGCACGGTGACGAAGATCACCAATTTCGGCGTCTTTGTCGGTCTGGAAGATGGCCTGGAAGGACTGCTGCACATTTCGGAGCTCGCCGATAACAAGGTTGAGAACCCGGAGGATGTGGTAAAGGTCGGCGAGCAGATCGAGGTCAAGGTTTTGCGCGTCGATGCCGAAGAGCGGAAGATCGGCCTGTCGCGGAAGCGCGTCGGCTGGAGCGAAGAGCAGCACCAGGCGGAGCCGCCCATCGAAGCGGCTGCCGGCGGCGGCTCGAAGGAGAAGAAGGAAAAGAAGGAGTCCAAGGAGCTCAAGGGCGGCCTGGGCGGATCGGGTCCGCTGATTCAGCCGGCGGCCGAGAAGGAATAGCTCTAGCATTCGCTACAGCCAAATAACCCGAGTCAAATAAACATCGCAGCCGCAGCCGCGGCCATTCGGCCGCGGCTTTTTCATGCACCTAACGGCGCATGTGAACGGCGCAGCCATGCGGAATATCTGCCGAACGCAGCTCGTTCTCTTGGCCAGTTGTTTGCCACTTCTGGCGGTTTGTTCTGGCTGTCCTGCGAACACAAATAGCCAGGGAACAGTCGTCGTCTATTCGGCTCTCGATCGGGAGTTTGCCGAGCCGGTGCTGAATGACTTCGCGAAGGCCACGGGCATTCGCGTGCTGGCCAAATATGACAACGAAAGCACGAAGACGGTGGGGCTGACGAATTTGCTGATTCACGAAGCGGGCCGGCCGCGGTGCGACGTGTTCTGGAACAATGAGATTCTCAACACGCTGCGGCTGGAGCAAAAAGGGCTATTGGCAGCTTACGATTCGCCGGCCGGCGCGGTGTTTCCGGCGAAGTACCGATCGCCGGACGGATATTGGCATGGCTTTGCCGCCCGCGCACGAGTGTTGATTGTTAACACGAAACTCATGGCTGACAGCGAGCGGCCGAAATCGATCTTCGACCTCGCGGACGAAAAATGGAAAGGCAAAATCGGCATCGCGCGGCCGGTCGCGGGCACGACGGCTACGCACGTGGCATGCTTATTCGCGACCCTTGGCGAGGAAAAGAGCAAAGAGTTTTTCCAGAGCCTTAAAAGGAACCAGATTCAAATTCTGGGTGGCAACAAGCAAGTGGCCCAGGCATGTGCGGCGGGACAAATTGCCTTCGGCTTAACCGACACGGATGACGCGATCATCGAAGTCGAGCGGGCGGCGCCGGTGAGCATTGTTTATCCGGATCGCGAAGCCGAGCAACTCGGAACGCTATTCATTCCCAACACCCTGGCCGTCATGAAGGGCTGCCCGCAGGGCGAACAGGCGCGACGGCTCGTCGATTACCTGCTGTCGCCGGACGTGGAGGAAAAGTTAGCTCGCGGCGCCAGTGCCCAGATTCCTTTGAATCCCGCCGCTGTCGGGCCGAGTCGCGTCGAAACGCCTGCCACGGTGAAGCCGATGGCGGTTGATATCTCAGCCGCGGCTGCCGCCTGGGATTCGGCGGCTTGGTTTATTGAAAACGAGTTTTTGGCAAACTAGGCAAAGTCTGCCCCTGGGGGCATAAAGTTTGCAAACTTCCTGATCAATCGCAGCGCCTTCCAAGGCAAGTCGCTAATTGATGAGGAGTTCGTTCGATGTGCAAGGCACTTGGCATGTATGCGGCGCTCATCGCGTCGCTATTCGGCGCGTTTCCGCTCGTCGCGGTCGGTCAAGATGAAGGCTTGCCGGCGATCGCGCGGGAAGTTTACCAGCCGCGCACTGGATTGCCGCCGGCCGCGACGCCGCGGGTGGTTACCGAGCGGCTGGTGACTGAACCGGCGATTGTGCCGCCTCCGGTGGTCGATGATACGCCGACCGTGGCCGGAGCGGTGGTAGCGCCGGGCGCGGTTATCGCGCCGACCGTTGCCGCGACCTGGCCGAGCGCGTTTGCCCGATATGCGTTTGGCTTTTACGACGACGGCAATGCGGATGACAACTGGTACTACGACTATTACCAAGTTCCGAAGGCGGCGGTGGTCGTAAAGCCGCCG
Organism: Pirellulaceae bacterium; assembly: GCA_036496265.1. Classification (GTDB taxonomy): domain Bacteria; phylum Planctomycetota; class Planctomycetia; order Pirellulales; family Pirellulaceae; genus CAYLLN01. The sequence continues at coordinate 16,341 of DASXLL010000119.1, read as the reverse complement.
ACGGACGCGTTGCCAGGTTTCCGCACGAATTGGACTTACGACCGGCGCGAGGAAGCGGGTTTATTCAGTTGGTAGCCGGCCTCGCGCATTGATCGCCCTGCGAACCTCGAATGAAAGCGAACTGATTATGAACACTTCCCGAACACAGTACGTCGTGGCCATTTTTGCATTGGGGTTCGTGCTGCTGGCGGGTACCGCGGGGGCACAAACGGCGGTAGTTCGCCCGGTTGTCCCGCCAGTGCCCGCTGCTCCTGAGACAGCGGCGGTTGTTACGGCTCCGGCAACGGTAGCCGCGGTGAGCGCGCCGGCGGGGTCGGAAATCGCCGTTCGAGGCCAGGTGCTGCGCACGAAGCAAGTTGATCTGCGCGGCACTGCCGATAAGAATCTGGCTGCGCTCGTTGACATTGGCAACGGACAGCGCCAGATCGTTGAGCTCGGTCTGGCGAGCAACTTCCGGTTGACGCCAGTCGTAACGGGCGAGCCGATAGCGATTCGCGGACATCAGGTCCGCGTTGGTCAGCTTGACGTTCTGGTGGCGAGTTTAGTTGCCATCGGCGGGAAAGACGTCGTGATTCAGCGTGAAACGGCGCCAGCAACCGTCGCGGCGGTTGTGCCGGCCGGCTATCCGGTGACTGAGCAGATCGTCAAGATCGAGGCCCGCGTGAATCGGCTGCGGACCTCGCGCTTGAATGGCTCACGGCAGGAGCACTTGGTGGCCGAACTAGTTACCCGCGGCGGGCAGGCCATTGTGACGGATCTTGGCCCACCCGAGCAGATTTGGCGCGCCGATGTGAAGCAGGGGGAGTGGATTATGGTTCGTGGGCAAGAAATGAGAGTTGATAATCGGCCGGTGCTATTGGCCCTCGAGATTAATAAAAATGGCGTACCTGTCTTGGTCGATCGCCATATTGTCCGCGGAGAGCCGCTGGAGGCGATTGAGCCGACGCCCGTTGCGGAGACGGCAGCTGTGATCAGGCGGCCAGCGGTAGTGACGCCGCCCACGACATTGGTTCCGGGCACGACTGTCGAACAAACGACGCCGGTGGAAGTTGTTGCGCCGCGAGTTTCGCCGCTGCCGGTGGTACCTTAAAGTCGGCCCGACGGCCGCACCGACTAAACGACGCCTCTGCAGCGACAGGCTGGCGTTATAAAATGAGTGCTCCCCGATTGCCACGGCAGCAGGAGAGCACAATTTGGCTGGCTTTGATGCAGATTCGATTGGCGTTCTCGCCAGCGGCGGCCTGGATAGCTCGATTTTGATCGGCGACTTACTGCGGCGTGGGCGGCGCGTGCAGCCGTTTTATGTTCGGACGGGCGTCGTGTGGGAGTCGGCGGAACTGACGGTCCTCGCGCGGTTTTTGGCGGCGATTTCGACTGATCATCTGGCCAAATTGGTCGTTCTCGATCTACCCCTGGCGGATTTATATGGCCGACACTGGAGCCTGACGGGCGCTGAGACCCCGGCGGCGGATTCGCCCGACGAGGCGGTGTTTTTGCCGGGGCGAAATGCCTTGTTGTTAGTGAAGCCGGCCGTGTGGTGTCAATTGAATGATGTTCGGGAGCTGGCACTCGCGCCACTGGGGACCAGCCCGTTCGACGATGCCAGTGCGGCGTTTCTTCGCGATTTTGAGGCGGCGATGAACCGCGGCAGTTCGTCGCCAGTTCGACTGATGCGACCGTTCGGTGAAATGAACAAGCTGCAGGTGATGGCGCTGGGGCCTGAGCTGCCGCTGGAGCTGACGTTTTCGTGCATCGCGCCTGTGGGCAGTGAACACTGCGGCCGGTGCAACAAGTGCGCGGAACGCCAAATTGCGTTTAAGGAATCAGGAATGGAAGATCGCACGCATTACGCCCAGATTGCTACCTAACTTCAAATCTTGATCTTGGAATATTGAACTCATGACCTTCCGCGTTTCGCGAGAAATCGATTTCTGTTACGGCCATCGGCTGCTGAATTATGCCGGCAAATGCAAATACTTGCACGGTCACAATGGCCGGGCGATTATTACGATCGAGTCAGCGACGCTCGATGAGCGGGGAATGGTGCTCGATTTTTCCGACATCAAAAATGTGGTCAGCGCGTGGATCGATGAGAAGCTCGATCACCGGATGCTCTTGCAGCGGACCGATCCAGCCGTGCCGATGTTGGAAAAAATGGGGGAGCCACTTTTCCTCATGGATGAAAATCCGACCGCGGAGAATATCGCCAGGCTGATTTACGAATTCACCGCCAGCCGCGGATTTCCGATCGTCGAGTGCCAGCTGTGGGAAACGCCGCGGTGTTATGCGACGTATCGGAGGGCGTAAGTGAGCGTTGTGCTAAAGCACAACCTGCAGAATCAAGGCTCGCCGACTTCGCGGAGATATTCAGAGAGGCGGGCTTGGAGGTCGATGAGCGCTTGCCACTGCCGCAGATCGAGCGTCACTTTATTTTGCTTGGTATCGGCTTCGGCATTCGAGATAAAGTTTCGCAGCCGCAAGTGTAAGAATTCGAGCAATTCGGAAAGCTGCGCGGCCTGGCCAGGCGTTAAGCGGTCGGGTAGCTCGGGCGGCTCGAGGGCATGAATCGTGGCCTGCAAGTCAGCATCTTCGCTCCAGTTGAGCTCGAAATCGAGCGAGGAAATGTCGTTGGCTTTTTCCTCCTGCGCCTCGCCGGGGCCTTCACCTTCATCCGCACGAAGCTTGGCCAGTCGCTGGGCGATCTGCTCGCGGGAGCCGAACAACAGCACACTGCGTCCAAGTTGGATCATGTCGCCGAACCGCAGAATCCGGAGCTGCACGTCCTCGTTGTTGACCTTCGTGCCGTTGGTGCTTTCGAGATCGGTTATGACGAGGCGATTGTGGTCTTCCTGAATCTTGACGTGATAGCGGCTGATGCGCTCATCGTTGAGCTGGATCGTGTTGCCCTCCTCGCGGCCGATGGTAATCGGGGGATTGAGGTCGGGAAATACGCGGCCGCGGTCCGCGCCGTCGAGGACGCGGATCGTGATGCCCGTGATGGGCTTCGCTTCATGGACGGACGAGGTTCCGGTCATATCGATCCTGGTAAGCGCTTATAACATCGCGGCAAAACCGCGGTCAAGTGAAAGGCGGCTCGGGCGTGCCACAATCATCACATTTGGCAGTGGCGAGGCCGAATCATTGATATAACGGTCCCAAAACGGCGTTTTTTCGCGTGAAGAACGAGCACGCCGCCACGGCTGCGAGTGAGCAGTCTGGTCGCGAAACGTACAGCGAGCGAACGCTGCGACGCCTCCAGCCGCCACTATGAAATAGACCGGCGCGGAAGACCTTTAGTTCCGTCCCAAAGTGCGTCATTTCACTGGTTTTTGCAGCAATTCAATTGCTTTGTAAGGGTCGTCGTGCGGCAGTGTGGCGCACCGTTTGCCTCAAGAGTTCTGGCGATGCTGTTGCTTGGCGACAGGGCGGCCCGCAGGGCTGCACGACCCCCACATTGTCTAACCACCAGAGAGGAACCCGAGTTATGAAACGCATGTTGTATTTGGCTTGTATTGCGATCGTGTGCTTTTTTGGCGCATGCTTGTTTGGCGCGTGCGCGAAAAGCGTGGAACGAGCCCAGCAGGATGTGGAGCGGGCGCGCAATCAAGCGGCCCAGGATGTTCAAAATAAGCGGGAAGACCTGCGGCAGACCCAGCAGGACGCCGGTGAGCGAGTCGCTCGGCAAGAGCGCCGAGTCGAGGACGCCGCCCGTCAGGGCAATGAGAACGTTATCAAGCAAGAGCGAGAGCTCCAAGACGCGCAGCGCGCCGAGGCCCGTAAGGAAACAAGCGACAATTCCACCACGCCTACGACCCCACCGATCTCTGATCGCACGGGGACGACCACCAACCGGCCGGCTCATGTGGATGTGAACGTCAATCGCGTTCCCGGCGGCGGTGTCACTGTCGATGTGAATCGCACGCCTTAGCGCGGAGAAAACGAGACAGCAAGCGGGACGACTGGCAAGGCGAAACAGGTCAGTTATCCTAGCGGCTCTTCCGCCGCCGCTTCGAGCGGAGCTACCCTCCAGGCAGCTCCGCTTTTTTTTGCGCCAGTTGTCGAAATGCAGCGGAGGAGAAGGATTAAGAGTACGAGTAGGATTATGAATTGGAATAAGAGCAAGAGAACGATTAGGAGTAGGATGGGCCATGCTAATCATTCTCCTGCTCCTACTCTTAATCATATTCCTACTCTTAATCTTCATCCTACTCTTTCTCTCCTGGCCGGTTGGGATGCGGTCAGGCGACACATTGAAGACTAGGTTGTGATGAAAGGCACTAGTTGCTCATTGAGATTTCGTCTGGCACACGGAAAATGGCGTCGTCAACGTTGGTCGTGAATTCGCGATTCCGGAGCCAGGTGTTCCAGCCTAGACGGGGCGCTCGCGAGCCGCTTGCGCCGAGCTGGCACCACGGGACTTCGTCGCCTTTTAGCACCGGCTGAACGTCAAAATCGAATGTGGGGCCGACGTAGAGTCGCACAAAATGCGCTAACTGCCGGTACTTCTCACCGATGGGCAAAAAATGCTTGAACTCGTCGAATGTCAGCGGCCCGAGGCGCACGCGAAATCGCCCTTGAACTTCGAACACGCGCGAACCAACGACGGCGTTGCGGCCCAATTGTGGGTGCGAGCATTGTCCGGGCGCCGGCCGCGCGCCGGGCGTCGAATCACCGTCGGCTCGCGAGCGGCGCATGCAAGTCTGATGCTCGACCGGCAGTGGGATCCATTGGCCGACGAACGGAATAATCTCCGCTGCAACCTGGAAATAGCCGGCCACCATTCGCTCCAGCGAAACGGCGCAGCGATGCGTCTGCGCCAGTTGTCCCGCGAAATATCGAATGGCCGAATCGGGAACTTCGTGTCGCGGAACCGGTCGCGATCGTTGCGAGTCGCGGTAGCGCAATAACCCCGTGCCCGCACCGCTCAAATCGAGGAGGATTTGAGAGAACAAATCGAGACGCGGCCGTTCGTCCAGAAAAAACGCCCGCAGCTTCTGCTCGCCTTGCCTGCGGCGCACATGCTCACCCAGGGCGGCATCCTCATGGTTGAAATAGAACCGGTATTTTTCTCCGGTCCGCGCGAAAACCTGAATCAGCCGGTGATTGAAAATGTCGAAAAAGTCGCGGAGTGCGAAATCGCCTTTGCGGATTCGCTCGATCACCAGCTCGGTGTACGGCCGCGGCAGGGCCCCCATCGATCCGGTTAACCCCAGAAACGTGACCGTCATCTCGCCAATCATCTGATTATCTGCCGATTCACTGCCGGCCGGCGTCTTCAACTCCGACAACTCGGAAGGCGGGAAACTGAACGCCTGATGGGCGCGAAAATGGATTTGCTCGACCGCGGAACGTGGCTCCTGATTCGGCCCGGCGCGTTTGGACGCAATTTGCGCCAGAACACGCAGCGCCGCAAAAAACGAGAAGCAATACGGCTCTTGTGCCAGAAACTCGGCCAGCGTTGGCTCGCCATAAGCCTCGGCAGGCGCGCGGGACAGCCCTGGAGGCGAATCGCAGCCGCTGACGCCATCACTTACGCGAGTGTCAAGTTCCCCGTCCTCGGCGGCCATCGCTTCTCCCAAAAGTCACGCTGCCGCGAACGCGCGATCAGGCGTGTGAACGAATTGATCGATGCATATTGCGCCAAAAACCGCTCGAGCACGCTCGCCAGCAGATAAAAGCCGGTGCCGGGGAATTTTTCGTCGTCGAATGTGATTTCCACGTCGAGGCCGCGGCAAAAACCACGCGTGTGCCCCTCGCGAATCGGCGCGATGCCGCGACTAGACTTCACGGAAAACAAACCGTCGATTTGCTGGGCCGTTGCGCTAGACGCGGCGTAGTCGTAAAGACGGAGAATCTCGCGAAGCGCCGCGGCGCCGTCGGAACCGCCAGCGATCGACAGATGATTGAGCGATAAATGGGACAGGAGCCGCCAACGGTCGCCGCCCTCGGACAGCCGGAGAGCCGGCGTGGGATCGACGGGTGTCGTGATTCGCCGCACGGGCGATTGCCCGGCGAGCTGAAATTGCCAATCGACGCTGCCGGTCTTTTGAATATCAGCCGGCAGATTGCGGTTGGTGCATGTCGTTCGCACGGAAACAACCTCAGTTGCCGGCACGGCCGGATCGAATTCAGAATTCACCAGGATCAAATAGACATCCGTGCCCGTATCCGACGGCGAGGGAGACGGCCGGCGCTGCTGATGCCAAAAGGCCCCACTGACGGTTTCCGTTTTGTTGCCCAGGCCGTAAAAGGGCTCGTAGCGGAGGACCTCTTTCGTGTCCGGATGAATGCTCTCGACTTCGTCGATCGAATAGACCTCCATGGCCTGCGGCCGACGGACGTCCGGCACGACGAGGTATTCGGTTTTTGTTCGCGAGAGGCGAATTGGCTCGGCGAGCTTCGTAAATAAATTGACGATGGGGACGCAGGAGAGCCGAAACGAGTCAGCAGTCACGCGGCTTTCGAGCGGCGGCGCGGCCCGATTGAGAAAAATGAGCAGTTCCGCCTCTTGCTGCGGCGGCATTCCGGCCAGGCCTTCCAGGCGAGTCAGATCGAAAAACAAGAATTTCTGCGGGAAGGCAAAATACTCCGTGAGCAAGCGATAGCCGGGGAACGACCGCGGGCTGTAGGGCAGCATTCCCTCGTGCTCTTCATAGCCGACCGTCCGGATCGCGGCGGCGGGCAGCGTCAGCGTTCCCTTGGCCGGCGGGGCCTGCGGCAGGCGAATTTGCACGTTCGTGACGTGATTAAATAGCAGCTCATAAAGCTGGTGTGTCGTGGGCTGATCGCCGCTGAGAAAAAACCGCAACTCCTTTAAGCCCAGCTTGGTGAGCGGAGCACCGCCCGCGCCGCGCAGCTCTATGCGAATTGCCGCTTCGGCGTCGCGCGATTCAAACGGCGGCACGATATCGGAACCAAAAGGACTACTCTGATACCGGGCCCGCGTGACCTGAATTGGCCACAGGCTTACGGGTGCGGTGGTGCGAAACCGGCAGGGCTGGCCGGCGATTTCGCGCGAGAGAAGCTCCGTGCCGCGCTCGATCGTGGTTCCGGTGGTTAAATTGGCTTGCCCCGAATCCAGATGCAACTGCGCCACGGCCATTGATGGAACCGGCGCCAGATAATGCGGATAAAGCATCCCCAGCAGCGCGTCGGTGAGCTCCGGAAATTCATCCTTCAGCTTGACTTGCACGCGTGCAGTTAGAAACGCGAAGGCTTCAATGAGCCGCTCGACATGCGGATCCTGCGACAGGCCGGTTTCCTCGCTGAGAATCAAGCGGCCGGCAGCGTTTGGATGTTCCCGGGCGAAATCCTTGGCCAAATGCCGGATCGCTGCCAACTCGTTCTCGTATTCCTGCTCCAAGCGGATCGACATTATTGCACCAAGATTATTACGTGTTGGTCTCAACGACTTGCCACTCGCCGCTGCCCGATTTAACGACCGTGTCAAACGTGACCGGCACGGGGGCAGGCGAGACACGCAACAGAGCTTCGACGCACATTCGCAGCCCGCGCCCGCTCACCGCGTCGGCCGCCATCGATGTGACGCGGACGTCCATCAGCCGCGGCTCAAATTTCGCGATCGTGTCTTCGATAATCGTCTGTAATGTCTTCCGTTGATCCGGCACGGTCGGATTGTAGGTTGTCAACTCGGGCAAGCCAAACATCAGCAGCGACCGCGACAGCTCGGCGTCGTCAGCAAATCCGTCGGTTGCCGTCCGCCGTGTGTTGAGCAAGTCTTGCAAGTCGCGGCGAACAGCTTCTTCCAGCTCGCGCACCGTTTGCCCCCGGCGGTGCAGATCGCTCGTTTCCTCACCGCGCGGCTCGATAAGCCGGTCGATGATCGACGGCAGCAGCGACGTTTTGGCGCTCGGTTGATTCATTCGTTTCGGCGGGAGTGCGGTGTAAACGCGAGTCTAGCAGAACGTCAGCCGATGACCAAATTCCGGCTGTCAACCGTACGAGCCGTTCGAGCGCGGTTCACTTGTGCTCTGCGTGACGACGGCCACACCAAGAAGCGCCCATCCGATGAGCATCAAGACGCCGCCGATGGGAACAATGGCCCCTAAAAATCGCTGCCCGCTGAGCACCAAAGCGTATAGGCAGCCGCTAAAGACCAGCGTTCCGGCCGTCATCGCCGCGGCCGAAGTTTGCAGCAGCACTGAACGGCGCTGATTGAGCAGGCAGCCAATCGCCAGAATGGCGAGCGCGTGGTACATCTGGTAGCGGGCGGCCGTTTCCCAGTTGGCCATTCTGCGCTGCGTCTCAGCGGTGATCGAGCCATCCGGCTCTTTCAGGCGCGATTCCAAGCCATGCGCGCCAAAGGCGCCAAGGCCGACAGCCAGGCCGCCGAGGAGAGCGGCGATCAGAATCCAAACGTTGGCAGAAGAATTAGTTAGCAAGGCAGAGTGGGAATTGCTCGTGGAACGGAACGACGGCTCGATTGTATCGCGGCGGGCGGGAGAAAGAGTAAGAGCAAGAGGAAGATTAGGAATGAGATTAAGATCAAGAGCCGGATTAAGAGAAGGAATTAAGAGTAAGACTTTTCGGTCCTAATCTTGCTCGTGCTCTTGCTCTTCATTTTGGTCCTACTCTTAATCTTCATCTTAATCTTATTCGTCTGGACGGGTTTCCCGTTGGAGAGTCGCTCATCGATGTTGCACCAAAAAAAGAAAGCCGCCGCAGGTCCGGGGGGATGAAACCTGCGGCGGCCCTCAAAGTGATCGCGAGCCGACGCAGAGCGTCGGGCGGCTTGCGTTCCCACGCGGAGCGAGGGAACGAGAGAGCGACTATTGCTCGGGCACTTCAATCCCGAGTTTTTGCTCTTCTTCTTCCTGAATGATGATGCGGGGCGTGACCATCATCATCAGGCTCTGAGCTTCGCGGCCGATGCCGACGTTTTTGAACAAGCGGCTGATGTACGGCACTTTATTGAGAATCGGCACGCCGAATTCCGTGCGACCTTCGCGGAGACGTTTGATGCCGCCGAGCAGCACCGTGCCGCCGTCCGGAACGCTGACGGTGGTCGTCACCGTCGTAAACGCGAACGTCGGTAATTGGACGGTCGTGCCCGAAACGGTTTTTGTTTGATTATTGGTAATATCCTGATCGGGATTCGAGGGATCCTGCACCGTCGTGCCGCTGTCGGTCTGCGTCGTGCCAGTGAACGTGAATTCCTTCACGTCGCCAATCTGGCTGAAGAACGGCACCATCGTCAGACGCACGAACCGCCGGTCAGACGAGACGACGGCCTGCACACTTAAGCTCGTGCCTTCATTCAGCACGACGATCACGGGTTGCTGTGCTGCCGCGAAATCGCCGACGACCGGGATCACCGACGTCACGAAGGGCTGCTGCGTGGTATCGGACACGAATGCGAATTGACCGTTGAACAGGGTGACCTTCGGTGCCTGCAAAATGTTGGCCCGACTGTCGCCTTGGCCGGCGGCGAGGACGAAGAACACTTCGAGATCGCTAAGGATGGCAAAGCCAAAGTTGGCCACCGTGTTGGCATTGAAGTTACCGAACTGCGGCGTAGCGCCACCGAAGCTGCCTTGCGATAATTTGACATCCAGGTCGCCCGTCGGCGTCGTTCCATTCCAACCGATGGAAATCGTCTTATTGCTGTCGTCGAAAAGCGGGCTGTTGGCTGTCGGCGGAGCCCCTGATGGCAGAAACGGCAAGAAGTTATTCAGCCCGGTGTTATCGTCGATGCTCAATTGAAAATCGACGCCGATACGCTCGAAGAAGTTGTCGGATAGCGTGATGAATCGCACCTCAATCGTGACTTGGAGGTCCTGCAGACGGCGGAGCTGCTCGAGCAAATCGGCAATCTGCTCGTGGACTTCCTGCGTCTGGCTGACGACAAGGCTCAAGTTGTTTTCATAACCCGAAATCGCGCCCGGGCCGCCGACTTCCTGCCAGCTCTGGGGGGCGATGGTGCTCGTAATCAGCTCGGTAAGACTGTCAAAGTCGGGCTGGGCGCCGCGGCCGAGTCCACCAGGCCCGGCAAAGCCGCCACCAGCCGGGTTCACGGCGTTTCGCATGCCACCGCCCATGCCGCCCATGCCGCCGGCGCCACCCATGTTGTTAATTTGGGCCAGCACGCTCGCGCTTGATTGCGCCTGCTGTTGACCTTCGTCCTTCGAAATCGTCAACGGCGCAAAGCCGCTGGGCGCTCGCGGCATGATCCCCAGGCCCGCCATGGCGTTCATGCTTTCGCGAATCGCGCCGGGCAGTCCGAGACTGCCATTGTTGACGAAATTCGGAATCGGCATCACAAGGTCGGCGACATAATAGGCCTTGGCATAAACGTTCGAGTCCTTCGTTTGCTCGCTCGTGATCCGCAATACTTCATTCTGAATCACGTAGCTCAGGCCCAGCGGGCTGAGCATCAGGTTCAGAGCGCTCTTGAGCGAAATCGGCTGCGTCAGATTGAGCGTCACCGGCGTATCAGTGGTCACTCCTTCGGCGTTCAGCCCCTGCGGATCGAGATAGACGTTGACGCCGGCCATCCGGCCCAGCGTGTCCATCACTTCCGACAGCGGCCGATTGATGAACCGGACTTCGACGCCTTTCGACAGCGATTTTTGAATTTCCCGCTCCGATGGCGTCATATTCCGCTGCTCTTTCAGCCAGCCGCGGCGCGACATACTAAGTTTTTTCCAGCTATCGACCGGACCGAAGTGAATGGGGTTCTCGTCATCGATGCCAATCGCCGATCGACCGATGTTGAGCATTGTGGTGGCGAAATATCTCTCTGATCCGTCTTGGATATTCAGGTCTTCATAGATTCGATGGGCTAGCTTCGATTTCTCGATCATGTTGACGACAACGCTCTCGCCCGGAGCGATATCATTCGCCTGCCGCGCGATCACTTCCGCCTCGGCATACCGCTTTTCGTCCATCAGCCGGTTGAATTGCTCGACCATGTCCGCCAACTTGCCTTGCGACTGCAGGCGGACTTCCTGATCGCGAACAACCTCGGCCTTAACCGAGTTGTTTTGCTCGGTCGCTTGAAGAGCAGCCTTGTTTTGTTCGATGAAGGTTTCCAATTCCTTTACCAGCCGATCGACCATCGTCAACAATTGCTTCCGTGCGGCAGGCTCGACCTCGGCAGCAGCAACTCGCTCGCGCAGCCGCTTTAAATTCGCCAGGGCGCCCCGCGGATCGTTCTGCGCTTGCTGCTGCGCAGCTTTTTCCTCGTTCAGAATCTCGCGGACCATCTTTTGCCGCAGCAATTCCTGCTGCGAGTTGACTTGCTCCAACGGCGACGGCGATTCACCGGCGTTTAGCGGCTTGGCGCCCTCCGAATTCCGCAAAAACGTCAGCTTGTCCTTGAGCTGCTGCCGCGTTTCCGGATCGAGCTGATCCTGCTGCTTCCAAGCTTCACTGAATTTTTGCACCGCCGTGGCACGGTCCTGAGCCTGAAGCGCTTGCAAACCTTCCTGGTACAGCCGCTGCGCCACAGTTGGCTCGGGGGAGACAAACGGCGGCGGCGTCCGCATCAATTGCTGCGTGGCAGCGGGAACCAATCGCGTTTGATCGCCCTCGGGCGTATAAACGCCTTGTGCAACGGGATACTGCGGCTCGGCGGCCTGGCCGGTTGCGCCGGCGGGCACGACGCCTTCGCGACGCACTTGGGCACGACTAACTTCCAGAGACATTTGCCACGGCCGAGTTTCGCCCTGGGCAAATGCTGTATCTGGAACGTTTAACGTTTCGGCCTGTTCGGCCAGGCGGGCAGCCGTTGCCAAATCGCCCCGATCGAGGGCCAGGCGCGACTGAGCGACGAGACGGCTCGCTTCTACCGGAGCATTCGCATCGCCCGTCGGCAGACGCTGCGGCTCTTGAATTGCGTAAGCCGGCGCAGGCTGGGCTTCTTGCGGCTGTGGCTGATAGACCGATTGTGTCGGTTGCTGGTAGGCCGCTTGTGCAGCTTGCTGATACGGCGTTTGTGCAGCTTCCTGATAGGGCGGCTGTGCAGCTTGCTGATATGCCGCTTGCGAAGCCTGGCTTTGTGACAGCGGGTTCGATTCCGGCGGCAGATTGTATGGCGAATAATTGCTAGGCGCGGCCGCAGCAGGCGGCGCGGCGCCGGAAGCGTTCAATTGCGGCAGCCGATCCTGCGATGCGTCCACATCGGACGGACGCAAGGCATATGGCGAGGGGGCCGCAGTAACCGGCGCGGCTGGCACGAGCCGGCTGCGATCGATTCCGCCGCGAATTAAATCATCCGCCAGGCGCTGCGGCGAGTCTTCTTGCGGTCCAAACGTCGCCGGAATTGCCGCGGCTTTTTGCCACGCCGCGACAGCCGCCAACTTGTCGCCGCGGCCCATCGCCGCGCGAGAGTCTTTCACAAAGCTGGCGGCCAGTGATTTTTGATCGCCGGCGATTTTGTCCACGGCGCCATTCATCGTCATTTGACTGGCCGGCGCGCTGGCAGCGGCTGTCGGATCGGTCGGGATATTGGCGTCGTTCGGTTTCTTGCCGCCAAACAGCGCGGGCATGCTGAACGGGCTCTTGGCTCCATTCGCCTTGCCCCGCTCCTGGGCCAGCAACTTGCGGAGCGAGCCCGGCGTATCCGACCAGCGATCGGTCAGCGGGTCATACTTCGCGCCGAGTTTTTCAGCGTCGTTGATCAGCGTCTCCGCACGGGCGTAGTCGCTGCGCTTGATCGCCGCGCGAGCCTCGCGCAGCAGATCGTCCGACGCGCGGCGGGCGTTCGGCGGGGCCGCGCTCGGTGGGGCCGCATTCTGTGCGCTCGCCGGTGCGCCGCTTAGCAGCAATCCCGCAATTACGATGGACTGTAAGAGTGGCAAGGTCGCTTTCAAAGCGATTCTCCTGTGACTCATGTTTCTCACGCCTTGGCTGCTGTGCATCGTTGAGCTGCTCATCTTGTTTTGCCGCCGCGCGGACAGCTCCTTCGCAAAGCCGAAATTCCCGCGGCCGCAAATTGCGCCTTCGCCGGACAAAATCAATAGCCAAGATTTTTCCACGGAATCTCCGCGGTTAAATGCTGGCGGTAGATAAGTGGCGGGTAATTACCCGGCAGGCCGCGAGCAGGTCAAGAGCAGTTTGCGGTCGGCTGCCAGATCTCAGGTATCCGGCCAGCTTTGCTAGCGCGAAGAAGCGCGAAAAGCAGATGTGCTGGCGCGGCGGACGATAGCAGGTGCGACTGGAAGATCAAGAGCAAATGCTTTAGTGCGTTGAGGGGGCAACGGCAACCCCGGACGTCCCGCTCAGGTTGTAAAAGAAACTGATTGGAAACGCGCTATAGACGCCGCGGGTCATGTAGAGCTCGATCAAGTCGTCGAGCCGGCGGATGGGCATGCGTGGGACGGCTACGACGTCCGAATCGCGGAGCCAGATTTCATCGGAGGGAATCGGCCGTTCACCGTTCCACGCGCCGTTCAGATCGAGCTTTGTGGCCAATAGCCGCCAATCTTCGCCGCGGCGAAACACCACGATTTCCCGCATGTTGCCGCCATTCACGCGGCCACCGGCCAGCGTCAGTGCTTGTAGCGCCGTGGTCGGCGCGACCATTTCGTAGCGTCCGGGGTTCTTCACTTCGCCCGTCACATAAACAAATCGTGCAGCGCGGGTGGCGAGAATCGGCGTCATCTCCAGTCCGTCAGCGACCAGCGTGTACCTTTCCATCACTTCGCGGCCAAGCTCCTCGAGCGTCAGCCCTTGGGCTGGCACAACGCCGATCGAGGGCAGCGAAATGGTGCCCTCGGGGGTAACACGGACGCGCTTGCCTTGACCACCGGAGAAGAAGCGGTTGTTGACCGACTGCAAGAGGTCGTTGGCTTTCGCCTGTGTCGTGATCCGCGTCACGTTGATGTCCGTGATGCGATAGAATTTTTTGTATTTCTCGTTCAAATCGTCGCGGATTTGCTCGCCGGTCCGGCGGATCACGCGCACCGGGCCGAGTAGCAGCAAATCGACCGTGCCATCGGGTTGCACCATCACCTTGCGGTTCAACTTTTCGTCGATCAGCGATTCGATTTGGATTTCGTCGCCGACGTCCAGCAAATACGGTCGATTCACCTCGTCGCGCTTGAGGCGATAAACGAACTCAATTTCATCATCGACGCGCAGGCGATATTCGGGCACATGCGGCAAGCGGGCGACGCCGGCATATTCACCATGACCAAAGGCTTGCCAAGGAATGGGTCCCCAAGCATTCCAATGCACCTCGCCGCAGCCCGTGCCTTGCGCGCAATCGACGCCCTGAATTGGCGGCAAGCAAGGATTGACACAGCCGGGGCCGCAGGTGGCACACGCGACGGGCGATTGGGGCGCTTGAGCTGAGACGAAGCGCACTGACAGAGCCACAGAGAGAACGAGGGACAGGGAGATTGTTATTTTGGTCGTGCTTGTCGGCATCTGAGTCTTCTCCGTTATTCCGTCTCTCAGTCGCTCCGACTCTCTGTCCCCGGTTTACCGTCGCGTCGAACCGCTGCCTGCTGCTGGCTTCGCCGCCACAGTCGCGGGCCAATTCGCATCGCCGCCGCTGCTGGCCGCAAATGTCTTCGGATCGACCCAGCGGACCATGTCGTTGGCGTCGGTCGCCTGGCCCGGCTGCTTGTCGAACAATTGAACCTCGGCCTCAGCCCGCTGCGCGAGATCACTCTCGCCCAGCCGGCGATGCACGGCAGCCAGGTTGTGCCAGCCCTGACGGTGCGGATGAAGCATCACGCTCTGCACGAGCAATTGTCTCGCTTGGGGCAGTTGCCCATAACGGGCATACAGCACGCCGAGCTCGTTGGCGGCCAGCCAATTATTGGCGTCGGTCGCCAGTGCCGTTTGGTGAAAAACAATCGCTTGCGGCCCGTGCAAGGTCGTCGGATCGTTGTCGTGAGCGGCAAACGCGGTTTGCAACCGCCCGAGGCGATAAAGAATATCGGAGGAAGCCGGCAAGCCACCGGCCGCGATCGTCAGTTGGTTTTGTGCGAATCCAAAGTATTGTTGCTGGGCCACAACCGGACTGACGCCAGGCTCAATCGGAGTCGGCAGCTTGGTTTGATGCGTCGCGGCAATCGTGATCACGTTGGATCCACTTTTTTGGCCGCCGCTGGCTGCAAAATCGCGGGCTTCCTCCAGGGCGGTAAGGCCCGCGGTGAGTGCGGCTGTGTGAGTGGCCGTGCCTTGCTGAACATCGAGCGACTGACTAATCAGCGTCAGTGCTTTGATCAACTCCGTCTTGGCCGAATAGAACATTCCCCGCTGAGCCATCGTAGCCGCCTGATTAGACATTTGCTGCGCTTGCTGAACGACAGGCAGCATCGCGGCCGTTTGCTGCGTTGGCGCAGGCAGCGTCGGCAGCGGAGGAGTTGGCGACGGTTGAAATGGATTGACCGGTGGCTGTTGCGGAACGTAGGCCTTCTCCTGTGCCGAGGCCGAGGGAACATAACTGTTCGTTGGCTCGATTGCCGGCACGAAAGCACTTTGCCGCGGTGGTGCTGTCGCTAAAGTCGAAACCGGAGCCTGCAGCGCCATGTTTGGCGCACTGAGTTCTGGTCCCGAACCGGCCGACGGCGCTATCGTGGTTCTCCCGGGAGTCGGAGGAGGCACGGCAAGGGAGCTTACGTTCGGCGGCAACACGGCAGGCGCAGCAGCGGCCGGCCGCGGCGGCAAAACGGGAAGATAGTCACCGCGAGGCATCGTTGACGAGTTGGTCGCGGCTGCACGCGGATTGCCCCAATACGACTCGCGCACGGTGCCGGCGGGCGGAGGAGACGACGACGCGGACGAAAACCCAGTTATTCGGGGCTGGGGCGAGGCAGGCGACTGCGGCTGCTCATATTGGGCCGGCACCGAGCCGCCATCGGCTTCTTCGCGTTCGGCTGCTTCGGCCTGTAACAGCGGCCGAATGTTGGCCGGCAACTCGATCCTTCGCGGGGCGGGAATTGCATCCGGTCTCGAAAGGGCGGGCGAATCGTGCGTACCGCAGCCGGCCGCCCAGAGCGCGGAACAGGCGCCGAGCGATTTGAGGCACAATAGCGTCTGGCAGCGCATGCGGCGTCCTTGCATGTCATGCTCGCGCGGCCAATCCGTGGCAATCGCGCTTGCCCTTAAAGATCGACCGCATGCCGCGCGGTCGCGAGAGCAATCGGTCAGGCCCGAATCGCCCGCATTTCGCGATCAGCCGCTATGGGCCGAACAATCCGGCCAAACGGAATGCCGCCGGCGTCACTTCTTGGCCAATGCGAGCGGCTTGCCAGCCCCGCAGTGGGCCAGGGCATGCGCATTGTGGCCGCGTTTTCGCAGCAGCTCGACAAACTCAACCGGACCGTGCGTGCAGTAAACGACGGCAGGCTCAACCCGCTCGATACA
>DASXLL010000118.1:0-14278 GCA_036496265.1 Pirellulaceae bacterium | reverse complement strand
GCACTGATGGCTTCGGCGTCGTTTTTGATCGTGGCCGTGAGCGCGTTTCGGATGAGTCCGACGGATCAGGGCGTCGGCGGCTTCGATCTCATGGCCGAGAGCTCGCAACCGATTTATGAGAATCTGAATTCGGAGGCGGGCCGCAAGGATTTATTGGCAGACAAGGCCGAGGAACTAGCCGGCGCGACAGTTTTGTCGCTGCGTTTGAAGCCGGGCGATGATGCGAGCTGCCGCAATCTGTATCAGCCGAGTCAGCCGCGGGTGCTGGGCGTGACGCCGCAGATGATCAAATATTTCGACGATCCGAAATTGCCGGCACGATTTGGTTGGTCGGCCAGCGCGGCGAAAACCGAGGAAGAAAGAGCCAATCCGTGGCGACTGTTGTCGGCTGAAACAGCGACTGATCAGCCGGTGCCGGTTGTGCTGGATCAAAATACGGCGATGTACAGCCTGCGGCTGTATGGCGGCGTGGGAGAGACTTTCGCCGTCACTTATGGCGGTGGCACGAAGGTCCAATTTCGCGTCGCCGGACTTTTGGCCAACAGCGTCCTGCAAGGAAGTCTGCTCATTGGCGAAGCCAACTTCAAACGCCTGTTTCCACAAATCAGCGGCTATCGGTCTTTTCTGATCAAATCGCCGCCCGGCAAGAGCGAGCGAATTGCCGGTGTGTTGGAAGACCGCCTTGGCGATGAAGGCTTTGATACGGTTGATGCGCGAGCGCGACTGAACGATTTGCTGGCCGTCCAAAACACGTATATCAGCACGTTTCAAAGCCTCGGCGCTCTGGGACTGGTGCTGGGGACGTTCGGCTTAGCCGCGGTTCAACTTCGCAGCGTGTTCGAGCGCCGTAAAGAATTGGCGCTGATGCGGGCGGCCGGTTTCCGGCAGGGCCGACTAGGAGAGATGGTATTGCTAGAGAATCTCGTGCTGCTGATCGGTGGATTGGCGCTGGGAGCTTTCGCGGCCTTAGTTGCGGTGTTGCCCCAGATGCTGCTTGGCGCGGCGAGGGTGCCGCTGGCCGATTTGGCAGCGATGCTGGGCGTTGTGTTGGTCGCGGGCGTGGCGACGGGATTCATTGCCGTGCGAGCGACGCTGAAGGCGCCGCTGGTCGGAGCATTGCGCGGGGAGTAATTATGGCAGGCTGGAAGCCTACCCCACGCCTATTCCAACCCCAGCGCCCCCGCCGGCGGCACGGAGACGCCGCCGACGCGGCCGAGGCGGCTCGATGGCAGGAAGCGGGGCTCGATGCCGATGGTGGCGCCGAGGTTGTTGCGGCTGGCGTCGTAGTTGAAGGCAAACTTGATGAGGAACGATTCGCCGATGCGAGTCATGGCGAAGTTCTGGCCAAAGACGCCTTTGTTCGAAAAATCGTAGGTCGCGCCGAAGGTGCCGATCCATTTTTCGCTCATGCGGTAGCTGAAGCTGCTTACGATCACTTCGCTGGTGATCGGTCCTTCGGTTTCGCGGAAGCCCAAATACAAGCTGCCGTGCTCGGGGCGGCTCATGACCGCTCCGGCGGTGACCTGCCGCAGCCCCTGATCGAAACCGTCATAGAAGCCGTCGGAAAGCAGTGTGAGCCGATCGCCGACGTGCCAGCGCAGGCCGTAATCGACGAGGCCGAGCGCCGCGCCAAAATTATCGCGGGCAGCTTCTGGAAACAGCACGGCATTCACATCGAGCACGATCCAATCGATAATCCGTTCTTGGCCGGCGATGCCGCGCTTCGTTTGCCAACGGTTGTTCACGCCGAAGCGGAATTCCGTCAGGTTGCCGGCGATTTCCGTCGGCGCGGCGACATTGCCTTGCAGGTCGCTACGGAGGGCGTAGATCCGCTCGTCGAATCTCAGGGGCACGAATGTGCCCACCGGCTGATTGAACGTGCGCACGGCCATCTGCCGGCGCGTGAACTCGGTCGAGTTATCGTCGAGCCGATCATAGAGCGGCAGTTGGGTCAGGTCCTGGCTCGCGCCCGCGACGAGGAACTCGGTTTCGAATGTGAGCTTGTGAGCCAGGCCGTTGAGGTTGAACAGTTCGCTTTTGATAGTCGGGTCTGTCTTCCAAATTGGGAGCGACGCTTTGACGCCGGCCTGGCCGAAGGTTCGCGTGAGCGGATTGCCGCTGAGGTCTTCGCCCCAGTAAGCCACTTCGCCCAGCAGGTAGGGCACGATTTTCACCGGTCCGGCATCGATCGGCATATCGAGCTCTTGCCGCGACGCCGCGCGGACGCCTTGCACATTCGCTTCCCACGGCAACTGGCTGATGACGGCGGTTTGCGCCGGATCGGTCGGGCTTGAGGCCGTGAGCATTTGGGCGTAGCCGATGCTCGTGTGCTCGTGCCACGTCAAACGATCGAACAATAGCGGCTGGCCGAACAGAAAATGATCGCCGCGCGGCAGCCACTGCGTGTCGGTCACGAAATTGTTGGGACGGGCCTCACCGGTGATCTCGAAGCTGCTGTTGCCGACGATGCGGTGCAGATCGGCGTCGGTACTTTCGTCTTTGAACGTGTCCCACTCGTACTCGAAATATTGCTCCAGGAAATTGCGATCGCTGACGAGACCGAGCTCGCCGGTGAACTGCCAGCCATTGCCGACATCTTGGCGATGGCGGCCGAGCACGCGGCCGCGGAGCGGGTCTGGCACCGCCAGATCGCGCCAACCGAAGCCGAGGTTGTCGTGGCCCGTGTCATAGATGCCGTAGGCGTCGATGAAACCTTTGTAGGGACCGGGGATGCCGAGGAACGTGTCGCCTTGATAATTGTATGTCGTGCCGAGCGCCGGGCCGCGGAGATTGAAGTAGTCGGTGGAGAGTGTCCAGTTGTTGCCCGGCGGCTTGTTTTGAATGCCGAGCAGTTGGTACATGTTCCAATCGATCATCGGGCCGGTGCCGAACACGCGATCGTTCTTCAATCGCACGCCGCTGATGTAGTAGGTTGGCTCCGTGAGGTCGGTCGCGATCGTCGGCCAATAAAACACGGGCACGCCGCCGACGTAAATCAAATTGTTCCGCGACGTGGCCAGCATTTGGTGCGCGACTTGCGGCTCGCCGTTAGCATTCAAAAGCGGCTGATTCGTGAACGGATCGACGACGGGCGTTTGCAGGTCATCGACAGCCGCGTCGCGCGTTTGGAACCAATACCGCGGGACGCCGATGCGGCTGCTGGTGAAGGCGGCGTTGTAAGCCTCATAGCGTTGGCGATTGACTTGCTGTAGCACCTCGGCCTTCAGCCGCAGCAGGCCCTGATATTGCGGCACGGGCGTGAGCACTTCGGCGTTGAGAACGACGCCCGATTCCTGCCGCACGTTGTAGTACATCCGATCGGCATAGATCACGCGGTCGCCCTGGCGGAAGACGACGTTGCCTTCGAGATAGACTTCCAGCGGGCCTTGGCCATTTTGGGCCTGCCGGAGCGAGTTTGGATCGGTAATGTTGATATTCGGAGTCCAAATCACGGCACGGTCGGTCTCCATCGAAGCCGTGCCGAGCTGATCGACGCCTTGCACGATGATCTGAACGCCCGAATTGATGATGCCCATGCCTTCGCCGCGCTCTGGCACGTTGACGAACTGGAAATTCTGCAGCGGCCGGCCGCCGCGGCCGCGAATATCGACCGTCGAACCTTGCTGCTGAATCGGCGCGGCCATCGGCGGGGCGATTTCTTCGCGGGCGAATTGGGCGGGTTGAACGTTGGCGTCAAATGAACCGCCGCTGGTGGTCGGCGCACCGCGCACGCCTTCATGATCGCGGGCTGCAATTCCGCGGTTTACAATCGCCGGCTGCTGCGAATCTGGACTGCTCGTGAGCGGCGCGGAAAGCTCGATGCCGCTCGTCGTATGGAATCGGCCGAGCCAAGTGCGGTCTTGCAAACGCTGCGGCTGCCGCGAACTAGGAGGCGCCACTGCGCTTGCGCCAAACACTACCTGCACTTGCCCTTCCAAATACGCGATGATCTTGCTCGGCCGGCCGCTGAACGCTTCCGCACGGTCGATCCACAGCACCGCCTCGTCGCTTTTCGCGACGGCTGTGCCCTGCACGATCTGCACCGCCCCGCGCAACACCCAAACCTCGTACGAGCCTTGCCGCCAGTGATTCGCGCCGCCCGCGCGAATGGCAATCGGCTGGGCTGGATCGGCAACGGGGATATCGACGGCGGCGCGGGCGGTAACGGTGCTGAGTGCGATCAGAAATAGTGCGATCGCATGCTTTCCGCGCGCGGCTCGGCCACACGAGCGCACGGCTGAGCGCTCTGGCGGTTGACTCAAACGAGTTAAGGAGTCGGCGCGGTTCAGGATCGTGGCATCCTTGCCAGAGATGACCTCTGCCAAGCGGACAAATAGGCCCTCGCGAGTGGGCGCGCAATTCCTTCGCGCGCACCTCCTCCGCGGAGCGGGGCGGATTATAGGAATCGCGCGTTTCAGCCACAAGCGAAACTGGCGTTAAACTCCATCCCGAAAATGACTTGCGCCGCGCTAGCCAGCGATGCCATCTTGCTCTGTATTTACCGCCAAGACGCCCAGAAACACGAAGGTGCAAAGAGTTTCTCGCAATAGCAAATTCCCTTTGCGCACTTTGCCCTCTTTGCGCCTTTGCGGTCAGAAAGAGCAACGCAGAAGCACTAAATCAGCTGTTTTTTGCTAGCCGCTAACTGCTGTCTCCGGCGAAATGATCTCGAGGAGCTCGACCGCGGGGAAGCCGTCGCAGTAGATGAAGGCAGTTCGGCCGTAAGTTGCTAGCGGCTGGTCGAGCGAAAAAAGTTGGCACAAATCGGGGCCGGGTGTCACGCGGTAGAGCGAGGCGAGTTGCACTTCGCGGAGCACGTTGTGATCGATCAGCACGCGGCCGAGCGGCTTGTCTTCGCTCAGAATCTCGCGCCGCACATCGTCATCGACGAGCCGCAGATTCAGCCGGGGAATGCCATATAGCACCGAGCGCTGATCGGACTGTCGATGGAGCACGATCTTGCGTGAATAGTAGTCGCCAGTTCGCTGCGCGGCGATCACGGCGACATCGACCGGGCAGCCGTGGTGTCTTTCGACCGCGACGGTCATGTGCTCATGATGCGCGAGCAGCTGGCGGTATGGCTCCGGCACTGATTCGGCGAGCACTTCCTCAAATGTGCCCAGCTCGGCGATGTCGCGGTAGAACAGGCTAACGAGATGATCGAGGGCGGGCATGGGTCAGGAGGAAACAGGGGACAGGCGACAGGCGACAGCGGTTTACATTCGATGGGCTGTTTCCTGTCTCATGTATCCTGTCGCCTCTATCCGATAGCCGTCAAGACTGGCGGCGCGGGCGAAGGAGTATGGTCCAAGACGCTGTCGATTAGGTAATACAGCAGGGCACGCAATTCTTCGGGTTGGATTTCATCGGCGATTTTTTCGGCCCGCTCGCGATGCTTCTCAATTAGGCGCGTGGCTTTGTCGAACACGGCGGCCTGACGATAGAGATCGCGGACTCGGCTGAGGCGATCGACGGCCGGTGCATCTCCGCTGCCGCTTACCAGACTGAGCAGCTCCAATTGAGACTCAGAAGACAGTCCTTCCAACGCCAAAGCCAACAACAGAGTCGGCCGGCCGCCCAACACATCACCACCCGCGGCCAGTTTGTTGTGATCGTCGCCGTCCCAGTCGTTCAGGTCGTTCAGAATCTGGAACGCGATGCCCAAGTTGCGAGCAAACTGCTTGATCGGTTCGGAATATTGCTCGGCAGGCCCGGCGAGGCGAGCGCCGGAATAGAGCGCAGCTTCAAACGCCGGAGCGGTCTTTAGGGCGTAGATCTTTAAGGCATCCAGCGGCGTCAGGCGCTTCTCGCGGCTGTCGCGCCACACCAACTCCGCGCCCTGACCTTCCGCCAGGCGGAGGTGGGCGTCTGCCAGCCGGTCCAAAATGTCCGCAACGACATCTGCACCGAGCGTTTTCGACTCGCGGCTGACGAGCCGGTAGCCCATGCCGATCAAATAATCACCGACGTTGATCGCGGTCGCCGCGCCATATTTTTTGTGGACTGTTTCTTCGCCGTAGCGAAACGCATCGTCGTCTTCAATGTCGTCGTGAACGAGCGAGGCTTTGTGAAATGTCTCGATCGACATCGCGGCGCGGCGGACGGAGTCGCTGAATTGGGCCACATGCGTGGCACCGTCGCCGGTGGTGCCTTTACCGCCGGTCAAGGCATCGTAAACAGCGAGCGTAATGAACGGCCGGCTGTATTTGCCGCCTTTGGCGAGGAAGTCGTAGGCGATTGCTTCGGTGGCAGCTATTGGATCGGCGAAAGTAGCCATCACGCTCCGCGTGATGAGCCCATGTTTCGTATCACTTGGCTGAGCGCCGGGCTCGTCACGCGGAGCGTGACGGCTACGATTCCGCGGCGCGATGCGGTCGAGTTCCGCCGGCTTGAACATATTCGACGCGGCTCGGAGCAAATGCACATACGTTCGCGTCTGCGGCTTTGTCTCCGACGCTTGCAGCTTGATCATCTGCAGGACCCAGTCTTCATCGACGCTCGTGTTGCGGCAGTCGCTGGAGAGCAGCGGCACGGCCACGCAGGGAATGCCGGCCAGCAAAATCTTGTCGATTGCTTTTTCCAGCACGTTCAGGCAAGCCACGCCGACGATCGCATCGACATAGCCGCTGACGATTATTTTCAGGACGATCGGCGAGCCTTCGGCGACGAGCACCTTGTAGCCCATCTCTTCGGCGAGCGTGCGAAAATCGGCGATGCTGCACGCGCCGCATTTTTTGCATTCCAGCCCGAACTCGTCGTAATCGGCCGGGCAACCTTCAGCGTGCTTGAGGCAATGGGGCAGCAAAAACAAGCGGCGGGAGGGGGATGTGGCAGCGACCTGGTCCTTCCAGAACTCGGTAGCGAGGATGACCATCATCCAGCCGGTGTAGCCTTCCGACTGCCCGGCCTCTTCGAGCGTCCGACGGGCGAGGGCCTCCATTTCGTCCTTCGTTAACGGGCGCGACTTATTGAGCTTGGCCGCAACGTGCGCTGCGCGGGCCTGCAGGCTTTCACGAAGCTCCTTTTCCTGTGGAACGAGCTTCAAATGGGCCGTTTGCCGCCGCTTGCTCTTGCGCGGCGCTTCGCCGACGAATTCAGGTGGCGTATCGGCGATCAATTCAGACGGCGTTCCGCCGTGGGGCGGGCCTCCGGCCGGCCCAGAATAATCTCGCGGCAGGCTGGAAGCCTGCCCCACGGTGCTCATGCTTGCATCGTCCAAGTTGTCGTCCTCTTAGCTGGCGCGAGAGTCAGAGGTTGCAGCGGCAGGTTTGTTATCGGCGGGCGGGGCAAACTGTCGGCAGGCGCGGCCCAAAGCCGCCACGGTAAAAATCAGCGGATAGAGCCTCTCATAATACCACAACTTCGCGAAGTAAAAGCCTATCGGAGCGGGCTGGCGGTGCTGGCCGGATTCGACACGGTTCATCAGCCAACCCAGGCCTTTTTCAACGGCCGCGAGCTCGGGGCTCGGGGCTCGGGGCTCGGGGCTCGGGGGGCAGACGGCAAGCAGGGCTTCGACGGCGAGGGCGGTTTCTTCGATAGAAGATTTTAGATTTTGGATTTTAGATTGTGGATCGCATCCGCCTGCATTCTGCATTCTGCATTCTGCATTCTGCATTTCCCACACGCCGCTTCCCCAGCCGCCGTCGTCGTTTTGGTTCGCTATCAACCAAGCGACACCTCGCTGCGCTTCTGGCGAATCCATGAGGCCGAGGTCGCGATAGGCCATGAGGACTTTGGCTGTGCCATAGACCAGATTCTCTTCGCTTGGATGATCTTGATTGCCGAACCAAAGTGGAGACCAGGAGCCGTCGGCGTGCTGATTGCGCTCGATGAAGCTAAGCCCCTTTTTAAATACGCCATATTTCCGAACGTTGAGACTTCGAATTTCTGTGGGACCAGTGCGCAGAGGTATGGCAATTGCGCGCAGTGCGTGCGCCGTGAGGTCAACACCGCTGCGGTCAAACGGCAGCGTGCCCCAGCCACGACAAAAAGTGGGCCAGCCGCCGTCCCGGTTTCGCAATCGACCAAGCCACCAGAGCGCCTCAAGCAACGCAAGCCCCGCCTTTGTCCGAACAGGATCGGCTTGCGCCGTATTATCAATCCCATCGCGGAAAGGAGCCAGCGAACTGAGCGCTAACATTGCTCCCGGCGTATCATCCGCATCAGGCACCGCGCCAGATAGATCGCTCCAGCCGAAGCCGCCGGGATTCGCTCCTGTGAAGGCATGCCGCTTCGTGTGTTGGCAAGAGAGGAGCCATTCGAGGCATTTGGGTCCGAGCAGCTCGGCGACGTTTTCGCCCGCGCCGGCGAGGGCGTTGATGGAGAGGGTGGTGTTCCAGGTGGCGAGATTGGTGTCGATGGGCCAGGAGCCGTCGGGGCGGGCGGAGTTGATGAGGAATTGGACGCCGTGAGCGATGATTTCGTCGGCCTGTGTAGCCATCACGCTCCGCGTGATGTGCCCGGAATAACCATCACCGCTGGCAGCGCCGGGCTCGTCACGCGGAGCGTGACGGCTACAAACACTCGCCAAACTCATCACGACGAAACTCGTGAGGGGCGTTGCTTCCAAATAGCCGCCGCTGTCGGGCTGCATGCGGCGCAAGACTTTCAAACTGCGGCTGATTGAGAGCTGCCGGATAAGTCGCGTCAACGGATTCCGCGGCGGGGCGTGATGGAAGCGGGCCTGGCCGATGGCGACGAGGGCGGGGATGGCATAGCTGACGACCGGCATGCCGACGAAGCGATACCAAGATTGGGGCACGCAAGCCAGTTCGAAGGGCAGCGGATCGATTTCGCGCCACTCGACCAAGCCGGCCAGGGCCAGGTTCGTCATGATCGGGACGACGAAGGTTTTGTCGATGCCGTAGCGGTCGCGGAGGCCTGGCAGGCGGCCTTTGGATTCGATGTATGCGTTGGCGCGGGCGAGTAAGGATTGGAGGCTGGCGTCGTCGCATCCCGGAACGCCACGGAGGGCGTTCCCTACAGCGCTTTGGGCGTTTCCAATAGCGCTTTGAGCTAGATGCAGGGCGGCGACGACGAGATAGGTCGTCGCGATGTTGGAATGGCTGAGATCGGTGTCGCCGAAGCCGCCGTCGGGGTTTTGCTGTTTGATGAGCCAGGCGACGCCGCGGGTGATGAGGTCAGCGGATTCGGGGACAGGCGGGACGCCTATCCTACGGTTGGCTGTCGCCAAAGCGCTGATTGCCGTGGCGGTCGCAAGCGCGGAGGACGAGAGTTCGCCGACCCAATGGCCGTCTGGGGTCCGCTCGGCGAGGAGCTCGTCGCGGACTTGGCGGTAGGCGGCGAGCAGGCGGTCGATGTCGAAGGGAATTGGCACGTTCTCTGTGCAGGTTGACGACGCCATTATTTCAGGTGGATAATTCCGTTATGCATATGCATGCGATTTCAATTATTTTTCGTCAATGCCTCCGTCGTTTATTGTCGTAAGTCATATGCGAATAACAACTTACGTATTATGCGTGGTTGCAGGCCGTCCCGCATATTATGCATGGGTATGCTTGGACGAGCAGGCGTGTTTTTTTAAAAACATGATAGCGTTTGTACACATACGAGTAGGCTTTGCCTACAAACAGTGAACTGCCTACAGACTCTTGATTCTGCATATAAACGCCGGGCGCGTTGAGGCTCTTGACTCGCGCGCAGCAAATTCAGCATAAAGCTTTTCGTGAAAAGCACTTCCGGCGTCTTGAAAAGGTTTGATAGCGGCGTACAATCGTCGCCGCATTGGTTTGATAACGGGTAAGTGACCGCCCGCAGGAGTGCAATGCAGGGGACCGAACGCGGTCCCTTTGCGCTCATGCGGGTTTTTTGTTGCGCATAAATAAGCCCCGGCGGGTTACGACCCCGACGAGGCTTGAACACTCGGCCGTCCCCCTCACCCAAAAAAGAAAGGAGGCAAGCGATGTGGTGGTTCCCATCCGGTAGATCAGAGTAGGTTGGCCACGGATGGCCATTCTAGCGCCTCTTGGCGGCCCGTAGCAAGACCCGCCGTGCCCAATTGGACAAGTCGGCGTCCCCTGCTGCGCGCTCCAGGTCGGCCCGCTCCGCTTCGGTGAAGCGTATCCGCACCGTCGCATCCATCCGCTCATCGGGCGGCTTGGGCGGCCTTCCCATCTTTGGCTTGGTTTGTTTCATGGCGACTTATTGTAGCACAGGAATACCATTTGCAATCCATTGCAAAGACATACTTTTTGTGCCACAATAACTAGCGTTGGATAGCGACTATCCGATAAAAAAACCCCGTCGAAAACCTGCGAAGTTTCCGGCGGGGCGAGAACAAACTGGCGGCTAGCGCCTGAATGTCCCTGGTAACAACATTCTAGGCAACGCCGCCCCAATAAGGGAAGGCTTCAGGCCATGACAGACGCGCGTGAGGAACGTGGTTTAGCTATCGCTGCCAAGTGCAAGCTGAGAAAGAAAGGCGCTATTTGGCTTGTGCCGAGCCAAAGTGCCGACCGTCGGTTCTACAGCGTAACCCCAGACAAACAGCAGCCGCATTGCAGTTGCCCGGACCATCAGGAACGGGGCTGCAAGTGCAAGCATATCTTCGCGGTCGAAATCGTGATTCAGCGCGAACTATTTGACGACGGCTCGATAACGGAAACGCGGAAGCTAACCGTGACGGAAGCCGTCACGCGCCCGAGCTATCCGCAGAATTGGCCAGCGTACAACGCGGCCCAGACGAACGAAAAAGACAAGTTCCAAATCCTGTTGCGGGATTTGTGCCAGCGCCTTCCGCAATCGCCAGCGGCCCATACCGGCCGCAAGCCGTTTCCGATTCAGGACGCCATTTTCGCGGCTTGCTTCAAGGTGTATTCGACGATCAGCGCCCGGCGCTTCGCGTGCGACTTGCGAGACGCCCACGCCAAGGGATTCATTGGGCGAGTTCCGAGCGTCCCGATGGTATTCAAGATTTTCGAGTCGCCGCACATTTTCGGCATCCTGCAATCGCTGGTTGTCCAGGCTGCGACGCCACTACGGGCGCTAGAAGCAAACTTCGCGTGCGATTCTTCCGGCTTCGCCAGCAGTCGATTTGACCGCTGGTATGACCACAAGTTCGGGGACCATCGGATTAAACGCGCATGGGTCAAGGCCCACATAATGACCGGCTGCAAAACCAACGTCGTCACGGCCATTGAGATTCACGATCAGCACGCGGGCGATTCGCCACAGCTAAAGCCGCTGCTGGAAACGACGGTCAAGAATTTCAAGCCGCAAGATGTCTGCGCCGACATGGCCTACTTGAGCCACAGCAACATCTACGCGATTGCCCGCGCTGGCGCGTCGCCGATGATTCCGTTCAAGAGCAATTCGTCACCGAACGGCAGCCGGTTGTGGGAGCATCTATACCACTACCATCAGCTTCACCGCCAAGGGTTCCTAGATCGATACCATCAGCGGAGCAACGTGGAATCGACATTCAGCATGGTCAAGGCCAAGTTCGGCGACAGCGTGCGGAGCAAGACGGACGTGGCGATGAAAAACGAAGTGATGGCCAAATTCCTGTGCCACAACATCTGCTGCGTCATTCAGTCGATTTACGAATACGGCATCGACCCATCGTTCTGGACTGCGGCCTAGCAATGGTCCTACAATGCGAAAGCCCGCAAGATGCAAACTTGCGGGCTTTCAATAACTTCGGCTGGGTGTCAGCCGTGCGATCCAACAACCGCATGGTAAGCGCTCCCGGCTTTTCTGGTCAAGCTGATGGAGCGCTGATGATTACCTTCCCTGTATTTCTTATCGCGTTGCGAAGCGACCATAAGCCGCTGATGCTTCGCGGCAGCAAGGCGCTCATTCTGCCGTTGTTCGATGACGCAGAGTTGGCCGAGAAATTCGCGGCGGGACAGCGCGCGAACCTCGCAACGATTGCGAAGATTACGTCGGCGGCTGAGTTATTGCCTTGGGCAAAGGCAACGCCGTGCAATCTGATTTGGTGGAATGCGATTCAGGCGAATGGGAAGTGGTTTTCAGAAAAGACTGTTCCGATGGCGAAGTTTGCTGATTCTCTGGAACGCCAAGCGGAGTCCGAGGGATCGGCTGGATTGAATTAGTGACCGGGTCTAACCAGACTGGCTCAAATTCGCCGTCGTGTTGCTGTAGAGGTTTCATTCAAAACAATATACCGATCAGTTGGAGTGCAAGAAAACCCGTCTTTTGACGGCATGAAATAACAGTCCGAACGACGCGCGTGCGTCAGAGTTGCTTCCCGCAAATACCGCCAAAAGAGCCGCAAGGCTCTGTAAGTGTAGAAGCAGCGCCTGTAGCCCGCGCCCCGAAAGGGGCGCTGGCTGGTGCTGCTCTACACGGCCCTTGGCGGGGCTAGCGGGAGTGGTGTCGGTCCAGCGTCCTTTTTTATTTGTATGGGGAGTCGCAAAATGCTGTTTCGCCTGTTCGCCGTTTCGATACTCGTTGCCGCCACATTTTCGGGCTGTTCATCCGGCAAAGCGACCGCAGAGCCGCCCGCCAAAGCCAGCGCCGGAATTGATGCCCTGAAACAGCAAGTCGCTGAATTGTCGAAGGCGCTTGCCGCCGCCAAGCAATCCACAGTCGATTCCGACAAACGAATGGCAGCAATCGAATTAGAGTTGCGCACATTAAAGGCGTCGGGAAACGACCGCTCCAAATCTGATCAGCTTATCGTGAAGGAACTTGTCGCGCGGTCGATTCTTCTCGTTGGCGGTCCCGATGACAAGATGATTGGAAAATGGGGAGTGATTGACGGCACAACGGGTTTTTTAATGAAGGAACCGTCGGGGGCGTCCAGTATCACAATGACGTGCAATCAGCACGAAACTGGCGTTTCGATAGTTTACGGGCGGGACAAAGCGGAAATCGCGGTGCAGTCGGCCAAGGCGAACTTCATCACTTCGCGGGACAAAAAACCGCGCTTCATGGCTGGCACAATGCCGCGCGACGCGACCGGGATTTATTACAGCGATTCCAGCGGTGAAATCACCGGGCATTTGCCATAGCAGTTTGTATGCAGAACGTCCGCTTGCCTATAAACTGCCACTTTCGCCGACGTTTATAGGCAAAGCCCATACGAGTAGATGCGCCGGGCGGGCAGATTATTGTGGCCGGCTGTCATGAGATGCCATAGAGCGGCTGGAGTTTTGCTTTGAGGTGCCGAATCAAAGGTGCGTGGGAGAGGGGCTGGCCGGTGACTTGCTGAACGAGCTCGGCGGCGGTGAAGCACTGGCCGCGGTGATGGATTTTTTCGTTGAGCCAGCCTTTCAACGGGGCAAATTCACCGCGGGCGAACATGGCAGTCAACCCGCCGAGGTCGCGGTCGGCTTGCTCGAAGAATTGGGAGGCGTAGAGGTTGCCGAGCGAGTAGGTGGGGAAGTAGCCGATGAGGGCGGCGGACCAGTGGATGTCTTGCAGACAGCCGTCGGCATCGGTCTTGGGTTCGACGCCCAGATATTGGTCGTATTTTTCGCGCCAGGCGGCGGGCAGATCGCCGACGGCGAGATCTTGGCTGAGTAGAGCCTGCTCCAACTCAAAGCGAATGATAATGTGCAGATTATAGGTCGCTTCATCGGCCTCGACGCGGATGAGCGAGGGTGCGACGTGATTGATGGCGAAGAAGAAGTCGTCGAGCTTCGCGTCGCCGATGGCAGAGGCGAACGCGCCTTGGAGTTGCGGGAAGAAGTGCTGCCAGAACGCCTGGCTGCGGCCGACGAGGTTTTCCCACATTCGCGATTGCGATTCGTGGATGCCCAGGGAGAGGTAATTGCCCGGTGGTAGGCCGAACTGGTCCGGGCGCAGTCCCTGATCATAAATGCCGTGGCCCGCCTCGTGCAAAATGCCGAAGAAGGCGGAATTGAAGAATCGCTCGTCGTAGCGCGTCGTGATGCGGCAATCGTGTGGGCCCATGCCGCTACAGAATGGGTGATGCGTGACGTCGAGACGGCCGCGGTTGAAGTCGAAGCCAATGGCGGCGGCGGCGGCTTTGCCGAACGCTGCTTGAGTCGTGGCCGGATATTCGCGCTGCAAAATTCCCACCGGCGCCTGGCGGCCCGATTGCATAATCGCTTGCACGAGTGGCACAAGCTCCGCCCGCAGGTCGGCAAGCACTTTCGCAACGTCGGCTGTCTTGGCGTCCGGCTCAAAGTCGTCGAGCAGCGCGTCGTAAGCGTCTTTCTCATAACCGAGGCATTCGGCCTGCTGGCGCTTGAGATGAAATAGCTTTTCGACGTGCGGAGCAAACGACGCAAAATCATTATCCTGCCGCGCCTTTACCCAGGCCTGTTGT
>DASXLL010000117.1:0-9852 GCA_036496265.1 Pirellulaceae bacterium | reverse complement strand
CGCCGTCGCCGGCCTCGGCGGCCACCTCGGCCGAAAATGCGATGGCGAACCCGGCTGGATCACTCTCTGGCGCGGCTTCGAAAAAATCCTACTCCTCGCCCGGGGTGCAGATGCGCAATACAAATGTGGGTAATACTCAGGGCATAGAAGCCGTACCGCTCGTGCTTGGGTCCATTCGGGCCTTCGGTCACAAATTCGGAGCCTTCGAGGTATTGCACCCACCGCGGGCTCGGCTCGGGCAGAAATGCCGCGTGATCGTCTTCGATCAGCTTCGCGAACGTTTCGGTCGAACCGTCGTAGATTTCGAGCCCGTAATCGATGACATGGAACGTGAGCCACGGCAAACCGCGGAGAATCGCGGTGAATTCGCCGGCGCTGACGCGGCGCATCGACTCGAACACGGGGCCGGACGAGCCGCCTTGATCTTGAACGACATTGTTGTTGACGATCTTCTGCCAGCCGGCGCTGGTGAGGACGACGTGAGCCAGTCCCATGCCGGTGAGCTGGATCATCGCGGCATTGATGTTATGCAAGTGCGACGGAATATCGGTCGCCGCGTTGGCCCAATCGGCGTTCAGGATATTGCCGCCGCCCAGCATATTCAGCTGCGTCAAATTCCCGGCGGGCACCTGGTAGTCGATCGTCACTTCGCCGCCGCTGAAGCCATGCCGCAAGAGATCGCCATCGGTCGTGTAGGAATACGACCCGCGGAACATGGCGGCAGTCTGAAACTCGATCAGATTCGCAAACCGCTGAGCCAGATACGCTTCCTGCCGAGTGACAAAGACTTCGCTGCGGTCGAGCGTCGCGTCGGAGCCGCCGATCGGTCGGCGGTTCAGCAAATCTTCATCGAGGAGCTGAATTTTTTCCGCCGCCCGCGGAAACGTCGCCTGCCGCGTCCCCACCGCTTGCGGCTTTGTCACGGCGAGCGTTCCCGCGGGCACACGCCCCGACGCAACTTTGCGGGTGACGTTGAAAATGTCGTAGCTGAAATTCCTTCCGCCCTGCCGAGCGACATTGCTGCCGCCCAAGCCCCAGCCGAGCAAGTTTTGTAAGCTCGTTCCCGGCAGCTCGAGCTGCGAGATGGCTTTTTGGATGGTTTTGGGAGCGAGGATTTGAGAAGTGGCGAGAGTCATGGTTATCTCCGGTTAAGAATGGAAGTTGAATTCGATGGCGAAATCACAAGCACCAAGCATCAAATCTCAAACAAATGACGAAGCACGAATGACCAATGAGGTGCAATGGCGAGAAGCGATTCCTTCCGTCATTGGAAATTGGGATTTGTTTGTAGTTTGTTGCTTGTGATTTGGTGCTTTAAGCGACCGTCGGTGTGGTCGCGCCCAGGTTGGTCACGATCCACTTCAGCGTGCTCGTGTTGACATAGACGCACTCGACCAGCACGTGGCTGCCGATTTTTTCGTTGGCAGTGCCGAACGTGACGCTGCTGGCCGAGGCGTTGTTCTTGGCGACGATGTCGGACGAGCCGGTGATCACCAGGTTGTTGTCCGACGTTTGCAAAAACCGGAATGCCAGGCCGTTCTGCTTCGTTGGCAGCGTGAACGAAACCTGGGCCGTCGCGATGAACAGCAGGCCGTTGTCGCCAGCGACGACGGTATAGTTCGAACTCTTGCGATAAACGCCGCGGGGATGCATCAACACGCCGGCTTGTGGCGAAACTTCGCGGTCGAACAAAAAGCGCAGCCCGAGCTGCTGCTTGGCCCGCAGGTCGAGATTGATCAGCTCGCCATCGCGCACCAAACCGTGGACGAGCATTTGCGTGAAGCGATCCGTTGCCACGCCGTTGACGAGCATATCCTGGTTGTGCTCCAGGATGCCGACGGCGATTTGGCGACCGTCGTTGGCATCCGGCGAATAGGTGTTCACTTTGCCGCTGGCATCGACGACGCTGAGCACGTTGCCGCCGCGGATCGTGGTCGTCGGCGTATTGCCGCTATCGACGGTCGAGTTGAGCACCGTAATTTTCTTCGTCGCGACCAGGTCCTGTCCTTTGCGGCCGCTCCACAGCACCTCGCTTTCCTGCGAATCTTGCTGCGTTTGAAATCCAGGTGTGTTTCCCGATGTGTATTCCGACATGTGCAATTCTCCGATGAATTAATCAAAAGGCTAAAAAAACCAAAATGTTCTGTAGGGAACGCCCTCTGTGGCGTTCCGTGATGTTCGGTGGCTTGGATCGCCACGGAGGGCGATCCCTACAGCGCTAATCCGCCACTTTCACTCGCTGTCCCCGCAACAGCCCGCTCCGCGACAACTGCCGTGCGGCGAGCGCCTCCGCTTCCGCATCGCTCAGCTCGCCGTCGCCGCCTTGGAAGAAGGCGTTGCCGACTGGATGCGTCGGCTGCGATACGTTTTCGCGATTGGTCCGCAGAAAATCGGGCAGCGTTTGCTCGATCGCCTCCAGGCAAGCAGCGACATCCAGGCTCGGCGATTGCCCAGCTTCGACGACCGCAGCCAACCGCTCGCGCAGCGCCGGCGGCAACGCCGACTGGCGAATGCGGGCGACGGCCTGCTCGCGCTCGTTCGTAGGGTGGGCTGTGCCCGCCACCTGCTCGCTTGGTGGCTGAGCAATCTCTGGCACTGATTGGACCGGCGATCCAACCTCCGCCGGCTGTGCCGGCGTCGGCGCGGGTGCTTCGACATTGACTTCGTTGCTTTCGGACTGCACGGCCTCGTCAGTTGTCTCGGCCGGCGCAGCCGCTAGCGCAGTGGTAGCGCTCATAAAGGGGTCTCCAAATGAGAACAAGAATCGTGTTTCGCGTTGCGTGTTTTTTATTGACGAGACCGCGCGGCGGTCGAATGGAGCATTCGGGCAGAGGCCCGCGGGCGATTCGCTTCCAGCGACTCGCGCGATTGGTCGCTCACCGCCGCCGCTTCGATCTTCGTCAACAGGTATCACTTTCAACGCGGGCAGTTTTCGCAGCGCGATCGTAGGCACGCAAGAAACTTGTTGCCCGATTTCTCGCCTGTATAGAACTTATGTACACTACAAGTCGCTTAACCCATCCGCTGCTAGCAACTTCGGCTGTTGGCCCGAGTCGCAAGTTTTTTTCGCGCTGCAAAACGAAATGGACTAGTCTGGTCCATTTCCCAGGGTCATTTGTCCCTAGTCATTCGTCATTTGTCGCTTCCGACCCCACCGGAATCGAGTGCTTCATCCAATGACCAATGACGACGGACGGCTCGCCCAGAAATTAAGCCCTTTTTATCTGCCGAGCCTTGAACCCCCGAACCGTTGTCGATTACAGTTATTTTCCAGCCAGATTCTCGTGGGCGATGGGGCGATCGCGCGTTTTGGCTCCTCTCGGTTTATCTCTCGGAGCACGCCCATGCGCAAATCGAACCGCGGCTTCACTCTCGTGGAGCTGCTCGTTGTCATCGCGATCATTGGCGTGCTGGTGGCGCTGCTGTTGCCGGCAGTTCAGGCCGCTCGAGAAGCGTCCCGCCGCATCAAATGTCAGAACAATGTTCGCCAAATCGGCCTGGGACTGGCCAACTTCGAATCATCGCGCAGCACCTTTCCCGAAGCCGCGATTGACGAAGACGCCAACGCCCCCGCGGCCACGCCGTTTCTGCTGCCGCAAGCGGGCCGCCCGGTGCGGAGCATTCATTTCATCTTGCTTCCTTATATCGAGCAAAATGCGGTGTTCAGCATCGCCGATCCAAATACCGATTGGCGAACGATCGCGAATCGACGGGCCGCGGGCACGCTCATCCCGACTTATCTCTGCCCGTCCGTCGGCGCCACCGCCGGCAACCGCATCCGCACGTTCGCCGCTGGCGCGAGCGTTGGCGGCGGCACGCTGACGGGATACGTCAGCGATTACATGCTGTTCGTTCGCAATGCGGGCGTGCTGAACAAGACAACGCTGCTTTCGACCCTCAACAGCGGTTGGAGCGGCGCTCTCCGCCCGAATATCACGACGCGAATGGCCCAAATCACCGACGGCACGACGAACACGCTGACGTTCATGGAATGCTCGGCCGGGCCGCAACTCTATCGTCTCGGCCGCCCCGTTTCCGGCACCACTCCCAACACGCAAATGTGGGCCGATCATCGTAACTACAGTGTTCTCGACGGCACGAACCCGGCGACAGGCGTCACGGATGATCTTTCGTCAACCACGAGCCTCCGTACGCTCGCCATCAACGGCACCAACGACTCCGAGCCTTTTTCGCTCCATCCCGGCGGCGTCAATATTCTCAAAGCCGACGGCTCCGTCTATTTTCTGAAAAATGGCGTTTCCATCGGCATCGTCGCCGCGCTTATCACGCGTGAAGACGGCGAGCTATTGCCGGAGTATTGATCGTAGGGTGGGCTGTGCCCACCGTCATTGGTCATTGGTCATTGGTCATTCGTCATTCGTCATTGGTTCGGGCGACCGCCGTCGCTACTCTAGTGACATGTGACAACAAGTGACAAATGACTGCCGAGGCGACCAATGTCCATCAATCCCCTCATCCTTCCCGACCTCCGCGAAATGCTCGTCGAAAAAGACGACGCCAGCCTCGCTGAAATCACGCGCGATTTGCATCCGGCCATGCTCGCCGAGATCACCGAAGGCCTCTCGGTCGAAGAAACCTGGCAACTGCTCGATCATGCCGAATTGCACCACGAAGCCGAGATTTTTGCGTTTCTGCCCGTCGAGCGACAGGTCGAACAAGTCAGCGGCATTGGCCGCGAGCGGATGAGCAAACTCATTGATGCGATGCCGCACGACACCCGCGTCGAGCTCATTCGGCAGCTCAATCCGGAAATCGTCGAAGAGCTCCTGCCGCTCGTCACGAAGGCGGATCGTGAGGACATCAAGCGGCTCTTGAGCTATCCGCCGCATAGCGCCGGCGCAGTGATGACGACCGACTACGCCACGCTGCCGCCGAATATCAGCGTGACCGACGCGATCGCCGAGGTGCGGCACCAAGCGCCGACGCGCGAGACTATTTATTATCTCTACGTGCTCGACAGCGACCGCAAGCTCATCGGCTCGGTCTCGCTGCGAAATTTGATCGTCGCCAAGCCGACGGCGCTCGTCTCCGACATCATGGAGCGCGAGATTGTCTCAATTTCCATCGACGCCGATCAAGACGAAGCCGCCCGCGAGCTCGCAAAGTACGATTTTCTCGCCATTCCCGTCGTCGATCACGACAACCGGCTCGTCGGCATTGTTACGCACGACGATGTGATCGACGTCGTCGTCGAAGAAGCGACCGACGAGGCCCAGCGGATGGCCAGCGTCGTGCCGCTCGGCGAAGATTATATGGCACTGCCCATTCTCACCGTGTGGAAGAAGCGATCGGTCTGGCTGGCCTGCCTGTTTGTCGCCGAGCTGTTCACCTTTAGCGCGCTGGCTCATTTCGAAGATGAATTTAGCAAAATCATCGCCCTGAGCTTGTTCGTGCCGCTCTGCATTTCCACCGGCGGCAACTCCGGTTCACAAGCCGCGACGCTGATCACCCGCGCGATGGCCCTGGGTCAAATCGGTCCACACGATTGGTTTCGCGTCATCCGTCACGAGCTAGTCATGGGCATCATTCTCGGCCTCACCCTCGGCGTCATCGGATTTTTCCGCGCCGCCGCGACTCCCACTTCGGTATTGTCGGGTGCCGACCGCTGGCTGCTCGCCTTTGTCATCGCTCAAGCCGTCGCCGTCATCTGCCTCTGGGGCACGCTCGTCGGCTCCGTCCTCCCCATGATCTTCCGCCGCCTCGGCTTCGATCCCGCCTACGCCTCCAGCCCCTTCGTCGCCACCTTTGTCGATGTCACCGGCATCGTGATCTACTTTACGATCGCCAAAATTTATCTGCTGTAGGTGGACGATGAAATCCAGACGAGCCTGACGGACGATGTATAATCCAAATAGAGGTGACCCATGAGTCTTAACGAATTGGAATCGGCTGTTGCCGGCCTTTCACGCGGCGAACTCAAAACATTTTCCCAGTGGTTCGAGGAATTTCTTGCCGACGCTTGGGATCGACAGATTGAGGCCGACGCACTCGCTGGCCGGCTCGATGCCGCTGTAAAGCAAGCGGATGACGATTTCGATGCTGGCCGCTGTACACCGCTATGAACCACTTTGCCACGCCAGGCTTTTGGTTTCATTATCGCCAGCTTCCCGACGAAATTCGCGAGTTGGCGGACCATTGCTTTGTGCTGCTCCGCGAAAACCAACACCATCCTTCGCTCCGGTTCAAGAAAGTGGGCAATGTTTGGTCGGCCCGCGTCGGGCTGAGGCATCGTGCATTAGCTCGGCAGCGCAGCGAAGGATTCGTCTGGTTCTGGATAGGGCCCCATGACGAGTACGAGCGGCTCATTGCGGCGTCATGAACGAATTCGTCGATCCGTTCCGTAGGGCGGGACAAGAGCATAGAAGCGCGTCGGTCCACCGATTCATGACGGTGGCGGCAAAATCCCTTCAAGCTTTTTCACCAAATCGGGCAAATTGAGCGTGACGGTGTCAAAGACGATCGCGAAGTTGATCACATCGTATCCATGGATCAGCCGGTTCCGCATGTCTGCGGCAAGTTGCCAGGGAACCGTCGGATGACACCGACGAACTTCGTCGGGCACACGCGAGGCAGCCTCGCCCACTGTCTCAATCAACTGTACTAGCGCAAGTTGCAGCTTCCGATCGGCGTTCAACTCCTCGCGCGTCGTGCCACCCAGCATTTGAATGGCTTCCATCGCATAATCGCGCATATGCTGAATGCGGATGATTGGATCATGCTGCGTCATACAATACCCGCGCGCTGGCTAGCACATCATCACGAAAATACTTGCTCAAGCCGCCACGCGTAACAAGATCGACCTTCCGTCCAAATAGCTCCCCAAGCTCCCGCTGCATCTCCAGCAACTTAAAAAGATCCTGGCGCTCCCCTGGCAAGAAATCGACTAATACATCGACATCACTGCGAGCTGGATCAAAATCGCTTCGCAAAATCGACCCAAACAGCGACAGCTTGGCCACGCCATATTTCGAGCAAATGGCGGCAATGGCTCGATGATCGATTTGAACGCCAGCCGTGCTCATATGGCTATTTTACTACATTCGAGAGCCGCGTACGGCGTTTTCACGTGCAAGTCCAATAAAACGCCCCGGTCTGATTCGTCTATAATGCTCCCATGCCCGGCTTCTCCACCATTCATTCGGCTGTCGATTCGCTCGCTCGGGGCGAGGTGATCATCGTCGTCGATGCCGAA
Organism: Pirellulaceae bacterium; assembly: GCA_036496265.1. Classification (GTDB taxonomy): domain Bacteria; phylum Planctomycetota; class Planctomycetia; order Pirellulales; family Pirellulaceae; genus CAYLLN01. The sequence goes on along the minus strand of DASXLL010000117.1, from coordinate 2,639 downwards.
GATCGCGAAAACGAAGGCGATTTTATCTGTGCGGCGGAAAAAGCCACGCCCGAGACGATCAACTTTATCCTCAGCGGCCGCGGCCAGTTTTGCACGCCGCTGCTGCCGGATGTCGCGCGGCGATTGCAGCTTGTCCCCGTCGTCGAAACCAACACGACACCAACCGGCACGGGTTTCCTTACACCGATCGATCATCGCACCGGCAGAACCGGCATCACAGCCGACGAACGCTGCCGCACCGTACGGGCGATCGCGGATTCCGCGTCCGTGGCGATCGATTTCGTCCGACCAGGCCATGTTCATCCGCTGCTGGCTAAAGAAGGCGGGGTGCTTCGCCGCGCAGGACACACCGAAGCGACGGTCGATCTCTGTCGCATGGCCGGCCTCTCGCCAGTTGGCGTCTTGTGCGAAATCCTCGACGAGCGGGGCGAACGCGCCAACCGCGAGCAGCTCCATGCAATTGCGGAAAAGCACAATTTAAAGATCATCTCGATCGAGCAGCTCATCGCGCATCGTCGCGTGAGCGAAAAACTCGTCAGCCGGGTGACACAAGCCAAGTTGCCGACCGGCAAATACGGCGAGTTCACGATCATCGCTTATGAAGTAAAATTCGAATCGCAAACGCCGCTGGTCCTCGTCAAAGGCGAGCCGGACAAAGCCGAGGCCCCGCTGGTGAGGCTGCACTCCTCCTGCTTCACGGGCGATCTGCTCGATTCGCTTCGCTGTGACTGCGGCAGTCAGTTGCAAATGGCGCTGGAGATGATCAACCAGGCCGGTGTCGGCGTCCTCGTCTATCTGCCGCAAGAAGGCCGCGGCATCGGGCTCGTCGAAAAAATTAAAGCCTACGAGTTGCAAGAGAAAGGCCTCGACACCGTCGAAGCGAACCAGGCCCTGGGCTACAAGGCCGATATGCGCGATTACGGCGTTGGCATTCAGATTCTCAAAGACCTCGGCCTTCGCAAGGTCCGCCTGCTGACCAACAATCCCAAAAAAGTCGATGCCTTTATCTACGACGGCTTCGATCTCCAGGTCATCGACCAGGTTCCCATCGTCGCCCCCTCCAATCCGCACAACGCCCGCTATCTCAGCACCAAGCGCGATAAAATGGGCCACAAGCTGCCCGCTTCGTAACGTGGGGCAGGCATCCTGCCTGCCGTTTAATTGCTCTCGGTCGATTTGCTAGCCTCGGCTACAATCCGCGCTGATCTAAGTCCGCCAAGTTACAAGGAGGTAGCCATGGCTCGGACAATCGGCGCTCTGTGTACATTCGTTGTTTGCTTGCAGATCCTCGTTGGAGTTCCGCTGGCCGTTTGCGTCGCCTGCTTCTGTATTACCAACGGGCCGATCACCGTCGAGGTTCATGCCGGGCACGGCCATGCACCGCAATTCGTCGTCCACGGCGCGACGATTCCCCCGCCGGGCGCTCCGTTCGCAGTCGCGCCACCGCCAAACGTCATTCCCACCGCTACGACGACCTCGTTCGATAATCCCATCCTGCAATCGCGGACTGAACATGGCAGTCCCCTGACTGGAACGGTGCTGGAATCAGCCGATCCAACCGACGAGCAAAACACATTCATTACGGCGCTCGAAAAAGCAGCCGCTGAGCATTGCAGTCAGCCGCGGGAAACTGCCTGCCCGGCCAGCGAAATTTGCCATGCCGAGAACCTATCGACTTCGTGCAATCCACGGCAAGAAGTAGCGCAGCTCATCGTTCGTCATCTCTACGAAATGGCCGAAATCGACGAGCAAATGGCCGACTACAACCGCGCCGATCAATGGCGCGCCTTCGCCCGCGAGATTAAGCAAGGCCACGACCGTGAAAACGATCGCCAAGCGGCTGCTGCCTCATTCCTGCCGCCTGCAAACGGTGAGTCGCCAGCCACCGGCGACTGAACCGATCAAAAAAACGCGGCAAATCCCGCATTCTTCGGCCACCGCGCGAATTGACATTGCCCGCAAAGCTCTCACAATGAGTAGTTGTGGCATGGTCTGGCCGCTGGGCGTCACCGTTGCGCATTCGTTACCGGTGATCTCATCTGCGAGTGGCCAAGAGCCGGGGATCAGGAACAAATAACTGGCCCCGGGTCACTGGCCACTGGTTCCTCCATTTGCTTTGGGGCGATTCTGGTCGTGCGGTTCGCTGATGAAAGGGTGTGCTAGTGGCTCGCAAAGGTGATTTTACCGAAATCCTGCTCCGCAAACGGGTTATCAGCCAGGACCAGCTCAACGAAGCCCGCCAGGTTTCCAAGGATCAGAACACGAGCCTTCCGGAAACGATCATCAAGCTCGGCTATGCGTCCGGCGAAGACGTGATGCGAGCCGTCGCCCAGGAGCACGGCCGCGAATATATCGACCTCACCGAGGTCGCAATCCCGGAAAACATCATCGAGCTCGTCCCCGAATCGGTCGCCCGCGAGAACTCGATCCTGCCTTTGACCGAAGAGGACGACGCCCTAAAGGTAATCGTCAGCGACCCTTACGACATCGATACGATCGAAAAATTGCGGTTCATTCTCAACCGTCGGATTGAGATCGCCCTTGCTCCGCGCGAAAAAATTCAAGAGGCCATCAACAAATACTACAGCCAGATTGAAGGCGAATCGGCCGACTCGGTGCTTCAGGAGTTTACCGACACC
>DASXLL010000116.1:0-2678 GCA_036496265.1 Pirellulaceae bacterium | reverse complement strand
CTCACCGAGACCCAGCGTTACTCGGGTCGAGTGGCCTACGATCTTTTGGTCCGCGTTAAAGATTCGGCCCCGGCCGGGTACATCAATGAGCCGTTGGTTTTGGTGACCAACGACGATCAGAACCCACGGATTCCAATCCAGGTTGAAGGCCGCATCGTGCCGCAACTCTCGGTATCTCCCGAGTCGCTGCTGCTAGGCGATGTCACCACCGGCACACAGGTTTCGAAAAAGGTCTTGGTTCGCGGCAAGCAAGCGTTCAAGATCGTGTCGATGAAGTGCGACGCCGACTGCTTCAATTGCAAGACCGACGACCAATCCAGCGAACGGCATATCGTCGATGTCGTGTTTAACGCCAAGCAAGATCCGGGCAAAGTCAAAGAAACGATTCATATCTCAACCGATTTGGGCGCCGGCCTGCAAACGGACCTCACCGCCTATGCGACGGTCGTCCCTGCGGCGACCGAGCCGAAGAAGGAGTCAAACGTGACTTCCTCTTCCACGGGCACCGAGCAGGGTGCCATCTCTGCTAGCGATCCGCCGCAAGTCGTCAGCCAGTAGCTGAACGCGTAACGCTGGTTGCAGCGGGTGTTTTTCGCCGATCGGGAGTAATTCGGTGTTGTTCAAGCTTGCCGCTGTCATTGCGGCTTGAATTGACATGCGCCGCAAGTCTCGGCATAATCCCGCCGCTTATCTCCTTTACTCATCTGTCCGCTTTCGCGTCGTTGCGGATCGTGCGCGCCATGATCGCGTGCCGCTGCGATCGTCTGCGCTCGAAGTCCAGAGGTGAACTCGGATCGTGTGCCGTTTGAACGTCACCCGTTGGTGTCGACGATTCCGCCATGCGCTCGCGGCGTGCGCAGTCGTCTGCGCTATCTTGTCCCCGGCACGCGGGCAATCGTCTCGCAGCATAAGCCAATCGCACCAATCGGCGCCGCAATCAGTCGCCGACGAATCGCCGGATTTCAGAAACGACGAACTCGATCCGTCACTCATGGCAGCGCAATACGGTGATGAGGTGTCGCAGGAACAACCACCGGCCGACGAGATGTCGCCCGATGCTGGGCAAACGCCGTACATGCTGCCAAACGACGGCGGCGGCCCCAACGGTCCCGGTTGCCCAACCGGTCCGCTCTTGCATCCCGCTTGTCCGCCGCCTCGCTGCCTGCCGCTGTTGCAACTGTTCGGCCTGCGCCATTCGTATACCGACGGCCGTAGCGTCGGCTATGGCTGGCCGCTAGTGGGAACGAGCTGGCTCAACCGGCCCTATTACGTCGGCGGCACGCTCGGAGTCTTCGGCACCGCCGATCGCATCGAAACTAATGTGCGGCCAGATGTGGATGTATTCGGCGGACTTCTTATCGGCTGGGATTGGGATTATTACTGGGGAAGCGAAGTCCAACTCGAACGGACGACCCCCGAGTTCACCAATTCGCTCCATCCCGAGGTTCCCAGCGGGAAAGTCATGGATCTCTGGAGCTATGACGCAATGTATTACCCCTGGGGCGATTCAACCGTGCGACCTTTCTGGCGCCTCGGAATCGGTTCGACCTACGTTGATTATGTTTCCGATAGCGGTCATCGCCGCGACGAAGAGTTGTGGACATTTCCAATCGGCGTCGGCGTCAAATATCCGATTTACCACTGGCTGGCCGCCCGCGTCGAATTCACCGACCACTTGGCCCTCGGCAATCGCGGAGTCAACACGCTAAACGATCTGACGCTGCTCTGCGGCCTGGAATGGCATTTTGGCTCCCATCCGCAATCCTATTGGCCCTGGAACCCCAGCCGGCACATGTGGTAGCAAGGTTGAGATGCCGACGCATACGTCACCACCTGGTAGCCGACCTCGGATCGCGATTATCGGCGGTGGCATCACGGGACTGGCGGCAGCCCATCGCGTCACTGAGCTGCTTCCAAATGCCGATTTATCGCTGTTCGAAGCGACGGAGCGTATTGGCGGCGTGATTCAAACGGTGCATCGTGACGGTTGCCTCGTCGAGCAGGCAGCCGACAGTTTCATCACGAAAACGCCCTGGGCACTCGATCTTTGCCGGCGAATTGGCATAGCGGACCAGCTGATTTCAACCAACGAGGGCAATCGCCGGGCGTTCGTCGTGCGGAGCGGCCACCTGCTGCCGGTGCCAGACGGCTTTGTGTTGATGACGCCGCGTCGGATTTGGCCGGTGCTCACAAGTCCCGTGCTTAGCTGGCGGGGCAAATTGCGGCTGCTTGCCGAACCGCTGTTTCCCAACGGGAAAAAAAGCCTACTCGACCAAAGCGTCGCTTCATTTGCCACGCGGCGACTCGGCCGCGAAACCTTCGAGCGACTAGTGCAGCCGCTATTGGTAGGGATTTACACGGCCGATCCGGCAAAACTCAGCATGGCCGCCACGTTGCCCGAAATTCTGCATCAGCAGCGCCAGTACGGCAGCTTACTTCGCGCGGGGATGAAACAAGCCAAGAATGTGGATCAGCAGCCGGCGCACGGAGAGGTCGCCGCGGTCGCGGAAAGCGGCGCTCGCTACGGCTTGTTTGTCGCGCCTAAGGACGGCCTAAGCAGTCTTATTGAAGCGCTCGCTCAGCAACTGCCGCCGGGCGTCGTCGGCCTCAGCTCTCCAGTGTCGCAAGTCACTCGCGACAATAATGGCGGATGGTTGATTGGCGTTTGCGATCATGAG
>DASXLL010000115.1:0-2056 GCA_036496265.1 Pirellulaceae bacterium | reverse complement strand
AATCAACAAACCGGCCCGCAACACGGTCGATCCACCCGCCGTAACCGTCGCCCTTCCACCGGAAAACGCGAGCGATGCAACGCTGACGTTGGCATTCAGATTCGCATTGCCTCCATTGATGACAAGACCAGCGCTCCCGCCATTCATCGCGGCAAAGCTCACGGTTCCTGCTCCGTGTGTCGTGAGGGTCGTTTTGTTTGCCAGCGAAATGGGCTGCGTAAAAGCCAACGACGTCATCGGCACCGCTGCGGGGCGACCCGCTCCACCGGTGTCGGCCGTAAATCCCGCGCTGGTATCGATCTCGAGATTGCTGTTTACCTGCACCGGCACGCCGATCGTGTGGTTCCCCGCCACCGCATAGATTTCGGAAGGGTTCGCGCCGCTGTCCAACGTCAGGCTTCCGCTGCCGGACAACGTATAGTTCACAATCTGTGGCAGACTGGCTGCGGTGACGCCGGAACTTTCAAAATCGAAACTAGTCATCTGCGAATCGAAGATGATCGACCCGACCGTGATGGCCGAACTAACCGTCACTGTCGAGTTGAACGAGCCCGTGCCCGTCGCCGCCCCATACCCATAAAAGATTGCAGGCACGCCTTGCCCGTTCGGCGCGCTTACCGGAGTAACGTGTTTGTCGCCAGCCAGAGCGACCGTTCCCCAGTTCGCTGAATTCCAATCGGCGGTCGCCGTCGTTTGCCATGCGGCTCGAGTCGTCACATCTTCATTGATGAGACGCATATTATCGAGAAAATATTCAGCAGTTGCATCGGGACTCGGATCTCCGACCGCGGCGCCGCCGTTGCCGGTGGCAAAATGAATGATGGTGTAGTTGGTCACGCCAGGGAAATAAGCCCCCAACGCTTCCTGCATATATCCGCCAAAATCCCAGGTATAGGTTTGGGTTGCCGCAGTCGTTCGTGTGTTGTCGCCGCCGGCATTGCCATCCACAAATTGATAGCCGCTCGTGCCGAACGAAGAAAGATAAGTGCTGCCGAAATTGAGGTCGGCTTCCAATGTTTGATAGCTTGGTCCATGTCCCGGCGTCGTGACGTCAAGCAGCAGTTTGGTGCTGTGGGTCAATGCATTAAACCGAACTGGATCGGATTGGTCGTAAGTGACCTGCGTATCCACCCCATAAGTTCCCGCAGCAACATTCGTGGCCATTGCCTGCGACAACCGCAGCGAGTGTGCGCCGTCCGTCGGATACAAAGTTGATTGAGTGTGATCGACGTTGTTTGTCGCACTCGAACTGTAGCTATCGCCGAACGCAAAGCTTCTGCTCGTTGAGGTATTCGCATGAGTCGAGTCGATTTCACCGTTCGCCGTCTCAAAGGAAAAATGATGCCCGCCGCGCAATGTCCCCGGCGGCGAACTTGTCGTGAATTTCACATTATCGATATGCAGATCGATCATTCCCGAAGGGCCTGGAAAGGCATTGGTCGCTTCCGCCGAATAAAGCTGGAAGGTCAATGCGCGAATCGCGTCGTCCGGCGCATTCAGTGGAACCGAAATATGCCGCCACCCGTCGCTGGCGCGCACATTGTCCGCAAAATCTCCCGCCGTGTCATAATTGTCGCCGTTGCGTGTGCTCAGTTGGAAGAATCCACTCTGTCCAAACTGATCCGTCGCCGAGCCGGGAACCACCTTCACGTCCATATCCAGCGTCAGAAATTGCGAGCCGTCATAACCAGGAAAGGGCAGATCGCGCGTGTAATCGACGAACTGTGCTGTTGGGGTGGTGTTGAAGTTCAACAACACGTCCAGCGAACCGGAGGCGGCGCTGCCATTGGCGTCGTCGGAAGAGAATCCGAGTACGGCGGTTTGAAACTGCCCAAAATCCAATCGCCATTGGGCAACCTCTGCCGAGCTATCCGAATTATCGAAGGTGTTTACCACGAGATCCGCCTTCGCCGCCGTGACCCATGCCGCTGCGACCGCCGCCGCCAATAACGCCGCGCTTCGTACTCGCATCGCTCTCTCCTCGCCTGTTTTTGAAGACCCCTTTGACCTGTTAATATATATGAATCCGACCTTCATATGTGTTCCTCGCCTTCGT
>DASXLL010000114.1:0-25138 GCA_036496265.1 Pirellulaceae bacterium | reverse complement strand
ATTGCGGTGACCGTTTTCCATATTGATAACCTGAACCGCAATCGACTCCCGACCCCTTCCGTTTGCCGTTGCACCGCCATTTCGCCGCACCAAAAAATCGCTTGCGATCCGATTTTCCAGCCGGCGGTCCCCACTTACAGGTCCCTCGTCTGGCCAATTTTGAACGTCGCCTGACCCGCTGGCAAATCGCCGCACGTCCTGATTGGGATTGAATTTACGTCGCTTGCCCCTACAATCTGCGCAGCTTGTCTAACGCACTGTGCGGGAGAATCGCTACGCCAAATGAATAAGCGGCTGGTGGCAGTCGTGTCAACCGTAGCGCCTCAGTCTGCTTGAAGAGCCCACCTAAAGGAAGGGTGGCCAAAGGAAGGGAATTATGTCTAGTCGGCACATGAACTATTTGCGGAAGAACGCCAAGTTCATCATGGTCGTGATGTCCATCGTGTGCATGATCACATTTGTTGTTGGGGCCGCCCTTTCGGATTGGGCTAATAGCACCCGCCGCACGGCAGAGAATCCAAACCCGGTCGCCGTCACCTGGGTCAAAGGCAAGGTGCATGACTCCGAGCTCGACCTCCTCCGCCGTCGCCACATCGCTGCCCATCGCTTTCTCTCGGCTGTGATTCAAACGGCGCTCGAACGCGGCGGCAGGCCCGTGATCAACGGCCGGCAATTAACGCTCGAGCAAGCCAGGCAGGGCTTTGAAGTCGGCATCCCTGGCGATAGCACCGAAGAAACGGCTGTTCAGACAATGGTCCTGGCCGAAGAAGGCCGCCGAATGGGCATCGCCGTCGATAACGACGCCGTCTTCGCCTACCTGGCTCAAGTCAGCTCCCCCGAGTTGAAGCAAGGCGATTGGTACGAGATTGCCTCGCGAGTCGTCGAGAACATGAACATCTCCGTTAGCCAGCTCATCGAGCATCTGGCATACGAGCTCCGCGCCCAGCACGTCCGCACACTGCTGGCCTCCGGCCTCTATTCTCAAGGCATCGGCATGCCAATCGTCCCGCCAGCCGAGGCCTTCGACATGTTCAATCGTCTCAATCGCAAGCTGGCCATCGAAGCTTATCCGATCGACGTCGACTCCTACGTCAAGGAAATCAAAGACGAGCCCACGAACGAAGACGCGCAAAAACTGTTCGACGAAGGCAAATATCGCGACCCCGATCCGAGTGTGGACGAGCCCGGCTTTCATAAGCCCGTTAAATTGGCCTTCAAGTATCTCAAGGTGAGCTTCGCGCCGTTCCTCGAAGAGGCCAAGAAGCAAATCACCGAGGAGCAAATCGAAGAGGCGTATCAAAAGGACATCTCGCAGGGGCTGCACAAAGTTCAGGAGCTTCCGGTCGATCCCACGAAAAATGATGCGACCGAAGCGACGCCCGAAAAATCAACGGAAAACCAACCGCCGGACGCAACGAAGGACGCTGCCAAACCTGCGACGGAAACGCCGCAAGAAAAACCAACCGACAAGCCAGCCGATAAACCCGAAGAAAAATCAAATGACAAAGGCGGTTGTGAACTGAGCGACGACCCGCCCCCTGCGGATAAACCGGCTGAAACCAAGCCCGCTGAAACCAAGCCAGCCGAGCCGACGACCGAAAAAACCGACGCCGATAAACCGGCGACCGAAAAGGCTGACGCAGTGCCGCCAGCCGATGCGCCTGCCACGACCCCACCCGTCAAAGAGCCGAAATTCAAGCCGCTCACCGAGGTCCACGACCAGATTTTGACGCAGCTCGCTCAACCGATCGCCGAAGAAGCCCGCAAAAAGGCCGTTGCCGAAGTCACGACCGCGGTCGAAAAGTACGGCAAAGCCCTCCGCCGCTACAACGACGTCAAAAGCGTCAAGAAGAACAGCGATCTCAAACCGCCGCCTGATCTCGACCTTGCCCCACTGGCCGTCAAATACGGCTTCCCAATCGGCGAAACGCCGCTGGTCGACCGTTTCGAAGTGGCTAAATACGAAATCGGCCAAAAAGTGCAGCAGATCAACATGCAGGCGCTGCAGATGTTTCGCCAAATTCAGTATTTCTCTTTCGCGGACATGGCCTTCGGCCAGGATGAGCCGCTTTACAATCCGGACGAGGCCCCCTCTACCGAAACGGACGTCCATTATATCTACTTCCGCACCGCCGAAGAAAAATCGGCTGACGTAACGCTGAAAGAAGTCCGCCCGCAAATCGTCGATTTCTGGAAAAAGCGCAAAGCATTCGAGCTAGCGCTCATCGACGCTCAAAAGCTGGCCGACAAAGCCAAAACCGCCGGCTCGCTCGCCGACGCCGTCCCCGATCCCACCAAAATCGTCGCGCCGCCGGCCTTCTCTTGGATGACCTCCGGCAACTTCGGCATGGGGCAGCCGGAATACAACACGATCCAAGGAATCGAACTCGCCGGCCGCGATTTTATGCAGGGCGTATTCGCTCTTAAACCGGGTGAAACCGGTGCAGCTCCTAATCATCCGCATACTCGCGTTTATGTCGTCCGCGCTAAATCGCAAGAGCCCGACGACGCCCGCCTGCAAACCCAATTCTCCGAGATGGGGTACAACCAGCTCGTTCTCATGCTTGCCAGCCGCGAACGCCAAGACGGCTGGTATCAATCGCTCCGCAATGTCGAGCAAGAATACCGCGTCACCTGGCAGCGCCCCCCACGCGCCGACCGCCGGATGTAAGGAATGACCAAGCATCAAGCATCAAATCACAAACAATGACCGAGCACCAATGATCAATGGGCACAGTGGTTTTGATCATTTTCGGTTTGAATTTTGAATTTATTTGTGTTTTGGAGCTTGTGATTTGGTGCTTGTGGAATAGGCGTGATCCACCAGTCTGTTAGCCGTGCATGAAACACTTCACCGGCGCCAGCCCACCGTTCTTTGGCTGCAAAATCGCCACCAACCTGCCATCGCCCGCCATCGCCGCCGCTTCCTGCGCATCAATCGACCAGCGATTCGCGAGTACCTGTCCATTCACCAACCGCCGAACCTCCTCCTCACTGACCTCAACCCGCGGCATTCCCTCCAGCCCCATCAACGGCGACAACAGTCGGCTCTCAATCACTTCACGGCTGAGATCATCAAACTCAACGGCCTCCTCAACTCGAAACGGCCCAATCGCCAACCGCCGCAACTGCGACATGACCGCCGCCGTACCGAGTGACGCAGCCAAATCGCGCCCTAGCGAGCGGACATACGTGCCGCTTCCACAGCGAACAAACAGCTCCAACTCAGGATATTCGTATCGCACGACTTGCAGCAAATATATTTCCACCGGCCGTGCCGCCAACTCAATCGACTCCCCCCTCCGGGCCATTTTGTACGCCCGTTTGCCCTCTACTTTGATCGCCGAATAAGCTGGTGGCCGTTGCTGGATCGTTCCCACGAACCGCTGGGCCGCTGCTTCCAATGCGGCATTGCTGGGGACCGGCGGAAGAGCCAATTCCTCCACTTCACCCTCGATATCCTCGGTATCGCTCTGACGCCCGAGTAAGAAAGTTCCCTGATACGTCTTCGAGAGTCGGTGGACATGTTCCATCAGCCGCGTCGCCTGCCCCACCCCCACCACCAGCACGCCGGTCGCCAGCGGGTCGAGCGTTCCCGCATGTCCGCACTTTGCCGGCCGCACCAGCCGTTCGACGCGGTTCACGACATCGCGCGAGGTCATCCCTCCCGGCTTATCGACATTCAGGAAACCGAACATCTGCATCGTAGGTTATCACGGTCTGCGTGATGCGATTCCCGCCACGGCGCACATCAACAATCCGCGCGTCGTGCCGCCTTTTTCCAAAACTTTGGTTGTATTTGCTTTTCGGCTACAATATATTCGCTGGCATGCGGCGGCGCAGTTGGCTGAGGCACTTAGTTTCGTAAGCGCAGCCGCAATCCGGGGGAAAATGGGTTGCTGCATTCGATTTGGGCAACCAAAGTCTGATCTGCGTGAGGTCTTTTCTAATAAGGGGGCGCTGCAATGCATCGTTCGTTTTCTCGCCCAAGAGCGTTTACGCTCGTCGAGTTGCTCGTCGTGATTGCCATCATCGGCGTCCTGGTTTCGTTGCTGTTGCCGGCGGTCAACTCCGCGCGCGAATCCGCCCGCCGCATGAGCTGCAGCAACAACATGCACAACCTGGCCATCGCCATGCACAACTATCATGACACGATGGGCCGTTTCCCCTCGGCTTATATGAACAGCGCCATCGACTTGCAGGAAAACTGGGGCTGGGGCGCGCTGATCCTGCCCTACATCGAACAGCAGCCCATGCACACGCAGCTTGGCGTTCTGAACGGGAGTTTCTACACCCAGCTTGCCAGGGGCGGGACGGCTGGCAAGCAAGTTGTGCAACTCTCGCAGCAAGTGATCAAGATTTTCATGTGCCCGTCCGACTCGGGCTACAACGGCAATGGCCAAGTGCACAATAACCGTACGTTCAACGGCGGTTTGGGATTTGCCGCCAATGGCGACGCGACGACAGCCACCTGCCTGGTCGGCGTTAGCAACTACATGGTCTCCGAGGGACATCGCGATGTGGCCAGCGCGACGGTAAATACCGGCTTCGCATTCGGCGATAGCAACATTAAGTTTTCCCACCTCATCGACGGCAGCAGCAACACGTTCATGCTTGGCGAGCGCGAATCGGAGCAATGCCGCTCCGGCGCCTGGGTTGGCGTTCGACGTCCATCAGGCGGCGGCACCGGCGGAGTGAACGTCGTCATGGGCCATTCTCAAGTGAAGCTCAACCAACCCGATGGCCCGGCCATCGCCTGGAACGTCGATCACACGGGTTGTGCCGAGGGTTTCAGCAGCTTTCATCCCGGCGGCGCAATGTTTGCCCTTTGCGACGGCTCCGTCCGCTTCGTAAATAGCAACATAAATTTCTTTTGGTACGGAACGACACTTCCCGGCACCGAGGCCGACTCCAAAAACGTCAAAAACGGCGTCTATCAGCGGCTCATGACCCGCTACGATCGCCTGCCAATCGGCGATTTCTAGTCGATCAAGCCCTTATTCATTTCCCAGAATTTACTCGCTGAGCTACCAACTAACGATGCTTTTGAAGACCTGCTTTCTGCCCAGCCGGCTCGTCCTTCTTGTCACCGTTGTTGCTGTTGGCGCGGCAGAACAGGTTGGTTGCAGCAGCGGCGGCGTAAAGCTCGGAAGGGTTACGGGAAAAGTCACGCTCGCTGGTGCCCCGCTTCCCGATGCACTGGTAACTTTCACTCCCACCACAGGCGGCTCGCCATCCGCAGGGCGGACGGCATCGGACGGCACCTACAAGCTCAATTTTTCACGCAAATTAGACGGCGCCATGCTCGGCGAGCATACGGTGACAATCAGCACGTATCAGCCGGCAATGGAAGACCCGCCCACACCCGAAGTGCCGGAAAAAGTTCCGTTTAAATATCGCGAGGTGGAAACCGCTTTGAAGGCCACCGTGAAATCGGGCTCCAACAAGCTCGATTTCGATCTCGAGAATGGGCCGCTCCAACCCGCCCCGAGCAAGAAAAAAGCCAAGTCCGCCGAAGCCCCGACTTGCTATTGAAAACAATCGCTTGTTGGTGCGGCCGCCGCGCCGTTTTTGTGCTGCCGTCTCCTTGATCCCAAGCTCTGCTTGGGATCGACCATTCGGAAGCTCCGCTTCCTCTTATTTCCCCTTCTTCTTCCCCTTGGTCTCCGGCAGCTGATCCGGCTGAATAATCTCGCCGCCCGACTTCAGCTCAAAATCAATCTTGTTCGTTCCCCGCTTCACCGTTCGCTTCTCTTCGGTCTTGGCGTTGTATTTGGCCGGAATCGTTTCCTTTTTTGGTTCGGGGTTTTCGTCCGTTGGTCCCTGGTAGCTGCTAATTAGGACCACATGCTCGCCAACCGTCGTACCCTTGTGCCCACGACTGTAATAAAGCTCGTACTTGCCTGTCGCATCCGTTTTGCCCAAGGAAGTCGGCTCACCAGGCTGAGCCCCTTCGAAAACAACCGACGCCTCGGGGACCGGCTGACCGTCCAGCGTGACCGTGCCACTAACTCGACTCAGCCGCGGCAATTTCTCGCTGTTGCAAGCAGCTACGGCAACGCAACCTACGACAATTGCCAACAGTTTCCAGACGCGCCATCCACTCATTCCCCGACTCCCATGCGGCAGATTGATTCAAACCCACTACCCAAGATAGCGGCGGTGAGATAGTGAATAGCACGCCGAGCCGACGAAACGCAAGTGGGCAGCCCGCTTGCAAGCTTGGCTGCCAACGGCCGCTCGCCCGCCACTTAACTCACTTGCCTGCCGCTCAAACTCAAAAATCGCCTACGGGAAAACCATCGTTCCGCCGCCCTAGCCGGCTATAGACGCTATAGACGTTGGCGTAGCGAGGGTCTTTGGGCAGGTGCAAGTCGTAATCGTGAAGCGCCCCGGTCGCCGGCTTGAACTCGATATTGTTGATGATGAACCGAACCGAGCCATCGCATAGCGCGAAATTCGCTCCGCCCGGGTGCAGGCTGGAAAATCCCATATAACATCCCGCGTTCCCTGCATTCCAAGCAATCGGCGGGTCGGGCGTATTCAACTTTACATGAACCCCGCCCGCAACAAAAAACGGCGAGACCGTTCCCGAGCCCGCCGGATTCACGATTCCGGCCCACGACGCCGAGCCGCAAAATGCGGCGTCCCGCTCGCCGAGCATAAACGTATTGCTGGTTCCGTCGGTGATGTCCTTCATGCCTTTGGCTTGCGTTTCCATAAACACGCCGAACGAATCAACCGTCGCTCCTCGGTTGTTCGGGTTATAAGGCTGAAAACCCGTTCCGCGGTTGCAAACGTAATTGCTGACCGAAGGCTCAAACGCTCCCCATCCCCCCAATTGGTTCCCCATTCCATTGGTGAATTTCCGACTGGAGTTCACATCGCTCGTCGGATTCGCGTCGCTAGGGCAGATGTATAGCTTCAACGGGATCGACAACGGATCCGTAGGATCGGGAAGATAGCGACTGGCGCCCGCCAGCAAATGGTGGAGTGAGTACTCATTCACTCCGAGCTGCGAATGGAGATTGCCCTGCTCGACGTACGGCAGAATCAGCGCGCCCCAACCCCATTCCTCGCAATTTGTGTAGAGAGGACCCGCGCCGCAGACTGAGTCACCGGCGGGATTGTTCGGCGTCGGTTTTACGCCGTCATAAAACGATCCATTGGGGAACGTGTTGAGCGCATCATGGTAGTTGTGCATCGCAATCGCCAGATTGTGCAAATTATTCTGGCATTGCATCCTGCGAGCTGATTCGCGAGCCGACTGGACGGCGGGAAGGAGCAGAGAAACCAGCGTGCCGATAATCGCAATGACAACCAACAGCTCCACGAGCGTGAACGCTTGGCGGCAATAGCTGCGCTGCGAATTCATGGTTTCTCTCCGTCGCAGAAGAAAAGCGAACGCTGAGAAAAGCGATCGGGCAGCACTCTGCTGGCGAAAAGGCGTCTGCGCCACCCCCCCCCAGCATCCCTTGAGTTTATTGTCACCGCCACAACCGGTCAAACGGTTTAGACGCCGGATTGCCAGCGTGTAATCGCATTTTCGCCCACCTTCGCCAGCGGCGAATACCGCGGATGCCGCGATTCCTTGTACGGATCGTTCCGCCGGGCGTTGTAGCAACAAATTAATGACCACCGCGGCTCATCCGAGCCATTCATGTCACTGCGGTGCAGCAAATTGCTGTCGAAAAAGATCGCATCACCCGGCTCGCACTCGGCATAAACGAGCTCCATCCGCTCCACAGCCACGTTCACCCGCTCCAGATCCGCGCCGGTTTGATCGCCCGTCTTCCCGTGGTCAATGCGCCCCAACAAATGCGAGCCACGCAAAACTTGCAGGCACCCATTCGCTCTATTCGCCCGGCTAACCGCAATCAAACAGCTCGCCAACAGCGGCAACAGGCATCCATTGTGATACCAATACCCGTAATCTTGATGCCACTCCCACGCCCCGCCGACCTTCGGCTCCTTCAGCATCATTTTCATATGATACAGATAAACCTCGCCGCCCAGAGCCTGCTCCATGCGCTCGACAATCCGCTCCGACCGGGCAAACATGCTGTAGAGATCGTCGCCCGCGTGATTCCACAATGCCAGTTTTGTCTCATTCCCGGCTGCATCCTTTCGTCCATAAAGACTGCTTGCAAAGCTCGGGTCTTCCTTCGCAAAGATCAGCAATTTGTCGATTTCGTCCTTGGCAAAAAGCTGCCGCACCACGTAAAAGCCGTCGCGCTGATACGTTGCTAGTTCGTCAGAAGAGAAACGGGACATGGTAAAACTTCCGACCTTAGAGGTCAGGCAAGAATTCAAGCGAATCAGCCGCGAGCGTTTCCGCACAATTGCTCCGCGCCCGCCGCTCCTATAAGCTATCGAATATTCACTCGTCCGGCGACCGAGCATCAACGACCTAGCAACTGCGCCAAATCAGGCGGCCATGACCAGCGAAAACACCCAGGACGAAGCCCAGACGAAATCAGCCGCCAAAAAGCGTGTGCTGCTGGTCGATGACGACACCGAAATCATCGATTCGATTCGATACGCCCTGGAATCCAAGGGCTATCAAATCTTCATCGCCCGCGATGGCAATCAAGGCCTCGCCATGGCCGAAAGCGAAGATCCAGATCTCGTAATTCTCGACATGATGATGCCCAAGCGCAGCGGCTTTCTCGTCCTGGAAAAACTCCGCCGCACCCGCGAAGTCCCCGTCCGCGTCATCATGATCACGGCCAATGAAGGCTCGCGTCACAAGGCCTACGCCGAAATGCTTGGCGTCGATGACTACCTCCGCAAGCCCTTCGCCATGGACAAGCTCGTGGAAGCCGTCCAGCGTCTGCTCGCTTAGAACGCTGGGCTGCTCGCGACCAATTTCTAGAATTCCGAGCTTTTTTTGACCCCAATCTAAGGGTCACATTGGCGTTATTTCTTCCCCAGACAGCGATTCTTACCTCTCAACGTTTAGAATCTGTCCGCAAAAAATCTAGGCGGAAATCGGCTGCAGAACCTAGGCAAATTGCATCGAATGTGTAAACATTAACGATGCTAGCGTTTGTTTATTCCGCGACGGAGACCATAAAGTCATCGCGTCTTTCCCAGAACACGCTCACCACGCACCAATCAAGGTGCTGGCACCAGGAATTCGATGGAGTGCTAGTGTTCGCATGCTGGCACTCCTCCCTCCCTCCGGCCAGCCGGCGATCATCTCGCCTCCTGAAAAGGATTGGTGCTTATGTTTGCTGTCTCCGAGGTGCTGTCACAAATCCTCGGCTCCGATCGCTTTGCCGAAATGGCTGAGCGCGTCGCGGGCCGCAGCCGGCTGGGCGTTTGGCAGCGGGTCATGCACCGCTTGCCCTCGCTCGGCCCAACCGAGGCCCGCGGTTACCTGCGCGCTCGGGCGATTGCCATTGTCCGCGAGGAAACGTCGCGTCTGGTCGAGCAGGAAGGCTCGGCCGTCGCCCGCCGCCGCGTGGACATCGAAGAATCCGCTCTCACCCTGCTCATCAACATGATCAGCTCGCAGCTCAGCCAGCACACCGTGCGCGGCAGCCGCCGAGCAGCATGATCGAAGGGCACTGAGAACAACAATGGACGCTCCGCACAACACGCGCGTCGGCATCTCCGCGATCGCCGCCTTCGAGCCGCCGTGGATTCTCGGCAACGAGTGGTTCGGCGACACGATCCCGCGCAAATTCGTGCACCACACCGGCATCGAATCGCGACCCATCTCGCTCGAAGACGAAGTCACGATGGGGCTCCGCGCCGTTCGCACCCTGCAGCGCGAAGTCGGCTGCGACCTGAGCGACTGCCGGGCGATTCTATTTGTTTCGCCCTCGTTTGTACCGCTCGCGGTCGCCCGCCGGATGCTCGATCCGCAGCGGGCCGAGCAAGAACGCCTCCGCCGCGCCGCTCGCCAGCTTTCCCGCCGCCTCGGCATCCCCAAATGCCGCGTCACCGGCCTCAACTGGTTCTGCTGCGGGTATAGCCGCGCCATGACGCTCGCCTTTAGTCGCATCATTCCGCGGCTCTCGCTGGCCGACGACCAGTTCGTCATGATTATCACCGCCAGCCGCATCAGCCGCATCACCGATTACGGCTGCAAACAAACGGCCGGACTCTTCGGCGATATGGCCACGGCAACACTGATCGCCCCCAGCCGGAGCTGCAAATATCCCGTTCATTTCGACGTGCTCTACGCCGACGCCCAAAAGCAGCCCGCTGACCGGCCATTTTTCGATTTCCATTTGCGCCATAATGTTCCGCTGCCCGAAGCCAATGGCGGAATCGGCCACGCCCACGAGCGGCTCGTGTTTTCGCTCGACGGCATGGGCATCGCCGACATCGCCCCTCGCGCCATGTCGAGCGCTGTCGATCTCGCCGTCCGCGCCACCGGAATTCCCACAGACGACGTCCGCTTCGTCGTCCCGCATCAAGCCGGTAGCGGCATTGTTCGTTTCACCGGCATGAAGCTGGAAAGCCTCGGCATCCGCGGCGAGCTCATCAACGGCCTGACCCAAAACGTCGGCAATATCAGCTCCTCCTCGGTCCCCTTCGCCCTCAAGAAAACCTGGCAGCGTCTCTCCGGCATTGTCGCCTGCCCCACCGCCGCCGTCGGCTCCCCCGGCGCCGCCGAAGTCTCCCAAGGCTGCGTTCTACTAAAGGCCACCCACCTCCACGAGCACAGCAAGCAAGCCGCGGCATAGCATAAAGCCGTCAGTCGCGCGACGCGATTCACACAGCATTTGGCGCGTCGGCCGAGCGCATCCGGAAACGGAGACGGCGGACTGAGTGACTTGCTTGGCGGCTTGCCGCCGGGGGCCTGTGTGTGTAGTCCTGACGCTGGGCCTGACCAAGCGAAATTCGCGTTGCTAACCGCTTTGGCAAGCAATTTGGCTGGATCTTGGCCTAGCGCGGTTTGGGAAAATCGCCCATTCTTCCTTACAACCCGCATCAGCGGCATAAGCGGTTGCTCCGGCCATCCACCTCAGTAGGGCCAACCTATTATTTCCCAGCCGAGTGCCACCGCGCGCACGGAACGTCATGGGAGCGCCGCAAATGCAAACTCTTCGAACGATCGTGCTAGTCACCGGATGGGCTCTGTGCATCGCTAGCGGAATCGGCGCGATGCTCCTGTTCGAGTTGACGCCAGCCAAGACTTCGGCGGCGTCCGACCGCTGGCCAGCGGCAGTCAACATTACGCGCGATGCAACGCGCCCGACAATGGTCTTGTTCCTGCATCCCCGTTGCCCCTGCTCGCGGGCCACATTGGCGGAGGTCGATCGCTTACTCGCCGGGCGCGAAGACCAATTTAGCCTGCACATCGTGTTCGTTCGGCCTCCGGGCACCGGCGAATCCTGGGAGAAGTCGAGTCTCTATGAAACAGCATTGAAGTTCCGCGGCGCTGTCGTGACCTCCGATATCGATGGCGTGGAGGCCGCCCGCTTCGGCGCTACTACTTCCGGCGAAGCGTTGCTGTACGCCGCGGATGGAAGCCTGCTATTCCACGGTGGTGTTACACCCTCGCGCGGCCACGAAGGCGACAACTCGGGTCGTGCGGCGCTGGCCTCGCTCATCTCCACCGGTCGCGCCAACTGCAAAGAAACAGCCGTCTTCGGCTGCTCGCTGATCAATTGCCCCAACATCACTCAGACAACAGCCAGCCATGGAATCACGCCCTGACACAACCATCGTTGCCTCGGAGGCGAGGGCCCGGGAACTATTCGATCAGCGCTGGCGCGCAATCGCGCGCCGGACCGACCGAATGTTCGCCGTGCTCATGATCTTGCAGTGGCTCGGCGCGATCGCCCTGGCGCTGTTTGTCTCGCCGAAAAGCTGGAATGGCTCCCAGAGCCACGTCCATATCCACGTTTGGCTCGCCTTGTTCTTCGGCGCGGCCCTGGCCAGCCTTCCCGTCTATTTTGCCTGGCGATTTCCCGGCCGCACCTTCACGCGCCACATTGTGGCGTTGGCCCAAGTCATGTTTTCCTCGCTGCTGATCCAAGTCAGCGGCGGACGAATTGAAACGCATTTTCACGTCTTTGGCTCACTCGCCTTTCTCGCTTTCTACCGCGACTGGAAGGTGCTTGTGCCCGCGACGCTCCTCGTCGCACTCGATCACTTCGTGCGCGGCGTGTTCTGGCCGCAAACGGTTTTCGGCGTCGCCACTGCCGCCCCCTGGCGGTGGCTGGAGCATGCGGCCTGGGTGGTGTATGAGGACATATTTCTGGTCATCTCGTGCCTCAGCGGGGTGCGCGATATGTGGCTGGACGCAGTCCGCACTGCCGCTCTGGAACTCGTGAATCGCGAGATGCAAGAGCAAACCGAAAAGCTGGAGAGCGCCTATACCGAGAAGCACGCCGTTGTCGAAACCGCCCTCGACGCCGTGATCAGCATGGACCGTGAAGGGCGAATCACGGGATGGAACTCCCAGGCGGAAGCGACGTTCGGTCGGACGGCGGCTGAAGTTCTCGGCCAACCGGTCGCGGGCACCATCATTCCCATTTCTTTCCGTGAGGCCCACGAGAAGGGGCTCAAGCGGTTCTTGGAAACAGGCGAAACGAATGTACTCAACAAACGGATAGAGGTTCGTGGTTTGCACCGCGACGGCCATGAGTTCCCCGTCGAATTGGCGATCGCTCCGATCAATTCGCCGGCCGCGATCAGCTTTTGTGCCTTCGCCCGCGATATCACGGATCGGCAAGAAGCGGCCGATGCCCTCCGCAGCGCCAAAGAAGCCGCCGAAGCCGCGAGCCACGCGAAGACGGCATTTCTGGCCAATATGAGCCACGAGATTCGCACGCCGCTAAATGCCATTCTGGGATTTACGGACGTGCTCGTAAGCCAAACCGACGCCACGCCGCAGCAACGCGATTATTTGCAAACCATCCATGACAGCGGCCGGCACTTGCTAACGCTGATCAACGACGTCCTCGATCTTTCTAAGATCGAAGTCGGACAAATGTCGATGGAAGATCTCCGCTGTTCGCCCCACGAGATCATTGCCGCGGCTGTTTCCATTCTCCGCGTGCCAGCTCAGGACCGGGGCTTGATGCTCGAATACTTCTGGAAGAGCGAGATTCCAGTCACCATTCAAACCGACCCGGCTCGCCTCCGCCAAATCCTTATGAATCTGATCGGCAACGCGATCAAATTCACGGAAGTCGGCAGCGTACAAGTTGCAGCCCGACTAGAAACCGAGCCCTCGCCCCAATTGATCATCGATGTCATCGACACCGGCGTGGGCATCGATGCCCAGGCGGCGCAACGCATATTCGATCCGTTTGTGCAGGCTGATTCGTCCATCACCCGGCGCTTTGGCGGCACGGGCCTCGGCCTCTCCATCAGCCGGCGGCTCGCCCGCTTGTTGGGCGGCGATTTGGCCGTCAATAGCGACAAAGGCCGCGGCAGCATCTTCACCTTGACGGTTCCCACGGGTTCGTTGGAAGGCGTGGCGATGGCGCAGCAAGCCGCTGCCGATTTAGTCCCTGTTCCAACCACGGCCGGCCATCGGCCGATCAACAGCTTGCCCCCCTGTCGCATTTTGCTGGTTGAGGACGGAGTGACCAATCGCAAGCTGATCACGCTTGTTCTCGAGCGAGCGGGCGCCACAGTCCGCACAGCCGAAAATGGCCAGGCAGGCGTGGAAGCGTTCGGTTGGGAACCATTCGACATCATCCTCATGGACATGCAGATGCCAGTCATGGATGGCTACACCGCAACGCGTGAACTGCGGCGACTCGGCTGCACGTTGCCGATCATTGCGCTCACGGCCCATGCGATGGCCAGCGATGAGAAAAAATGCCGCGAAGCGGGCTGCTCGGGTTACATGACGAAGCCCATTGACCGGGCTCAGCTTTTGGAAGCTGTGGCTACGGCAATCGGCAATCGGCCACTCGCCAAATCGGACGATCGCGCCGCGAAGAAAACCGAGGATAACGGCCGGCCAATCGTATCGCGTCTGCCGTCCGATGACGTGGAGTTCTGCGAAGTGATTGTCGAATTCGTGGACCAGTTGGAAGGCAAGCTGGCAGCGTTGAACGAAGCGCTGGCAGACGCCGATCTGGCTCGCATCGGGGAACTCGCTCACTGGATCAAAGGTGCTGGCGGAACCGCCGGCTTCGACGAGTTGACAGCGCCCGCCACCGCCTTGGAAAAAGCGGCCAAACAATGTCAAGCCGACAAGCTTGGTCCCCTCATAACCGATATGGAATGTTTGTTTTCACGACTCCAGGTTCCCGTCCGCTCGTAAGCGTGCCCTCAGGCAAATCATATATCCCACTTTTTGACTCCTGAACGAAAGAGACGAAGTGACTGTGACTTCGGAAGTGCCCACCAAAATCGTTTCCACCGCGGTATGCGAACAGCCTCGCACCGAGGATGCGGCCGCTGCACAGCCCGTGCTAATCGACGGCCGGCCCGCGAAAATTCTGCTGGTCGATGATGAGCCGCTCAACACCAAGGTCGTTCGCAAGTATCTGGCTGGCGCCGGCTATTCGGATTTCTGCTCGACGACAGCGCCGGCCGAAGTCTTGCCGCTGATGATTCGCAGCGAGCCGGATCTCGTTCTGATGGATATCGTCATGCCCAAGTTCAGCGGCCTTGATATTTTGAGCGCCGTGCGGGCCGACGCCCAACTCGCGCATATTCCGATCGTCATGCTAACGGCGCTCGAGGACCGCGACACCAAATGTCAGGCGTTGTCGCTCGGAGCAACCGATTTTCTCGCCAAGCCGGTGGATCCCAGCGAGCTCATCTCCCGCGTCCGCAATGTGCTGCTCGTGAAGTCCCATCATGATCAGTTGCGGAATTACGCGGCAGAGCTGGAACGAAGGGTGAAGGAGCGCACCGCTCAACTGGAAGCTTCGCATCAAAACGTCATTCATTGCCTGGCCCGTGCGGCCGAATTCCGCGATGACGAGACAGGACGCCATGTTGTTCGCGTCGGCTGTTATGCGGCAATCATTGCCCACCAATTGGGCTGGGAGCCCGATGCCGTGCAAATGATCCGCCAGGCGGCCCAACTTCACGACGTAGGCAAGATCGGCATTCCCGATGCGATCTTGACCAAGCCTGACAAACTGTCGCCGCAAGAATTCGAAGTGATGCGCAAACACTGCGGCTTTGGCAAGCAGATTTTTGAATCGCTTACTGATTCCGAATGGTCGGTTTTTCGAAGGCATGCCGAGTTGGGGCAACGCATCCTCGGAGACTGCGCCTCGCCGGTCCTCGAAATGGCCGCCCAAATCGCTCTCACGCATCATGAACGGTGGGACGGCTCCGGTTATCCAATCGGCCTGGCCGGCAACGACATTCCATTGGTCGGCCGCATTACCGCCGTCGCCGACGTTTTCGACGCCCTCAGCACCAAGCGGCCCTACAAGCCTGCCTTCCCCATCGACAGGTGCTTCGCGATCCTCGAGGAAGGGCGTGGAACCCACTTTGACCCGCAAGTTCTCGACGCTTTTCTTGCGGCTCGCGAAGAAATCCTGCTGGTTCAAATCTCCCACGCCGACGTGCTTTAACGGTCAGTGGTTTTTGATGAAACCGCTTGAGGGCAGGCCGTCCCACGACTGGCCTCGATTGCTCTCAATCGGCGCCAGGCCGGGCGCCAATATCCGCGCCCCTCGCGCATCTATACATCTGTATCAATGCGCGATTTGCACCAAAGTGCAGCGACTCAAAGTTCGCATCGTCGTAGCGCTTTCAAGAAACCTCCCGGCCCCCAGGCCATGCATATCGTGCATAATCGCATACCGACTGCAATAGCATATGTATAGTAGTAGCCAGCGTTTACGAAAATATGCCTCTCGCATAAAAACAAAATCGCCTGCATACGCAGTCCGGAGAAAACCACCCGAACCAACGGACTTGTCCAAAACGTCCGCATAACACCCAGCTTCGAAATCGCTTTTCCACCCAAACGGCGACTCCTGCATTCACAACCAGCCGGTACACTCGTTCTGCAGTCTTCATCATTCAAAATTCAGCATTCATACTTCCGCTTCTCATGTCCGAACCCACCGACCAAACGCCCGCCGCCCTGGGCTACCGCTGGCCCGCCGAATGGGAACCCCAAGCCAGTGTCTGGCTGGCCTGGCCGCGCAACCCCAACACCTGGCCCGACCACTTTGAACCCGTCCCCGCCGAATTCGCCCAACTCGTCCGCCTGCTCGCCGACTACGAACCCGTCAACATCCTCGCCGGCGGCCGCGATGTTATGGCCCAAGCCAGGTCTCTCGTCGGCGAACTGAAAAACGTCACCCTCCACGACATTCCCACCAACGACTCCTGGTGCCGCGACCACGGCCCGACCTTTCTCTCATTCTCCCCCTCCCCCTCCCCCTCTCGTCCTCCCGCTCTCATCGACTGGGGCTACAACGCCTGGGGCGGCAAATATCCTCCCTATGACCTCGACAACGAAGTCCCGCGCCACATCGCCGAGCTACAAAACCGCCGTCGCTTCGTGCCCGGAATCATCCTCGAAGGCGGTGCCATCGACGGCAATGGCGACGGCTGCATCCTCACGACAAAATCCTGTCTGCTGAATCCCAATCGGAATCCCCAACTGGACCAATCTGGAATCGAGAAATACCTGCACGACTACTTGGCTACCGAAAGAATCCTCTGGCTAACCGGCGGCGAGATCGCCGGCGACGACACCGACGGCCACATCGATCAAATTGCGCGCTTCGTGAATCCGACGACAATCGTCGTCTCAACCTGCAACGAAAAGTCCGACGACAATTTGGAGCCGACCCAACAAAACGTGCGCGAGCTTAGACAACTCACAGATCAACATGGCCGCGCATTCGAAATCATCCAATTACCGCTGCCCCGCCCGCTCTTTTGTGACGGCCAGCGCCTGCCAGCCGGCTACTGCAATTTCCTCATTGCCAACGGCGTCGTAGTCGTACCCCAATTCGGCGACCCCGCCGACGAAACCGCGATCAAAACCCTTCAACCACTATTTCCAGACCGCGACGTTCGCGGCTGCCCATCGCTGGCCTTGGTTTGGGGCCTGGGCTCCTTCCACTGCCTCTCGCAGCAGGAGCCAAAGGCCATTTTGTAGTTGCATGAGTTTTCAGCACCCCCGCGAGCCAATTAAGCGGTTCAAAGCACTCGGGGCGATTGCCAGGGACCGGCGCGACTATAAAACTAAGTAAAATACGTCAAATCTTGAGATACCCGCCAGCTTGCGATAAAAAGCCATTGGCGGCACACTACTTGCGTTCAAGCGACCGCGTGGAAACAGGCGGCCGTGAAGTCCAACCCCGTGCATTTCTAGGTGCCGTGGCTTGGCGTGTTCGTCTGCTCGTCGTAATTCAACTTCTCGGAGTTTTCCGCAATGCTCAAGATCGAAGCGATTGTCCGACATCACAAGATTGACGCCATCAAAGACGCGCTCGTCACCGCGGGCTACCACGGCATGACGGTGACCGAGGTGCGTGGCTTCGGCCGCCAGAAGGGGCAGAAGGAAACGTATCGCGGCGCCGAGTATCGCATCGATTTTGTGCCCAAGCTCAAGATCGAGATTGTTGTGCCCAAAGAAGTCGGCGAGAAGGTCATCGATACCATTGTGAAGGCGGCTCAGACCGGTCAAATCGGCGACGGCAAAATCTTCGTCTATGAATGCGCGAACTCCATTCGCATCCGCACGGGAGAAACGGGTCAGGCGGCCCTGTAACATAAACCGATTAGCAAACGGAGTTGCCCTTGAAAGGGTTTATTGCGAAATGATCTCAATTGCTGCGCCGCCAACCCCAGCCGATTTTCTGCTTGCCGACCGCATCACAACGCAACTGGCCGAAACCAACCGCGCGAATCTGAAACGGCTCTCGGTCAATGTCCGCGCCGGCGAGGTCACTTTGCGCGGCAGCGTCGGCTCGTTCTACGAGCGCCAGATCGCCATTCAAACCTGCCGCGAGCTATCGGGCATTGACCGCTTGATCGACGCGGTCGAGGTCGCGGAAGGCAATTAGTTTTCCACTCGCTGGTCGTTCCATTTCCGCCCGCTGGCGACAGAACGGCGAATTTCGCTGCGGAACCTTGCTTCGCGCGATGACTTTTGATAAAGACATCGCCCGCGTCAAACTTGGCTTAAGTGGCAAGCTTGGCCCTTTCGATCATTACGATCGTAATAGTCGATTGCCTGCGGAGTGCTAGCGATGCCGTCACGACCTACTGATACAATTCCGTTCTCGTCGCAGACGCACGCGTCATACCCAAAGCCGGCCGGTTTGCGCTGGGCCCGTTTCAAGACCAAGCTCCGGTTGCTGCGAAGGTGGTGGCTGTCTCCACATGCACCGTTTCAGCCCCTGCTGGTCATTGCAACGTGGCGATCCGGCAGCAACCTATTGTTGTCGTATTTGAGGCAGCAGCCGGATGTTTCCGCGCTGAGCGAAGTGTTTTGCTCGCGCCTGCCGATTGGGCCGCGCAATGAACATCTGCCGCCGGCAAAAGCGATCCATCATATCCGCTACTGTTTGCAGGGCGAAAAAAAACCGGTTCGCGGCTGCAAGCTTATGCTGCATCAATTGAGCAACTGTGGTCTTTCGCTGGACGACTTGAACCGTGAATTTCCCACCGCGAAATACATCATCTTGTACCGCGAAGCACTCGCCGAACAGTTTGTCTCGCACCGAGTTGCCGCGGCGACGGATCAGTACTTGTTGCGTGAAGGCGAGACGCCGCGCGAAGCGGAGATTCATGTCGATCCGCAAGAGCTGCGAGCTTATTGCGACGACATGCGGCGGCGTTATCGGAGCGTAGTCGAATGCAATTGGTTAGAAGGCCGGGCGGTGTTACTAAGCTATGAGGAGCTCGTGGCCGATCCGACGAACTGGCTCAAGCATCGTATTTGCCCGCTACTCAATGTGCCGTTCGGCGGCACCCAGACTCGGCTTGTCAAGCAAAGCACGCGCCCTTTCGCCGAGCGGATCACGAACTACCGAGAAGTAGCAGCCCTGCTGCAAAGTCCGCTCTGCCGGCAGCAGCACAATTGGCCCTGGCGGCAGGCGACCAAGCGCGCTGCGTAAGCGATCGGCTCCTCAAACGGCTGCCGTCTCCGTTGTTGGTGGTCGGCTGGCATTTTTGTAAGCCTCGCCGGCGGCGCTCGGCTCGACATTCGGCTGTCGTTGGCGACAATGGTAGGAACGTGCCGCGCTGATGTCCGTCTGCGGCGATTTCGCTTCCCATGCCGCCGAACATGCTCGATCGATTTTCCAAGCTGATTACGGAGACATCAGCCGGCAGCCATTTGAAGCACGGTATGACGGCCGGGCTCGACTTGCTCAAGCGGCAACTGTGGATTTGGCCGCTGTTGGCCGCTGCCATGATGGCAGTGGCCGGATTGATGATTCGCACCTCGGTCGAAGCTGCGGCGCAGAAGGAGATGGCCGAGGGGTTGGACGCAATGCTCAAATCGAACGTCGAGGCATTACGTATCTGGCTGGAAGCGGAGGAGAGCCAGGCTCTGACGGCCACCGCCGAACCGGCGATTCGCAAAGCGGCGAGCGAATTGGCACGCCTGGCAACAAGCACCCCCGAGAATATCGTCGCCCTGACACAATCGCCGGCGCAAGAATCGATTCGTGCCGCACTACGGCCGATCTTGGCCCGCAAGCACTTCGCCGGCTATGTGCTCATGTCGAAGGACCATGTCATTCTGGCGGCGGACCGGCCGGAGCTGATCGGGCAGCAGCGAACGACGAGCTACGATTTGGTCGATCGGACGATCGAGCACAGTGCGATTGTGTCGCCGCCGTTTGCCACAGCGGTGCTGATGCGCGACAGCGATGGCCAGATGCGAGCCGGGCAGCCGACAATGTTCGCCCTCGGTGTGCAGCGCGATTTGACGGGCGATGTGGTTGGCGTTTTAGGCTTGCGCATTCGGCCGGAAGAGGATTTTGTTCGCATTTTGCAAATCGCTCGCCCCGGAAAGACCGGAGAGACCTACGCCTTCGATGAATCCGGGCTGATGCTATCCGAGAGTCGGTTTACGCCCGAATTGGCCCGCCTCGCGCTCGTTCCAGATCAGGGCGTCGCGCGGTCGCAACTGGCGCTGACGATCCGCGATCCCGGCGCGAATCTGGTTGCCGGCCACAAGGCGACCGCGCCGCGAAGCGAGCAGCCGCTGACTCGGATGGCGGCGAGTGCGGTGAAAGACGAAAGCGGAATCGATGTCACCGGCTATCGCAATTATCTCGGTGTGCCGGTAGTCGGCGCGTGGACGTGGTTGCCGAATTACGGCCTGGGCGTGGCGACGGAAGTAGAAGTCGCAGAAGCCTACCGGTCGCTATACATCCTGCGGCGGGCATTTTGGAGTTTGTTCGCGCTGCTGGCGGCGAGCAGCGTGCTGATCCTGTTCTTCACTGTGGTGGTTGCCCGCGTCGAGCGGGCGGCGCAAAAAGCTGCCTTGATGGCCAAAGAACTTGGCCAATATCAGCTTGAGGCCAAACTGGGCGAAGGCGGGATGGGTGTCGTCTATCGCGGGCGGCACCGGATGCTCAGGCGGCCGACGGCCATCAAGCTTTTACATCCCGATAAGACGACCGACGAAGCGATCGCGCGATTCGAGCGCGAGGTGCAGCTTACGTGTCAGTTGAACCATCCAAACACGATCGCGATCTACGATTATGGCCGCACGCCCGAAGGCATTTTCTTCTACGCGATGGAGTTTCTCGACGGGATTACGCTGGAAGTGCTCGTGAACCGCTATGG
The DNA here is from genome assembly GCA_036496265.1 of Pirellulaceae bacterium. GTDB lineage: Bacteria > Planctomycetota > Planctomycetia > Pirellulales > Pirellulaceae > CAYLLN01. The sequence continues at coordinate 4,423 of DASXLL010000114.1, read as the reverse complement.
GCCGCAGTCGGAAGGCCGCGTGATTCACATTTTGCGACAGATTTGTGGTTCGTTGGCCGAAGCTCATCAGATTGGGCTGGTGCATCGCGACATCAAGCCAGCAAACGTGATGCTCGGCTGTCGCGGCGGCGAAAACGATGTCGTGAAGGTGCTCGATTTTGGCCTCGTCAAAGCTGTCGATGCCAAAAAGGAATCGTCGCTGACATCCGTCGGCTCCATCATCGGCACACCGCTTTATATGTCGCCTGAGTCAATCGAAAATTCCGAGCGCGTCGATAGCCGCAGTGATTTGTATTCAGTGGCGGCTGTGGGTTATTTTTTGTTGACCGGGACGCCGCCCTTCGACGGTCAGAACGTGTTGGAGATTTGCATGCACCACTCGCGAACACCCCCAATCCGGCCGAGCGAACGGCTGAAGCGGCCGGTGTCCGGCGATTTGGAAGCGGCGCTGCTCAAGGGCCTGGAGAAAAGCCCGCACGATCGGTTTGCATCCGCGCGGGCATTTGCGGCTGCCCTTGGCGCTTGTAGCAAGGCGAATGAGTGGAATCCTCACGAGGCGGAGAGCTGGTGGCATGACTTCACCGGCGGTAATTTGCCAACCATCGATAAGGCTCGCACCGCGAGCATCAGCGATGCGGCGACGGTTCTGTTGGCGGATGGGTTGAACGCCTCGTAATCGACGTCCGTGCTCGCAAAAACAGCCGATTCACTTAGCCGTGTTATCTTCCGCTGCGTCATCGCCTTGCTTCTCGCCGATTCATAGGCTCAATTATCGAATCACGCTTGCGCGGGTTTTTGGCGAAGGGCTTTCATGAATTCGACTCGGTCTAGTGGGCTGGCCTGGTGGTCAGCGGCGACGATTTTCGTCAGCGCGTTTTTGCTGTTTCAAGTGCAGCCGGTCATCACGAAGAAGATCTTGCCGTGGTTTGGCGGCAGCCCGGCGGTGTGGACGACTTGCGTGTTGTTTTTTCAGCTCGTGCTGCTCGGCGGCTATGCCTACGCGCACTTAATAACGCACCAAGTGCAGACGAAATGGCAGGCGATCGTACATATGTGCGTCGTGCTTGCGGCGGTCTTGATGCTGTTGGTTTTCTTTCCGCCCGCCGACATCTGGAAGCCGGCGGATGGATCGTTCCCTGCGCTGCGCATTCTCGTGCTGTTGGCAGCCGTGATCGGCCTGCCCTATTTCGTGCTATCGACGACAGGGCCGCTCGTGCAGGCGTGGTTCGCGAAGATTTATCCGGGGCGATCGCCCTACCGGCTGTATTCGCTATCGAATGTTGGCTCGCTCGCAGCACTGTTGACCTACCCGTTCTTCGTCGAGACGACACTGCGCGTGAATATGCAGGGTTACGTGTGGTCGTTGATCTTCATTGGATTTGCCGCGCTAATTGGGATTCTCGCAAGATCGCTATGGAAGATGCGCGATGTGCTCGATGCGCCCGCGGCGCCAAGTGAACCAACAGTCACAGCTGCGGAAGGCCTGGTTGCCAAGCGGAATGCCGGTGGCGCAGACGCCGCGACGGCCCAGGCGACGATGGAAGCCGAACGGCCGCCGGGAGTCGGCCGGCGTTTGTCTTGGTTGTCGATGGCGGCGCTCGCCTCGATGGCCTTTTTGGCCATCACGAATCATCTATGCCAGGACATCGCCGTCGTGCCGTTCATGTGGGTCATTCCGCTGAGTTTGTACCTGTTGTCGTTCATTATTTGCTTCGACAACGAGCGGTGGTATTGGCGCAAAACGTACGGCCTGCTCGCAATTCTGGTGTTGATGTGGCTGACGGCGATCAACAAATACGACGATGTCAACGACCGCATGGAGTATTTCCAGAAAGTGGCCGCGATGACCTTTTCACGACCGACGTTTGACGATGCCGATGAAGCGCAGGCCTACGCGAAAAAGACATTCAACGAGAAGGTCACCGCGACCCAGCTGCATGGCAAAACGATCGGCTTTGGGTGGTTTAAAGCCAACCTGCCGATTACGTTCTCCAAGATGAACGACAAGTTCCTTGATGGGCTGGGCTGGGTTGTGAATAAGTTCACGGGCGCGTGCAATTGGCTGTATGCCGACCGGCGGCCAGTTGTCTTGGAGAATGGCGATACCTTCGCCAAGCTTGATAAGAACAAAGACGGCAAGTTGATGGTGGATGAATTGCCCACGCCGGCGAGCACGACCCTCGTGTCATGGGACGCCAATCTCGACGGCGAAGTGACGGAAGCGGAATTCAATCAGAAGGCAGGCCAACGCGAGCCGCGATTCAACTGGGAGCTGGATGTCGGCACGTACGATTTCGGCGAGCACGTCTTCTTCGCCGCGGCATCCTATATGTTGGCCCTGTTTTTGATCTGTATGGTTTGCCACGGCGAGCTGGTCAAGTCGAAGCCCCAGCCTCAGTATTTGACGAGTTTCTATCTGTCATTGTCTGCCGGCGGCGCGCTGGGCGGCATTTTCGTCGGGCTCATCTGCCCGATGATATTCAAGACGCACTTCGAGCTGGCGATCGCGTTGATTGGCGGATTCGTCGTCGGCTGGCTGACGATTTTCAACGACGGCAAGGACCGCTGGTTAAGGGGCCGCGAGGTCCTGCAGTGGGTGCTGGCGTTTGTGATGGTGCCGACGGTGCTGTTTATCGTCAGCTACAACATGGAGCCGATCGAAATGCGGCGGGTGGCGCGGGCGCTCCCGACAACCTGGCAGGGCTGGCTGGAAAAACACAACATATTAGGCCGCCAGGACCGTGATTTGATCGCGATGGAGCGAAATTTCTACGGCACAGTCACCGTCAAACGGATGGGCAGCGACGACGATCCCTACAACGACGGCAAGGCGCTCTACAACGGCCGCATCTGGCACGGCTTTCAGTTCACCGATCCATCACGTGAGCTGGAGCCATCGACTTATTACGTCGATGGCACCGGCGCGGCGCTGGCGGTGAAGGAGAACCCCCGCAAGGGCCAAGGCCTGCGCGTCGCCGTGATTGGCCTCGGCAGCGGATCCATGGCGGCTCACGCGAAGAAGGGCGACCTGTTCAAGTTTTATGACATCGATCCGAAAGTCCTCAAGGTTGCGAACGAGCAGTTCACGTACTTACGAAAAATCCCGGCGGCGCGGGATTGCAAGGTGGAAGTCGTCATGGGTGATGCCCGCGTCAGCTTGGAGCGGGAACTGAAGGAGACTGAGGGTAAAGGGATGAATTACGATGTGCTCCACCTCGATGCCTTCAGCGGTGATGCAATTCCGGCTCACTTGTTAACGGATGAGTCGTTTAGTCTGTATGACAAGCACTTGCGGCACGAGGACCGAGTTGATGAGAAGACCGGGGAGAAAGTAAGCGTGCCGACTGGAATTGTCGTCGTCCATATCAGCAACCGCTATCTCGATCTAGAGCCTGTTGTTGCCGCAATCGCCAAAAAGCACGGCTACCGGACCTGGAGCGTGCATAAGACTGAAGAAGGCGGGCCAACCGATACGGCCAGCGACTGGATACTCGTCTCGAAAAACGACGAGTTCATGGATAACCCGCGCGTGAAGGAGGCGGGGCAGCCGCTGGAACCATCCCAAGAAATACTTTGGACGGACCAGTTCACCGCGCTATATCCCATTATGAAATAAAGCCCCAAAGTCCAAGGTCCAAAGTCCAAAGTTGGAAACGGGACATGTCATGGCAAAGATCGAACGATTCGAGGACATCGAAGCATGGCAACGCGCACGCCAGCTAACCAAGCGTGTTTATGAAGCTTCAAACGACGGAGGATTTGCACGAGATTTTGGCTTGAAGGATCAAATACGCAGAGCCTCCGTTTCGATAATGTCAAATATCGCCGAGGGATTTGAGCGTGGCGGCGATCAGGAGTTTATTCACTTCCTATCCATCGCAAAAGCATCTTGTGGAGAAACACGATGCCAGCTCTACGTCGCGCTCGATCAAAACTACTTGACTCGAGATGAATTCGGCGAGTTTTATCAAGAGACCGAATCGATCAGCCGCATGATTGCAGGGTTTATCAGTTATCTTCAGACTTCCCCAATGCGCGGCAGCAAATACAAAAACTAATTGCTCAACCGGCAGCCGCACCTTGGACCTTGGACCTTGGACCTTGGACTTTGGACTTTGGACCTCGGACTTTGGACTTTGGAGTGCCGCTGAATTACTCTAACCTTCCCTTGCGCAAGCTATGCAATTGAACAATGACGAAATCCGCCGTTACTCGCGGCATTTGATTTTGCCGGAAGTCGGGCTGGCCGGCCAAAAGAAAATCTGCTCGACGAGCGTGCTTTGCATCGGCGCCGGCGGTCTCGGCTCGCCCATCGCGATGTATCTCGCCGCCGCGGGTATTGGGAAATTAGGCATCGTGGATTTCGATACGGTGGATTACTCGAATCTCCAGCGGCAGATCCTGCACACGGACGCCGACGTGG